>JAAZAT010000025.1 GCA_012514185.1 Spirochaetales bacterium | reverse complement strand
GGCTGACCGTCGCCCGCATGGTACGCGGCCAGGTCATGAGCCTGAAGAACAGCGAATACGTTGAAGCGGCCCGCAGCATGGGAGCTTCCACCGGACGTATCATTTTCCGCCACATGGTTCCCAACTCACTTTCCGTCATCATTGTCTATTCAACGCTCAGGGTTCCCGCATTCATCATGCAGGAGTCCTTCCTCTCCTTCCTCGGTCTCGGGGTTCAGGCTCCGTATGCATCGTGGGGCTCCCTCGTTGGAGACGCCGTCAACGGCATGACGCTGTATCCTTGGAAGTTGATCTTCCCTGCCATTGCCATGACCATCTTCCTTTTTGCCATGAACTTTTTCGGTGACGGCTTGAGGGATGCATTCGACCCACAAAGCAAGAACCAACTTTAGGAGGACACCAATGAGTCTGAATACCGAAGCAAAAGTGGTCCTCGAAGTAAAGGACCTCAGAACATATTTTAAAACCGATGCCGGCATCGTCAAAGCCGTGGACGGGGTATCATTTACGCTCCATGAAGGAGAAACCTTGGGCATCGTCGGAGAGAGCGGCAGCGGCAAGAGCGTCACGAACCTCTCCATCATGCGCCTCATCCCTTCCCCTCCGGGAAAGGTTGTAGGAGGAGAAGCACTCTTCGAGGGAGTCGACATCCTCAAGCTTTCCGAGAAGGAGATGCGCGAGATCCGGGGCAATAAGATCTCCATGATCTTCCAGGACCCCATGACCAGCCTCAACCCCTTCCTCAAGATTTCCACGCAGATGGTTGAGACCATCCGCCTGCATGAGAAGGATGTCACCAAGCAGGAGGCGCTCAAGCGCTCGATCGACATGCTCAAGCTGGTAGGCATCCCATCGGCTGAGAAACGAATCCAGAATTACCCCCACCAGTTCTCCGGCGGCATGCGCCAGCGTGTCATGATCGCCATGGCGCTCTCCTGCAACGCCCAGGTCCTGGTGGCCGACGAGCCGACCACCGCCTTGGACGTAACCATCCAAGCCCAGATTCTTGAGTTGATCGACAAGCTCAGCACCAAGATGGGCACCGCCGTCATTCTCATCACCCACGACCTGGGCGTGGTTGCAGGCATGTGCGACCAAGTCTGCGTCATGTATGCCGGAAAGATTGTAGAAAAGGCGGCCACTGAAGACCTCTACGCAAGACCGTCCCATCCCTATACTGAAGGCCTCATCAAGAGTGTTCCCCGCATGGATACCACAAAGAAGGGCAACAGGCTCTTCTCCATCGAGGGCCAACCGCCGAACGTCATCGACCTGCCTCCCTGCTGTCCCTTCCACCCCCGCTGCCACAAGGCCATGGAAGTATGCCGCCATGCATACCCGCCGGTAAAGGAATTGGGAAAGGGACACGAAGTCGCCTGTTGGCTGTTTGCTGATGAAGCAGCAAAAGCCAAGGCACTGAAAGAAGCAAACGGAGAGGAGAAGGCAACATGAGCACAGCAAAGAAACCCCTTTTGGAAGTCAGGGACCTGAAGCAGCACTTCCCCATTACCAGCGGAGCATTGTTGCAGAAACAAGTCGGAGCGATTCGTGCAGTCGACGGCATCTCCTTTGATGTATACCCCGGTGAGACGCTCGGCATCGTAGGAGAGTCCGGTTGCGGAAAATCCACCACGGTGCGATCGATCGCCCAGCTGTACAAACCCACCAGCGGCAGCGTTGTCTTCGACGGCATTGACTTGGTCAAGGCCGACCAGAAAACGATGCTTAAAGCCCGACGCGACATCCAGATGATCTTTCAGGATCCCTATGCATCGCTCGACCCCCGCATGACGGTTCGATCCATCATTGCAGAGCCGCTGGTCATCTACAACAACCGAAAATTATTGGACAAGCCGCTCTCGGCCTTGGATATCGAACGCAAGGTTGAAAACCTGATGGAGCGCGTCGGATTGAACAAGGCGTTCAAGAACCGCTATCCCCACGAATTCAGCGGCGGCCAGCGCCAGAGGATCGGAATAGCCCGGGCTTTGGCACTCAATCCGAAAATCATCCTTGCCGATGAGCCGGTTTCCGCCCTGGACGTATCGATCCAGTCCCAGATCCTGAACCTGCTGGGGGACCTGCAGAAGGAGTTCGGCCTCACCTACATCTTCATCGCCCATGACTTGGCGGTCATCCAGCACATCTCCACCCGTGTGGCGGTCATGTACCTCGGCAAGATCGTCGAGATCAGCGATGCAGTGAGGTTGTACGACAATCCATTGCACCCCTACACCACCGCCCTGCTCAGCGCAGCTCCGATTCCCGACCCGAAGGTGGAGCGGGAGCGAAAGCGCATCATCCTCAGCGGGGATGTCCCATCCCCGGACAAGGAGCGCAACGGCTGTTACTTCTACGACCGTTGTCCCAAGAAGATGCCATGGTGCTCCTGCCACATACCCCCGATGTTCGATATCGAGGACAAGCACCAGGTCGCTTGCTGGCTCTACGACAAAGAGGACCGCAGCAAGGTAAGTATGGAAGAAGCCCAGGCCGACGCCAACAAGACCACCTAAGCATTGAAGCCACCCGACCGGGTGGCTTCTTCCTTTCAAAGGTCCTTGTAGGTTACGGCCAGGTCCAAGTCACGAGGTCGGTCCACATACATCGGAAGGCCTGTGACGGCTGCAATGGCCTGCAATGAGGACTCGGTTCTTCCTCCTGAAGTTTTTTCGGCAATGACCTCGATTGTTTTGACCTGGTCATCCTTCAGCCTGAGGGATAGGACAATCATTGCCCTGAGGCGACGCTTGGTCGGCTTTGCATGCTTGTCGCTGCTTCCCCTGACAAAATGGGTAAGCTCCAACCGCTCTACCTCCGAAAACGAGAACGTCTCCCGTTTGCAAATCCAAGCAAAACCGTAGATGCTCGTAACCGTTTTGTCCTGCGTGTTGAAGTACCAGCTGTCGCGGTAGAGTGTGCCTGCAAGGCTGAGTACTATCAGGACAGGAATATGAGGCATGGTGACCAGCCTAACCCCTTCAGCCATGTTCACCGAGAGGCCCCAGATGAGAAAAAGGGTAAATACCAGACACAAGATATGAAATGTACGGGTAATCCCGTATACGATTCCATCGTGTTTTGTATAGGTCGTATGTCGTACCATGCAGCACCTCGCAATATCATAGTAGTATACTGTATTCCTGCACTCTGGTCATGGGTAAACCCTCCTGTATGTATGCAAAAAATGCATAAATTCAACGTAAATCATTCATTCCAAGCCCGTTTTCAGCCAAACCTATTTGCGTTTTCTCTTGATTCATGGTTTAATGTGATTTAAGCTAAGTTGAACGTTTACACTTAGAACTACAAGGAGATATGTCTATGAAGAAATTTCTGGCT
>JAAZAT010000067.1 GCA_012514185.1 Spirochaetales bacterium | reverse complement strand
TCAAGATCGACCTGCACATCAAGGACCTTGCCAACGCGCTGGACACGGGCCACGGGGTGGGCTCCCCGCTTCCCTTGACGGCCCTTGCACGCGAGATGATGGAGACCCTGCACGCCGACGGCTTCGGAGGCGACGACCACAGCGCCCTGGCACGCTACTATGCGAAGCTGTCCGGCACCGCAATCGGGGAGTGAGCATGGATACTTCCTTCATCAAGGGGATCATCCCCCCGATCGTGACCCCGATCAAAGAGGACGAGACGCTGGACGAGGCGGCGCTTCGCAGGCTCATCGACTTCGTCATAGAAGGCGGATGCTCGGGCATCCTGGCCTTCGGCTCCAACGGGGAGTTCTACATGATGGAGGAGGATGAGATGGAAAGGGCCCTGTCGGTCATGATGGACCAGGCGGCCGGCCGGGTGCCGGTGTACATGGGCGTGGGAAACATCCGCACCACCAAGTGCATCCGCCTCGCCCGGATGGGCGCCTCGATGGGAGCGAAGGCCGTCTCGATCCTGCAGCCGATGTTCATCAAGCCCACCGACGAGGAGCTGAAGGGCCACATCAGAAGCATAGCCGCATCGGTGCCCGATACGGCGGTGCTCTTGTACAACAACCCCGGGCGCTGCGGCTACGCGATGAGCCAGGAGCTGGTAGAGGAGCTTGCACACAGCATCCCCAACCTGGTGGGCATGAAGGACTCCAGCGGGGACCTGACGCAGACCATCGAGTTCATCAGGCGCAACGCCGACGTGAACTTCCGCGTGATGTGCGGCAAGGACACGCTGATCTACTCGGGCCTGTGCGTCGGGGCCGTGGGGGCTGTGTGCTCTACGGCCAACTACCTGCCCAAGCTTGTCTGCTCCATCTACGACAAGTATGTTGCAGGAGATCTCAAGGGTTCCTTGGAGGCACAGCTGAAGCTCAACCCGATCCGTCTTGCCACGGACAAGTCGAGCTTCCCGGTGGCGACGAAGGACCTGGCGAATCTGGTGGGCCAGAGGGTGGGCAAGCCTTTCCTTCCGAACATGCCGTCTCCTTTGAAGCAGATGGAGAACCTTAAGAGCGAGCTCGTCAAGGGCGGCTACGAGGTTTTTGACTGATCAAATCCAATAGAGAGTAATATGAAGGCTGTCCGAAAGGGCAGCCTTCTGCATATTGCTAAAGTATGTTTTAGTAAAATATACTTTACTAAATGATAATTGAGTGATTAACTATAGCTATGAATGATCAACTGTTTATCGGAAGAAAAGATGAGCTTGCCTATCTTGAAAAGGCCTATGCATCACAGGACTTTGAATTTTGTGTCGTGTATGGAAGGCGCAGGATCGGCAAAACCTCGCTGGTGGTACGTTTTTGCGAGGAAAAGCGTGCGGTGTATCACATGGCGCAGAGAGGATCTGAAGCAGTTGGTTTGGAAAAGTTGTCCGAGGCCATCAGTGACTCTTTGCTTCAGAAAGCCCAAATGCAATTTGCAAACTTTGAGAAGGCCTTGGGGTATCTTGCTGAAGTTGCCGAGCATGAGCGATTGGTCTTTGTCATTGATGAGTTCCCTTACTTCTGTTCATCAATTCCCAACAGCATGAGTGTGCTCCAATATGCTATTGATCATACGTTGAAGAAGACCAAGCTCATGATCATACTCACTGGTTCATCAGTCAGTTTTATGGAACAGGAAGTCATGGGATCGAAAAGTCCATTGTACGGGCGAAGGACAAGGACATTGAAACTCAATCCCTTCTCTCTTGCCGAAACAGCCTTGCTTTGTGCTCGTAGTCCCATTGAGTCGGTTCTTGTACAAGCAATGTCCGGTGGTGTTCCCTTGTATGTACAATACTTTGCTTCAGAAGATCCCTTGTGGGAAGCCATCAGGGAGATCTGGTTCCTGAAAACAGGTCTTCTGTACTATGAACCACAATTCTTGCTCTCCATGGAGACGAGAAACCCAGAGCAATATGCACAGGTCTTGGCGCTCCTCGCTGCGGGAACCACGAAGCCCAGCCAGATGGCAGACAAGCTTGGGGTCAGCTCACCCCATCTTGCTGCACTCCTAAAGACACTGCAAGCATTGGGGCTTGTTGCCAGAGAGTTGCCTTTTGGCGAAAAACAAGCCAAGAAAGGGGTCTACCAGATTTCTGATTCTCTTTTTGCTTTTTACTTACGTTTTGTCTATCCCTACCTTTCACTGTTGGAACAAGGGAAGCCTGAAGGTCCAATACGTATTCTTGAACAATACATGGATCAATTTGTGGGTAAACAGTTTGAGAAAATGTGTCACACGTATTTTCTCCAGCACACAGACAGACCGATTATTGCAATCTCTCATTGGTGGGGGTTTGACATGCAGAATCATCAGAATGAGGAGCTGGATCTGGTAGCTGAGGATGCAGAGGGAGTGATGATTTTCGCAGAATGCAAATGGCGCTCCACCAAGGTAGGCCTCAGTGATTATGCACGCTTGGTACAGAGGAGCACGATAGTGAAGAAAGGAGAACAAGCAGAGTACTGGTTGTTCTCCAAATCAGGTTTCACCGATGAGCTTCGGGAAGCAAAACTAGCAACGCTTGTCAGTGTAGACCAAATGGTATCGGTTACATAACCGGCTGCGTAGTGTACCCCATCATATAGGAGATCTTGGAAGCAGTGTCCTTGAGGCGCGGGATGGCTGCTTCAATCTCCTCTACACTCATATTGGAAGTCAGGGCACTTACGCTGATGCCGGCGATGACACGTCCATCCCTGCCCCTGACCGGTACTGCCGAACAGTTGTCTCCGTCAATGAACTCGTTTCGGTCGCGTGCAACGCCTTCGCTTCGTACCTTTGCAAGTTCCTGCTTGAATGCAACGGGGTCGGTGATGGTCTTCTCCGTGTATTTGGGAAGGCCTTTCTCCTTGATGAGCTGGTCGAGCTCCTCCTCATCCAATTCGCTGGTGAGTACCTTGCCGAGCGCACTGCAGTGAAAGGGTAGCTGTCGGCCTGGGGTGAAGTAGGTGCGGGGAGTGGATTGGGTGTCGATGCGGTCGAGCATCAGGACCTCTCCATTGTAGAAGACAGCCATATTTACATTCGCCTTCGGAAATTGGTTCCACAGCAGTTCCAGATACGGCATGGTGACCTTGCGTATCTCCTGTGACTGCAGGGCGCTGCGGCTGAGCTTGAGTGTTTTCAGCGAAAGGGTATACAGACCGGAGTACGGATCCTTGCTCATGTAGCCGGAGTTCTGCAGACTTGCCAGAAGACGGAAGGCCATGTTGCTGTTGGTGTCCAGGGCTGCACAGACATCCTGAATGGAAATCGGACCACTGTTTTCGGATGCAAGATCCAAGATCTGGAAGCATCTGGCGACGGTCTTGATATTGTACTTGTCAGAGTCGGTTGGCATGAGCGAGTCCCCGCATATTTGAAAATAGATTCAATATTTATAAAGTAATTATAGTATTGCATAGTTTAGAAGAGATTTCAAAGAGTATTTTCATCAAAAAGGAAGGTATTTTTGCAATGTATTTATCCATATAGTTCGTCCTAATTGATAAATAGCAAGAATTGTTAAGGATTGTAATAGAATATAATAAAATTATAAAAAATAAACCATGAATTATAAATTTCAAATTGACAATTGAAAAATTCCATTATAGCCTTTGATTATCAAAGAGATACCTATGCATACGCACCTACCTGAGGAGGAGAACGAATGATACCCTATATCCAGAAGATGGAAGTCTACCCTGTTGCAGGCAAAGACAGCATGCTGCTCAACCTGAGCGGAGCCCATGCCCCGTACTTTACCCGAAACATCGTCATACTTACCGACAGCCAGGGCAATACCGGTGTTGGTGAGGTCCCCGGCGGCCAGAAAATCACCAAGGCTCTTGAGGATGTGAAGTCTGTGGTTGAGGGTTCGAAACTCAGCGAGTACAAGCAGACGCTTCTCAAGGTGAAGGCCGCCCTTGGCAACGACGAGAATGACGTACGCGGACTGCAGACTTTCGACCTCAGGACAGGTATCCATGTCATCACCGCCATCGAGGCTCCCTTGCTTGACCTGATGGGTCAGTACCTGGAAATTCCTGTTGCCTCCCTGCTCGGCGATGGCATGATGCGTGACCGGGTGAAGGTGCTCGGATATCTCTTCTTTGTCGGGGATCGCAAGAAGACCGACCTCCCTTACTATGCAGATGAGAAGAACAGTACCGACTGGTACCGTCTCCGCCACGAGGTGGCCCTCGATGCGGACTCTGTGGTTGAGCTTGCTCGCTCAAGCCAGGCAAAGTACGGGTTCCAGGACTTCAAGCTGAAAGGTGGTGTTCTTGAGGGAAAGAAAGAGATTGAGGTCATCAAGGCCCTGAAGAAGGCTTATCCTGATGCACGCATGACCCTCGACCCCAACGGTGGTTGGTCCCTGAAGGAAGCCATCGGCCTATGCAAGGACATGCATGGCATTCTCTCCTATTGTGAGGACCCCTGTGGGGCTGAAAAGGGATATAGTGGTCGCGAGGTGCTCAGTGAGTTTCGCCGTGCAACCGGCCTTCCCACCGCCACCAATATGATTGCAACTGACTGGCGTGAGTTCGGCCACTCGCTTGAGCTGCAGAGCGTAGACATTCCTCTTGCTGATTGCCATTTCTGGACCATGAGTGGTGCGGTGCGGGTAGGGCAGCTCTGCGATGAGTTCGGCCTTACCTGGGGCTCACACTCCAACAACCACTTCGACATCTCCTTGGCGATGATCTCCCACGTGGGTGCAGCAGTTCCGGGCAATCCTACTGCAATCGACACGCACTGGATCTGGCAGGAAGGAATTGAACGGCTTACGGTCAATTCTCCCAAGATTGAGGACGGCCACATCGCCATCCCGAACAAGCCTGGTCTTGGTATCGAAGTGGACCGTGAGCAGATTCTCAAGGCCAACAAGGTCTATCTGGAGAACTGTCTTGGAGCCCGCGATGACTCAATCGGGATGCAGTACATGATCCCGGGTTGGAAGTTCGACCCCAAGCGGCCTGCACTTGTGCGGTAAGTACCTTAAGCGCTCGTACATACAAAGGCTATCTTCAATTCTGGGATTCCTCGGAAACGAAGATAGCCTATTCTATCTGTGCTGTTACTTGCACCCCAAGAACAAATCTTCCAGAAGAGTGGGGTAACCTATTTGATGACAATGTAGTTCTGGATACATGTTTGATTTTCCTCCTACAAGATTGTTTGATTTTCCTCCTACAAGATTGTTGACAAATGATAAAACGCACATGATAATGTTAAAAGAAACAAAATATATGTGAGTTTTAACAAATGAATCTGTTCGGGAGGAGTATATGGGCCCAGTATCGGGAAAGAATGTGTTCATTACAGGCTGTGGGACTGGGATCGGGAGGGCAATCGCAAAGCGGTTGGCCAAGGACGGGGCAACACTTATCCTAACTGATAAGAACGAAACAAGCGTCAATTCTGTTCTTCAGGAGGTTCAAGAAATCTCCAAGACTTCAGTAGCATATCAGATGGATGTAACGGATGGTGCTTCCATCGAGGGCATGCTGAAAAAAGTTCTCAGCAAATTCAGTCACATCGACATTTTGGTAAACAACGCCGGTGTTTCTACTGAGAACTGGTTCTGGAAACTTACCGAAGAGGAGTGGGATTTCAATATGGACATCAACTGCAAGGGTGTCTGGAGAGTCTCGAAGTATATTGCTCCTCACATGATTGAAAGAAAACAAGGGAAAATCATCTGCACCGCTTCCATGGCTTCCAAAATGGGAGCTCCGTTCCAAGCTCATTACGCCGCATCCAAATTCGGGGTACTTGGATTGATTCAGTCTATGGCTAAGGAGTTGGCTCCTTATGGTATCACGGTCAATGCAGTATGCCCTGGTATGGTGAAAACAGGGATGCAGGATAGGGAAGTCCAGTGGGAAGCTGAGCTAAGAGGTATTGCTGATCCAGAGAATGTCAGGCAGGAGTACATCAAGTCGACTCCATTGGGAAGATTGTGCATGCCAGAAGATGTTGCGAATGTCGTAGCATTTTTGGCATCTCCAGACTCGGACTTCATGACAGGACAAGGAATAAATGTTACCGGCGGAATATGCATGCATTAAGCCACGACAGATTGTTGAGCAGGTGATGATTCCTGCAGCACTTGCTGCAGGGAACTTCATCAGCAGTTAATTCTCGAAGCGGAGGTTCTCGGTTTCCCAGAAATCCGGACAAGGCGATCTGGTTACCGAAATTGATCTGCAGGCTTCGAAACTCATCGATTCCATTCTCAATGCAATGTGCCCGGACATCCCGGTCGTTGACGAAGAGAGTGTTCTGACGGCAAATCCCATTCCTTGTGAGATTGCCTTTATTGTCGATCCTCTCGACGGAACCTTGAATTTTGTGCATGGCTACACCGAGCTTTGCGTCTCCATCGGTCTGGTGTACAAGGGCAAGCCCTTTGCTGGAGTGGTGTACCAACCTTTGCAGAACAATTTGTATTCAGGAATTGATGGGATAGGTTCATGGAAGAACGGTCAGGAAATCCGCATTGGGAAAGAGCAACACCTTGGGGAGTGTCTCATTGCTACAGGTATTCCGTATGATTTGCATCTTCGCAGCGAGGGCTTCATGAAGCCGTTGGGGCATCTCCTGAACCAAGTTCAGGAGTTCAGGATTCTAGGAAGTGCAGCCTTAGCGTTGTGTTATGTAGCCTCTGGACAGCTTTCCGGATTTTTTGAGTATGGTCTCAGCCCTTGGGATGTTGCAGGTGCTGCTGCAATCATTTTGGGAGCTGGAGGGGTAGTGCTTCCCATTCGAGAGCAGTCGGATCCAATCTTCGGCGGCTCGATAGTTACAGGAAATGCCAAAATTGGGACCATTCTTCGGAATGAGTTATCGCATTGAACAAAAGGAGTAGATCATGAAAAAGAGAGGACTGTTCGTTTGTGTTCTCGTCGTGTGCTTGTTGGTTCCTCTGTCGGTCTTTGGTGCTGGCTCGAAAGAGGCAGATGCAGGGAAACCAGTAACACTCAATCTTTTGATGGAAGATGTTCCTGATACCCAGATCATCAAGAACATGCTGCCCGAGTTTGAGGCAAAAACAGGTATTAAAGTCAACTTTGAGATTGTGCAGTACACCGATATGCACACGAAGTTGATTACCCAGTTTTTGGCTCCTACCTCAACCTACGACGTAATCGAGGTTGACAACTATTGGGCAGGTGAATTCCCGGCTGCCGGCTGGCTGGAACCACTTGATGAGTATGTAAAGAAGGACAACTTCGACATGTCTGTCTACGTTCCGGCAATGATGGAGATGGTTGGCTACTACATGGACAAGCTCTACATGATTCCCATGTACAACTACACCATGGCCTTGATGTATCGCAACGATGTCTTTACTGACAAAGCTCTGCATGACAAATATCGCAAGCAGTTCGGAAAAGACTTTGCACCTCCGGTGTCTTTGGATGAGTATGTCGAGCAGTGCATCTTCGTACAGGAAAATACCAATATGTACGGTTCAGCGATGCAGGGCGGCAAGGGTGACCCCATTGCCATGGAATGGAGCAACTACTTTTTTGCCCTTGGTGGACGTATCTATGATGACAACTGGAAAGCTACAATCAACGGTCCTATTGCTTTGAAAGCAATCGAGTTGTACAAGAAAAACATAGCACAGGGCGCTCCTGCCGGAGCAACTTCCTATACTTTGGAAGACTCCTTGCGCATGATGAGTGCCGGCGAAGCATTCTCCTTCATCTCCTACAACTGGATGCTTGCGCAGTTCCAGGATGAAAAAGTCTCCAAGCTGAAGGACAAGGTGCAATTGGTTCCTGTTCCGGGCGAAAGTGGTCTTGCTGGTGGATGGGGCTGGGCAATTGCAGCCAACACCCCCAAAAAGGACGCAGCTTGGGAGTTCATCAAGTGGGTTGAATCTCCTGCCGTTGTGAAAGCTAGAGCATTGGCTGGTGGAGCTCCCACTCGCTACGATGTGTTGAGAGATGCTGAAGTTCTGGCAAAGTATCCGTACTACAGCGAAGTCGAAAAGATTCTGGAGAAGGCAAGACCTGTTCCTGAGTTCGAATATTCTTCGCAGATGGTTGAGATGCTGGGTAGGGAGCTCTCCTTGATTGTTTCCTCTGGAAAGGATCCACAGGTGGCACTTGCACAGCTGGAGAAGGATTTCAACGAATTGGCGAAGAAAGCCAATTTGCAGAAATAAGTTTAGACAGTAAGGGAACAAACGTATGAAACGGATGTCATTTCAGGCAAGATATCGGATGATCGGATACCAATTCCTCATTCCGACATTTCTTGTGCTCCTCTTGGTGGTAGCGATGCCTTTGCTGTTTTCCCTAGTACTCAGCATGTTCAGGTATACATTCCTGAGCCCGCGACTCAATGAGTTTGTAGGGTTCAGCAATTATGCTTCTGTAGTTCATGATCAGTACTTTTGGAATTCAGTCAAGGTTACGTTCCTCTTCGTTTTGATGGTTGTTCCCTTGGAATTTTTCATTGGCTATGGGATAGCTCTTATGCTATCCCGGCCCGAAATTCGTTTCAAAAGTATTTTTTACTTCATTCTTACCATCCCTATGGTTATGTCACCGGTGGCTGTTGGGCTTATCTGGCGCATGCTATTGCATCCTGAATTGGGAGTGGTGAACTACTTGTTGGGAAAATTGGGTTTTGGATATGTGAACTGGTTTGGCGATGAAAGACTTGCTCTGTTCACTGTTACTTTGGTTGATGTGTGGCAGCAGGTATCTTTCATGGTACTCTTGTTGCTCTCCGGCATCACATCTCTTCCAAAAGAACCGTTTGAATCAGCAACCATCGATGGGGCCAATTGGTTGCAAACGCTCTTGTTTGTAAAGACGCCGCTACTTATGCCTATCATCACGGTAGCGTTGTTGCAACGGGTAATCACCTCCTTCAAGACGTATGACTTGGTGTATATCCTCACCTCTGGAGGTCCTGGGGTGAGTACCGACCTCATCAGTTACAACATCTATCGAACCACATTCATGGGATTGGATCTCAGTGTTGCTTCGGCGGTCTCGTACATGTTGCTCATCGTTATTTTGGCCATCACTGTAGTCATTTTCAGGTCGACTATGAAGGGGAACGAATGAAATCCTACAAACTTTTAAAACAAACCAGTCTTTTCTTCACCTATGTAGCGTTGATTTTATTCTCTTTGATGATTGCTTTGCCGGTGTTGTGGACACTTCGCACCTCCTTCGTCAATGAGGTCGATGCGTATGCAATGCCTCCCAGGCTTTTCCCTTCATTTACCTTTGACAACTATCGCGAGCTGTTTGGTAATGATGGATTTGGTGAATTCCTGATTAATAGCCTCATCATCTCATTGGCCTCAACAGCAATGGCTGTACCGATTGCAAGCCTTGGTGGGTATGCTTTTGCACGGTACAAGGCAGGGGGCAATATCCTCAGGTTTACCGTCCTGGCGACGCAGATGTTACCAGGTGTTGTGTTGATTCTTCCCTTGTTCATTGTAATGAGTCGTCTTCATCTCTCCGACACCTATCTCGGTATGACCATTGCCTATTTGGCTTTCAATTTGCCATTTCTCATCTGGATCATGACGGGTTTCTTTGCAAGCATTCCCAAAGATTTGGATGATGCGGCCGCTATGGACGGTTTGACTCCGGTACAATCGTTCTTCCGTATCATACTTCCCATTGCATTGCCTGGTATCATGGCCACAGCCGTACTCAGCTTTATTTTCTCTTGGAACGAATTCCTATTTGCCATAGTCTTGTCAGGAAGAAATACCATGCCGATTCCTGTTCGTTTGGCAGCAATGAAGACAAGGCAAGGTATTCAGATAGCCAAGCTATCTGCGGGAACGATCATAGCGATCATGCCAATGGTTTTCATCTCAGGATTCGTTAAGCGATACCTGATTAGCGGATTGTCCTTGGGAGCGATTAAGAGCTGACAACAGACGGGATACTGTAATCACTGAAAAAAATGTAACGGATGGAGCGTATGGGCAAAAGAAGAATCTTGGGAATTGATATCGGTACCACAGCAACGAAAGTGATCATCATTGATGAGGAGGGTACCATACTGGGTGATACCCAGCGCACAAGCACCTTGTTGAGCAAGCAAGCGACTTGGGCAGAGGAAGATCCAAACCAATGGTGGGAGAATGTGTGCACATGCATCCCCAAAATCCTTTCAGAAACCAATACCAAGGCGGGTGACATCTGTTCAATTGGAGTGAGTGGCATGGTTCCAACCCTCATACTCTTGGATGAAAAGGGCAAAGTATTACGCAATTCCATCCAACAAAACGATGCCCGATCTTCAGCTGAGATTGAAGTATTCAAGAAAGGTCTTGATGAACAGGATATCTTTAGAAGAACCGGGTCAATGATCACCCAACAGAGTATTGGTCCTAAACTACTTTGGCTTAAGCAGCATGAACCCGACGTTTTTGCGCAAGCTAAAACTGTCCTCGGTTCGTATGATTACATCAACTACAAACTCACCGGAAAGCTCTTTGTTGAGAAGAACTGGGCACTGGAGAGTGGACTTTATGATCTCACTACCAAAACCTGGATCCAAGAAGTGGCTGCCATATCGGGAATTTGTATGGAGATGCTTCCAGAGGTAAAGGATTCCAGTGAGATGGTCGGTTCCATCTCTGAGCAAGCTGCGAAGGAGACGGGCCTGCAACAGGGTACCATGGTAATTGCAGGGAGTGCAGATCATGTAAGCTCGGCTTTCTCTGCCGGAATACGTGAACCGGGAGATCTCTTGGTGAAGCTCGGAGGAGCAGGGGATATCCTCTTATCCTTGGATGAACTGAAGCTAAATCCCAAACTCTTCATGGACTATCATCTGAAACCTGGGCAGTATTTGCTCAACGGTTGTATGGCTTCCAGCGGGTCTTTGATCAAATGGTTTCAGCAAGAGTTCAGCGAGCATTTGGATTATCGTGAACTTGATGAACAGGCTGCAAAGATTGATGCAGGTTCTGATGGCCTTTGGGTTCTTCCCTATTTCATTGGTGAGAAGACCCCCATCTTTGACCCTCTGGCACGAGGTGTATTCTGGGGTGTTACGCTTCAGCATACAAGGCCACACTTTTTCAAGGCAATTCTGGAAGGAATCTCCTTTGGCTTCCTGCACCATGTGAAAGTGATTCAAGAGATGGGACAGTCTATCACTCGTGTGAGGGTGACCAATGGAGGAGCAAAAAGCTTCCTCTGGAAACAGGTGACCAGTGATGTGTTGGGCCTTCCTTTGGAAATTGTGGAGAATCATCCAGGATCTTCCATGGGTGTCGCTTTCATGGCAGGGCTGAGAGCGGGTGTCTTCTCGAGTTGGGATGATATTGAACGATGCATCACCATCAAGACAGTAATTCAGCCGAACATGGAGAATCATCGAATCTATGAGCAGATGTTTGCCGTCTATACCGAATTGTATGAGGTCAACAAGGCACTATTTCACAAAGTAAACGGATAAAACCCTTATCCATGTTGATGGGGAATAAGGATTTTGACGTTCAGTTCCTTGAGGAGGGTGAGAAAAGGTTGGGGAGGGAGTTTGTCCGTAATGAGAATGTCGACATCTTTCAGATTTCCAAATTTTACAAATGCGGTTTTGGTGAATTTGGAGCTGTCAGCAAGGAGGATGACTTCCTGAGCGTGGGTTAAGTACTGGCGTTTGACCATGGCATCGTCATAGTTGAACTCAGTGAGGTCCAGATTCTGGTTGATACCACCAACCCCCAAGAACAATTTGTCAGTGTAGAAATTCTGGATTCCTGAGAGGGCGAGATCCCCAACCATGGAGTTTTCTTCTCTTCTGAGGACTCCTCCAAGTACGATGATCTCTTCAATGGTAGTGGAGGACTTGAAGAGGTCTACAATATTCAGGCTGTGGGTAACCACCGTAAGGTTATGAGATTGTGTCAGGTTTTCAGCAACAGCGAAGACAGTGGTACCGGTGTCAAAGGTAATGCTGTCACCATCTTTCACCAATGAGGCTCCCAACCTGCCCAAGATAGCCTTTAGATCCCGATTTTGCAGCGCACGTTCCTCATAGGTGGGTTCATAACTTGTACCACGTACGCTGAAGGCTTTTCCGTATTTGCGTTTCACCAGATTGGTGCGCTCCAAGGAGTCAAGGTCTCTTCGAATGGTCATCTCTGAGACTTCGATTTCCTGGGCGAGATCCTTGATGGATATATAGCCTGCAGAATTGATTCGTTGGAGAATCATGGCCTTTCTTTCTACTGCAGTCACCGATAGCCTCCTCAAGGATTGGTCTGTTGAAAGTATAGATGAAGTAATCAGAGATTTCCAGTATTGAGAGGAGGAAAGGATATGGATGATCGTATTGTCTCGATGGTGGTTGAGTATACCCATTTGTTGGTGGATTCAAAACTTAGCACCTCGTTGGATTCTGGAGACCTGAGTTATCGTGATCCGAGAACCGGTCTGATCTACATTGATCCTCGTCCTAGTGAGGATTTTGAGATCAAGAATTGGAAGCATATTACCAAAGAAGACATCGTTGTGATGGATATCGAAGGAAATATTCTCAATCCTGAGGCAAAGCGTTTCCCCACCGTCGAGTGGCCGATGCATCAGGCCATTTATAAGGCTCGGCCGGATATACACGCAATCGTTCACTCACATGCCCTGTATTCGTCCGTTTTTGCCGTGTGTAAAGAGGATATTCCTGCAGTGCTTGCCGAGCAGGAGTTGTATGTAGGTGGCGATGTGGTTTGTGCTGAGTATGGAGCAGTAGGGTCCATGGAGCTTGCTCGTAACATTCTGAAGGCTTTGGGAAACAGGAAGGCAGCATTGCTTCAAAATCATGGTGCAATTTACATCGGCTCTACATTGGAAGATGCATTTATCGTAGCAGAATACACCGAGAAAGGAGCTCAGACAGTTATGCTGGCCCGTTCAATGGGAGGCACTCTTGTTCCCCTTGATACCGAACATCTCATTGCGCCCGAGATTTCGGATATTGCTGATATCAGCGTCAGACATATACGGTAGCAATCTGTGCGATACAAAGGGAAGATTGCGCTTCTTTCGGTGGCAGTTATATGGGGACTGGCGATAGTCTTTCAGTCGGTTGGAATGCAATGGATAGGGCCTTGGACATTCAATGTCTTCCGCTTTCTCCTTGGATTTCTCCTGCTGGTCCCCTTATGGCTACGAAAACGGGGATTGTTGTCTGATAGTGTTCGGATGCTCCTTCCAGCAGCAATTTGTGGGGGAATTCTGGCACTTGCAACCGGACTTCAGCTTATCGGACTTCGGACCGAGCTTTCGGGCAAAGTTGGCTTTATCACTACCACCTACTATGTGTTTGTCCCACTCATTGAATCGCTGGGTGGACGAAAGATCCCGATGAGGATTTGGGCAGGGGTCGTGGTAGCTACCGCAGGGATGTTTCTCTTATGTGGGTTCTTGGAAGGGACAGGAAGTAAGGTAGATGGAATCTTGCTTGCATCGGCGTTTGGGTTTGCTCTCCACATCATAGCCTTGAAGCATCTTTCTCTTGGTTTTGACAGCATCCAGTTCAGTGCACTGCAATACTTTTTTGCCATGCTGGTAAGTCTGGTTCTGACCTTGGGATTTGAACAGGTGAATCTCTCTCATTTGCTATCAGCTTCGAATGTGGTGCTCTATTCAGGGTTGGTGGCATGTGGTGTTGGATTTACCTTGCAGACAATCGGGCAGAAGACGGAAAGTACCACGACCACCAGTCTTTTGTTGTCACAGGAAGCGGTGTTCTCAGTCATATTTGGATACCTAATCCTCTCTGAACGTCTTACCTATTTGGATGCACTTGGGTGTTTGTTGATCATCGGGGGCTGTGTTTTGGCCAACTATACACATTCCCCTGGAAAAGCTCTGGGGTAAAGTATTTGTGAAGGCTTGCATAAGGGAAATAATTAGAATAATTGCTTGACAGATTGGGGGTATAGTCTACAATTTAAAGTAAAAGAAAGTAAAAAATAGTTCTTTTTATTAAATTTGTTTAAAAGAGATGAAAATGCAACCTACCGACACCTTCTTGGAAGAGAGACGGAGCGAAATAGTAAGAATCGTGAATGAGCAGGGAAAGGTGTCCACAAAGGAGCTGAGCACCCTGCTTGGATCTTCGGTGGTTACCATTCGCAATGACATCAATCACCTTGCAGAACTGGGTGTAATCGTAAAGACGCATGGTGGTGCGCTCTCCCCTTCGAAAGTGTTCAACTTCGAAGTTCCTGCAGCTGCGAAGTCACTTCGTAACCGCAAGGAGAAAGAGGCTATTGGAAAACTTGCTGCATCTCTGATCAAGGATGGTGATGTCATCATGATTGATGCTGGGTCGACCACCCTTGAGGTGGCGAAGCACATCAAGGCACAGGACGTGACGGTCATCACCAATGATCTACAGATAGCCTACTATCTGACAGAGAACACAAACGTAAAAACCATTGTGGCCGGAGGGACATGTGCTCCTGATGTTTTCACGCTGGTGGGTATACAGACCTGTCGGTTCATTGAGAGCCTGCATGCAGACAAGCTCTTCTTGGGTTGTGACGCCATTGATTTTTCGTTTGGGATTACCAACCGGACCTTGGAAGAAGTAGGGGTGAAACAGGCGATGCTCCAATCGAGTGAGCAAATCATCGCTGTGGCAGATGCCTCCAAGCAAGACACCAGGGTCTTTGCAAAAGTATGTGATTTGGAAACGTTGGATGTATTGATCACCGATGCGATCTCTGAGCATGGCAAAGCCATCGCCCAAGAGTGCGGATTGGAAGTATTGGTACTGGGATCTTGAGTTTGGTACTCGCCTGATAAGGTAAATATAGAGTTTGAGGAGAAAAGCGATGAAGTGGGTAAAAGAGTTGTTTGGGACTGAAAAACCAATTGTTGCCATGTGTCATTTTAGGAGTCTGCCTGGTGACCCGTTTTATGATAATAAGAAAGGTGCGATGGATGAGGTGCTTGCCTATGCCTATCAGGAGATGATGGACCTTCAGAACGGTGGCGTCGATGCCATCATGTTCTCCAATGAGTTCAGTTTGCCATACCTGAAGAAGGTCAGACCGATCACCACCGCTACCATGGCCAGGATCATCGGTGAACTCAGAAAGGACATCAAAGTCCCGTATGGTGTGAACGTCCTGTGGGATCCCTATGCCTCTTTGGATCTGGCATCTGCTACTGGAGCTTCCTTTATCCGTGAGATCATGAGTGGTGTGTATGCCAGTGACTTCGGTCTTTGGAATACTGACAGCGGCGAGATTGCCCGCCACAAGAAAGAAGTTTGTGCTGATGATGTGAGAATGCTCTACAACATCGTGCCTGAGTCAGCAAGGTATTTGGCTCCCCGTGATATCGCAGAGATTGCCAAGACCACCAATTTCAACTGCAGGCCCGATGTAATCTGTGTGTCAGGAATCACCGCCGGATCGGCTACAGACATGACGGTTCTTGAGTCGGTGAAGAGCGTACTGCCAAACACCCCGGTATTTGCCAATACCGGCAGTAAGCCCGAGACCATCGAGCAGATCCTCAAGGTTGCAGATGGAGCGGTTGTGGGTACTACTTTCAAGAAGGACGGCTTGTTTGACAATCATGTTGACATCAACCGCGTAAAAGCCTTCATGGATGTAGTCAACAAGAGTCGCTAGATGTGAGATTCCTTTGGATGTTTTGAATAACCCGTTGCCACCTGCCGTCTTGTTTCTGGCAGGTGGCTTCTTGAAACATGGCTTACTGGGTTTTCAGTGACGAAAGAAACTGGCAGATACCCTCTTCCTTCGCTGAGGGAAAGGTGACGTCAGCTACGGACAGCACTGTCGGATGAGCATCCACAGGGGCCGCAAAGGCATCCACATAGGGTTTCATCATAGCATCAGAGGGAGCGTCTCCGGCTGCCCATACCTTGTACTCCTCCATCTGAGGAACCAGGTGAAAGAGGTTCTCGATGGCTGTCCCTTTGTTCACCTTGCTGTCAGTAATCTCAAAGAAGTGTCTGCTGGCAAAGACCCCATGAAAGAGCGTCGGGTCAAGCAAGGTCAGCTTGATTTCAGTGAGTATTTCTGGGTTTTCATCGGTAAGCAGAACCTTCAGGATTTGCTGCTTGCGATCAGGCAGCGTAGTGATGAGCGGACTTGACCGATCATAGAGGACTCCTTTTGTCTGGAGAATTTTGTTTGTTCTCAGCGTCCACCCCTCTCTTTCAGTATTGAGCGTGATACTTACCGATGGATAGGCTTCAAAGATTGCTTGGACTACCTCAAGAATGGACTGATCGCACGGCATGCTTTTCAAGGCTTTTCGCTTCCCCGTATCCCAGATAAGGGCACCCCCAAAGAAGATGGAAGGAAGAGTGAGTGGGGGAAGAGCATCAATGAGGGTCTGGCATCCTTGTACCGCTCTTCCGGTGCAGAGCCCTAACAGATTTCCAGCCTTTTGGAAATCATCAAGGGCGCGAGTGACCGGCTCTGGTGTCACTTCCGATTTGTACAGAAGGGTTCCGTCGATATCAGAGATGAGTACTGAAGGCATGGATTCTCCTATAGTATTTACTTATATAAAAAGAATCTATCACATATTTTAAGAAGAAGCAAGGCACAGTAATGAGGACGCAAGGATGAAGATATGCTACTATACTGATATGAAGCAACAATCCCATACCCTGACTCTCTTGGTTTCAGGAAAATCCTTCACATTAGAGAACACGCTTCCTCGTAGCGTACGAGAGGCCTTGCATGACCTAGGTCTTGAGGGAGTATCTTTTCCTTGTGGAGGGCATGGGGTATGTGGGAAATGCCTGGTTCGTCAGATTTCTGGTCCCATTCCCAATCCCAATGAGCATGATTATCACCATTTGTCAGAAGATCAGCTTAAAGCTGGATTTCGCCTTGGTTGCACCTTGCAAATACCCTGCAATGAAAATGTGACGCTGGTATTGGGGGATGCTGAGCAGAACGAACACGTTCTGACCACCTATTTGGAAGACCAGAAAGCAGACCTGTTTATCAGCGGTAAGTGTGGGGTTGCAATCGATGTCGGGACAACTACCATCGTGGTCTATCTCGTTGATAGGGCCAGTGCAACGGTGCTGGGAACTCTTGCTGCCATGAATCATCAAAGAACTTATGGTGGGGATGTCATTGCACGGATACAGTATGCCAGCGAGACAGAGGGGGGAGTGTCACTGCTTCACACCACCTTGGTCTCGCAGCTTTGCAACATGATACAAACACTTCTGCAAGAGCATAGTCTCTCTACGAAGTCGGTTGATGAGGTGGTGGTGGTTGGCAACCCCACCATGATGCATTTTTTATCTAAGGAGGATCCTGCTTCCTTGGCTGTAGCTCCTTTCACCCCAGTGTTTGTCAAGCCGAAGATACTTGAAGGAACGCTCTTTCGGCTCGAACAAGCCAAAGTGCTCGTCCCGGGACTTGTCTCCGCGTACATAGGCTCAGATATCACCGTCGGATTACACGCATCCAATGTACTTGATGAGCAGAAGGGTGCCCTTTATATCGATATCGGGACAAATGGGGAAATTGCCCTGTACAATGGGAAGGAGCTCTTCAGTTGCTCATCAGCAGCAGGTCCTGCCTTTGAAGGGGCTTCCATTCTACATGGCATGAGTGCCTTGGGTGGTGCTATCGACCATGTGTGGCTCTCTGAGGATGGATCTATAGCTTTTTCAACCATCGGAGAAGAAAAAGCGAAAGGAATATGTGGGTCGGGTATCATCGATTGCGTTGCGCTCATGCTGGGGTTGCATCTCATCGATGAGACGGGGGCCATCAATGGTGAGCACCCTGAGTATGCTCGGTATATGCAAGATGGCCCAGCCTTGCGACTTACGGACACAGTGGTGTTCACTGCTCGTGATATCAGGGAGGTCCAGCTTGCGAAGGCGGCAATTGCTGCAGGCGTTCAGGTATTGCTGGAAGAAGCTGGTATGACACTTTCTGATGTCCATACGCTCTACTTGGCAGGAGGCTTCGGATCGTTCATCCATACCCAGCAGGCACAACAGATAGGGCTACTTCCTCTGGTGTCTGAACAGAGTATCCGTACCGTGGGGAATGCAGCAGGCAAAGGTGCCCTCTGTATCCTCACCCAGTCGAAAGGGTGGCAGGACGTGGAAACCATTCGAAGAAGCATGCACTATCATGAGCTTTCCAGCTCTGCCGCTTTCCAGAACCATTTCATCGACCAGATGCTCTTTGCAGGGGAGGGCCTATGACAGATCCTGAATTGATCAAAGCCAGGATACGGGAAGCTGTTGATCACTACTCCAAAGCCACCTCAATCTCATGTTCCATTTTGGATATGCAAAAGAAAGAGCTCGATGTAAAGCATTGCAAGCTCTGCATGCTACTTTCCGGATCCCAGGATTCGTGCATGCAAACTCATCTGTACAGTGCAACGCTTGCTGAGCGATTTGGTGGATCCTATATTTATTTCTGCCATTTTTCTCTCCTGTACTGGGTCAGTCCTGTAATTGTTGATGGAAGAATGGAGTATGCCATTATCGCCGGTCCTGTTCATGTTTTGGATGAGATGGAGACTTTGGAAGAGATCAGCATTTTATCCGACACACTTCGCAAGGAGGTCGAGGGTGCCGTCAACTCTTTTCCTCGACTCGATATTCATCGAGTACATAGCCTTGCAGAGATTCTGAGGATGTGTTCTGGCTGGACAAGTGGGTATGCTGATGCGAGCTTACTTGAGAATCGGGAGATTTTACAGATGCAATCGAGGATCTCCGATTATATCCAGGAGATCAAGACCGAGGATGAAAAGCGTCTGCCCCAGATGGGGCACTATCCCATCGAGAAGGAGGATGAACTGCGTGAAGCCATTCAGTGGGGCGATAGGCAGACAGCCCAACGCATCATGAACGAGCTTCTGAGCATGATATTCTTTGTCAGCGGAAATACCTTGGAGCGGATGAAATACCGTGTTATGGAGCTTATCTCGCTTTTTTCGAGGGCGGCTGTACAAGGAGGTGCCTCAGAGGAGGACATTCTGCAGATCAGCTATCGGTGCCAGAAGGAAATCAGCCATTATACCAGCTTTGAAGGAATGGCTCGCTGGCTTGCAAAGATTCTCCACCAGTTCACTGAGCTTGTGTTTGCATCGAAAGATTCTGAATACGGACTGGTGATTTCCCAAGCTATCCGCTATATCCGCCAGCATTATCGTGAGCATATCAGTTTGGAAGAGACGGCAGAAGCTGTCTCCCTAAGTTCCAATTACTTCAGCCATGTCTTTAATGAAAAGATGCAGGTGTCTTTCAGTATGTATGTCAATCGTCTTCGCATTGAGTACGCGCAACGGTTGTTGCGTACTACGGATTTCCCCTTGATAGAGATTGCAGGCTTGTCTGGTTTTGATGACCAAAGTTACTTCTCCAAAGTATTCAAGCAGGTAACCAAACTCTCTCCTGGAGTCTACCGCAAACGGGCAGGTTGGTTTCCTACCGATACTCAGGAGATTCATGAAACTGGCTCTTCTTAGTAGGATATCGTAATATATTACAAAAAATCGTAAGAAATTTACAGAATGTACATCCAACTGAGCATCCGCCAGCTCATCGACGACATCGATACATTCAGCCACTTCCTTGTTGTGTTCGGTTTCGGCCGCGAGCTTATCGACAATGAGAATGCGGGTCTGAAGGCGTATCAGGCACTGTGGATGCGC
>JAAZAT010000059.1 GCA_012514185.1 Spirochaetales bacterium | reverse complement strand
TGCCGATATTTTCTGTTTGCAGGAGACCAAACTCCAGGAAGACCAAATTTCCTTGACTGCCGAAGGGTATCATGCCTACTGGAGTTTTGCCGAGAAGAAAGGCTACAGCGGAACAGCACTGTTCTCCAAGCAGGAGCCGCTCTCAGTGGAGCGGGGCATCGGTCATCCTCTGGACAACGAAGGAAGAACCGTCACTGCCGAGTTTGAGCAGTTCTATGTCGTGAATTGTTATACACCCAACAGCCAGGAAGCCTTGGCCCGACTGGACACCAGGATGGATTGGGATGAGGCGTTCCGCAACTATGCAACGTCGCTGGCTTCCATGAAGCCGGTGATCATCTGCGGGGATCTCAATGTGGCACATCAAAGCATCGACTTGAAAAATCCAAAGGCAAATGAGCAGAATGCCGGATATTCCATCCAGGAGCGCAACCAATTCACCAACCTGTTGGACTCTGGTTTCATCGACACCTTCCGCTATCTCTATCCGGATCGCGAAGGCGTCTATTCGTGGTGGTCCTATCGTTTCAGGGCCCGCGAGAACAACGCAGGGTGGCGCATCGATTACTGGCTGGTCAGCGAAGAGCTCAAGGACCGCATCATCGACAGCTCCATCGACACAGAGACTGAGGGAAGCGACCATGCCCCGGTCATCCTGTACCTCAAGGATTGAGCAAGTCATCAAGAAGGGAGCCTTTCGGCTCCCTTTCCCGTTTCTCATTTATTCAATAAATATTGAGGAATCTCTCCGCGGTTCTCAAACACTTTCCTCTGTTGTCCGTCAAGGATTTTCTTGCACATCCGTATGGCATTCGGCGTGACTTCCACCAACTCATCATCCTTGATGAACTGGATGGCTTGCTCCAAAGTGGGTTTGCTTACGGGAGTGAGCGTAACTGCCTCATCCTTGCCGCTTGCCCGCAGATTGGTCAGTTTCTTGGTACGGGTGGGATTCAGCAAAAGATCGCCATCCCGATTCCGCTCTCCTACAACCTGGCCTTCGTACACGGGGTCTCCGGGAACTATGAACCATCGGCCGCGGTCTTCGAGCTGCCACAGACCATAGGCGACGGCATTGCCGCTTCGGTCGCTGATCAGCGAACCGCTGAGGCGGTCAGGGAAATCCCCCTTGTAAAGTTCATAGCCCTTCATGTACGTATTCAGGATTCCGTTGCCCCTGGTATCGGTCATGAACTCATCATGATACCCGATCAAGCCACGGGCGGGGATTTCGAATTTCATTTTCACCCGTCTGCTGCCTGTATAGGTGATGTCCCGCATCTGCGCCTTCCGCTTGGAAAGCTTATCCATGACCGTCCCGCTGCTCTCCTCGGGGCAATCGACATACAAGTATTCCACCGGTTCGGTTTTTCTCCCGTTCTCATCGGTCTTGAAAATTGTTCGGGGACGGCCGACACAGAGTTCAAACCCCTCCCGCCGCATCTGTTCAACGATGATTGCCAGCTGGAATTCTCCACGACCCTTCACGCTGAACGTGTCATCGGCGTTTTTCTCGACCCTGATGGAAACGTTTCGAAGGCTTTCTTTCTGCAGGCGTTCCCAAATTTTTGCCGAAGTGACCTGATTTCCGTCCTTTCCTGCCAATGGGCTGATATTCTTGGAAAACTGCATCGAAACGGTGGGTTCATCGATGTGGATTCTTGGTAAGGCTTTTGGCGATTCTGCGGTACAGATGGTATCACCGATATGCACGTCCTCGACGCCGCTGAGTACAATGATGTCCCCGCTCTGCACCTCGGTGGTCTCCGAGAATGTCGGCCCGTTGTAGGTCTGCAGCTTGGTGACCCGCAAGGCTTTTTGGACATCATGTTCCTGAACGCAGACAAGGTTGTCGTAGATGGAGGCACTGCCGTTCACAACCTTTCCAATAGCCAACCGCCCCAGATAATCATTATACGACAGGTCGCTGACCAGCATCTGGAAGGGCTGCTCATCGTCGAAAACCGGTGCAGGCACATACGATAGGATGCAATCCATCAAGGGATGCAGATTCTCGCCCAAAGCATCGGCGGAGAGCCCGCAGCGGCCTCTCTTCCCGATGGCATAGAATATCGGCACTTCGAGCATGGACTCATCATTGGCAAGCTCCAGCAGCAGTTCGTAGACCTCCTGGAGGACCTCGGCGCTTCGGGCATCCTGACGGTCGACCTTGTTGATGACAATGATCGGCTTGAGATTGAGCCTGAGAGCCTTCTCCAATACGAAGCGCGTCTGGGGTAGCGGACCTTCTGCCGCATCGACCAGCAAGACGACACCGTCCACCATCGAGAGGCCCCGTTCCACCTCGCCTCCGAAATCAGCGTGTCCGGGAGTATCGATGATGTTGATCTTCACGCCCTTCCAGGAGATGGCACAGTTCTTGGCGCTGATGGTGATGCCGCGCTCCCGCTCGATGGCACCACTGTCCATTATCCGGTCCTGACCGCCATCCTTGACCATGCCGCTCTGTCTGAACAGTCCATCGACCAACGTGGTTTT
>JAAZAT010000095.1 GCA_012514185.1 Spirochaetales bacterium | reverse complement strand
GAGGTACTTTCCTATGATTGGGATGAGGAGCACTTGGATGCCGTGCATGCAAGCCAGACTGTCGGACTGCTCCCCCAACAGGTTTTCAAGACCATTGTCATGCGGGACGACTCCAAGAATGTGTTTGTTTTTTGTCTGCCGGCCGATTTCAGTGTCAGTTTGAAAAAGGCCCGTGCCATCACCGGGAGCAAGGATATCGATTTGATCAAGCTCACAGAGCTGCAGGACCTGACTGGGTATGTGAGGGGTGGTTGTTCCCCTCTTGGCATGAAGAAGCACTACCCCACGTTCATAGAGGAGCTGGCACAACTGGAGGAGTATATTTTTGTCAGTGCCGGGCAAAGGGGCCTTCAGCTCAAACTGAGACCTGAAGATCTGGTGCGTGCGGCAAATGCAACGTTTGCCGACTTCACCTGACCTATGTATGGCGATTGTGGCTGGTAAAGTAGCGTCTTACCCGCCTGGAGACTGAAACACTGATCAAGAAGACCAGAATGACAAGGCTTGCACCCAGGAGGCCCCTCGACCAGCGCAGGGTGAAAATGCCCAGTTGATACCATGAGAGAAAGAAGTCAAGCGAGGTGATGGTCCCAAACAATACAACCAGAGTAGCCAGCACGACATCGGCAAGGGGGACCCGCTTGTTCTTTCGTTTTGAGAACCACAGACCGAACAAGCCCACCAAAACCAGCAAGGAGGCGATCACGGGAAGCGTGACGGGGATGAACCAGGTCAGGCTTTGTTCCAGCACGAGATTGATCAACGCAAGATATGCAAGAGAGCCTGCCAGGCATGCACCTGCAGCCGCTTTCGGCTTTTGGGCAGCCCTCCGGGTGAAGGGATGGACGAAATACAACCAGCCTACTCCGACGGCGGGGCCAGCTATCAGAGACCAGCTGATCTCCAAGTCTGCAGCGTCCAAACCGAAGAGATAGACGGCGGCAAGCAGGCATTGTATCGATGCCTGTACGGTATACGCCGGTTTCACACTGAAGGCAAGGATCAAAGAGAGTGCTGCCATGGCAATGCTGAAAAGCGGAATGAAGCTCTGGCTTCCGTTGCCGCTGAGCCACAGGGATAGGAACACGGTCAACTCACTGATGACCAGCAACGAGACGATCAACTCAATAACACCCTTGCGTGTCTTATTGACCCCTCCAACACCTCTGGATGGAAGATTCTGTGCAAATAGCGGTTGCTGCTTCTGCTCTTCCATTCCTTCGGGGAGGTGTACCGGTGTCTTACAGAGGGGGCAAGCTTTACTTCCCTCTTCAAGTTTCACGCCGCATCGAATGCAATAGGCCATAGTTGCTCCTACCTGTCAGTTTCTCTATTGGTCGACAGGGTGACTTCAATTCCGTCCTCAACCAGGAAGGTGCAAAACAACCGTTCCAACTCGGTATCGGTGTTGAGGAAGCTGGTGAAGTTTACCACAATGGTATCGAGATACCCGATCACCGCCAAGGCCACCCTGTTCAGCAGCCCTGGACTCAGATGGAAATCTGCTCTGCGAATCACCCCCTCCAAAGCCGGAGGGAGATCGAGCTGCCCCAGGTTGGAGATGACTCCCGAGTATTGGTCATCACCCAGATAGTCGGAAAGCAACTTGAAAAGGGGGTTCTTCAACATGTTCGGGGCGAACCGAATCAAGGGTGTGCGTTCCCCGCCTACATTCCTTCGGATCTGGCTGAGCAGGCGTTTACGGTCTTGGCTCATAGCCATCTGCATATGCACTTCCTTGGCAATTTCATCAAAGGTATACCAGCCAAGAGCCGGTTCTATTCCGATTACTGCAAACAGGGTGAAATTGCGCATCGTCTCATAGCCGAATATCTTGCGCAGGTTCATCGGAACCGACAGCCGGATGGGTTTCCGTTGCCTTCGTACCGGTACTTCCTGCTGTTGAAGCTGTTGCAATGCATACAAGTAGGTGGATGATAGGTATTCACCGATGGTGATGCCCCTGGCTTTCGCCCGTGCCTTGATCTGCTTGGTAGGTATGCTCGCGCTGATCACCTTTACACAATCATCGATGCTGCCATTTCCTTTTCGATGATAGGCTTTGCTGATCTTCAGAAACGAGGGCAGGGTCTTGTCATACAGATGCTGAAAGGGGTCGCTGAACTCCTGGGTGGAAGGTCTGGCCTTGAAAATCAAGCCCCCGGGGAACTGAAAGTCTGCAATGCCTGCATAATGACAGTAACGCTCTACCAACAACTTCAAGTAGGCGATGGCCCCCGAGCCGTCGGTCAGGGCATGGAAACACTCCAAAGCAATACGATGTTCACTATACAACACCTTGAACAGATATCCATTGTTCTCCTTGAAAAAGAAGCGCCCGCTCGGGTATGAGCCTTCGGGATGCACAACAGGCTGTTTGGGATTTGGACTGAGGAAATACCAGAAGAAGCCTGCGTGCAGACTCACCTTTGCATAAGAACACCGCTCGAGCAGATCGTAAACCGCCTGCTCAAGAATCTCCTTCTTGATCGTGAAACTCAAGTCCAAAGAGACCCTGAAAGTATTTGCATTAAATACAGCCTCCGTCGGAGGGTATATAAGAGCAGAATTGTCCAGGGCGATAAACCCCTCAGGGGCGTAGTTTTGTACTCGTATTTTCAAGATTGCTCGTTCTTTTTTCCTCGTTTGTAAAACGGGGTCCGAACCACCTTCGCCCGTTTGCGCTGCCCATGAATCTCGACTTCCACAACATCCCCGAAGGCTAGGCTGGTAGAGCGGTCGATGAGCACATAGCCACAGAATATGCCCAAGGTCGGACTCTTGTTTCCGCTGGTGACGTATCCGATATCCCGATTATCGAGCAGCACCCGGTAGCCGCTGCGGGGGACGGCCTTGTCAAGCATCTCAATACCCCGAAGAGTTCGAGGGATTCCCGTCTCCTGCTGCTTCACCAACGCTTCTTTCCCACAGAAATCAGGTTTCTCAAGCTTTACAAACACTCCAAGATTGGCTTCAAGAGGGGTGATGCTGTCGCTGATCTCATGCCCGTACAAGGGGAGCTTCGCTTCCATGCGCAGGGTATCCCGGCTGCCCAAGCCACAGGGGATGAGGCCATCGTCCTTGCCTGCCTCAAGCAGGGTGTCCCATAGCAGGGGGCCGTCGTCGGCTGCGCAGTAGAGTTCAAAGCCGTCCTCACCTGTGTAGCCGGTCCGGCTGATGAGAGCCATCACTTCACCGACTTCGCACTGGCTTTTGAAGGTAAAGCTCTTGATCTGGGCGCAATCAGGCACGAGTTTACTTAAGATCTGCTCGGCGAGCGGACCTTGCAGAGCCAGTTGCACGGTGGAAACCGAGAGATCGACAACTTGCGGACAAAGATGGGCGTGAGGATTGTCCGTTTGCATCCATGCCAAATCCTTGTCCGTGTTGGAGGCGTTCATCACTACCAAGAACGAGGTAGCGGTGCGGCGGTAGATGAGCAGGTCGTCCACCACAGTCCCATTGGGATAACACATCAGGGTATAGCGGCACTGCCCGACAGCCATATCGCTTATCGAGTTGGTACACAGGTAGTCAAGGTATGCGTCGGCGTTCTCTCCACTGACCAGGCACTCCCCCATGTGTGAAACATCAAAAAGTCCGGCTTTCGTGCGAACAGCTTCGTGTTCGCTGAGAATGCCGCTGGCAAATTGGACAGGCAGCTCCCATCCTCCGAAATCAATGAGCTTGACATCTGCATAGGTGCTGTACCGCTCATACAAAGGTGTCCGTTTCATGACTATTCCTCACTATTCAGGCCAGGGCTATCATCTCGATTTCAACTGCTACATCCTTGGGCAATTTTGCCACCTGGACAGCAGACCGAGCAGGAAGGATCCCTTCACCAAAATATGAAGCATATACTTGGTTGACCGCTGCAAAATCATTCATATCCTTGAGAAACACGGTTGCTTTGACTGCTTTCGACAAATCTGTGCCCGCCGCAGCGAGGACTGCCTTGAGGTTCTCAAACACCTGCCTGGCCTGGTTGGCGGCATCGCCGCCTACGAGCTCATTAGTCTTGGGGTCTACGGGCAGCTGTCCGCTGGTGAAAACGAATGGACCTGCAATGACAGCCTGGCTGTAGGGACCGATTGCTGCAGGTGCCTTATCAGTATTGACTTGGGTCTTTTTCAATTGAAACATCATACTATGCATCTCCTCCTGATACATAAGCAGGATACCCTTTGCAAGATACTCTTGCAAGGTGAAAGCACGCATTGTATGGTAATGGCATGCACATGATGATGATTTA
Organism: Spirochaetales bacterium; assembly: GCA_012514185.1. Taxonomy (GTDB): domain Bacteria; phylum Spirochaetota; class Spirochaetia; order Sphaerochaetales; family Sphaerochaetaceae; genus Sphaerochaeta. The sequence continues at coordinate 2,752 of JAAZAT010000095.1, read as the reverse complement.
CTCCAGCCCCAGGAAACGGGGAAACAGTACGACGCTGGCGAAAACTTTTGCCCGAGCAGCCCAAGAAACCTACACCCTGAAAGAGGTATTCCTTGAGGATGCGCATCTTAAGCCTTGCCGCGATTGCAGATGGTGCAAGACCCACTTTCGCTGTGTAATCGAGGATGGAATGAATGAACTGTGTCAGACATTCAAAGAAAGTGACGCCATCTGTATGGCCACCCCGGTATATTGGTGGGGAATTTCTGCACAACTGAAGCTGTTCATTGATAGGTTGTACCAGCTCAAGCTTGATGATTTCAAGGGTAAAAAACTCTTTGTGATCGCAACCGGGGAAGACACACTCGATGGAGTGCAATACCGCTTGATCAGGGAACAGTTTGAGGCGATATGCGAGTATACCGCCATGGAATTTGCCGGATATCTACCGGTTCGCGCCGGTGATGACAATCCAGCCGAAGAGAATGAAACAGCACTCCAGCAAGCGAGGGATCTTCTTACAAAAGCGTAAGCAGATCCTCAACTTCGCGAACCATTGCATACATGGATGGTTCTTTCTCCATTCCCTTGGGAAATCCAAATCCCCAGTCAACTGCTATGAAGGCTACGCCGGCTTCCTCTGCACCCGTCTGGTCGTGTGTCGTGTCTCCGATGAGAACAGCATCCTGTCTTTGAACGCCGAGGTCATCCAAAACCTTACGGACTATGTCTGCTTTGGACAGAGAAGAGGCTTCATTGGCTCCACGAATGGAATCGAAATAGGGGGCAAGCCCAAAATGATCCATCATTTGCCGTGCAAGCGGCTCGTACTTCAGGGTACCGACTGCAAGCAAGTAGCCTTGTTTCTTCAACGCATCCAGCGTTTCTTCTATTTTGTCATACGGAGATGCATTGAATCTTCCATGTTCGTCATACTCCTTGCGGTAGATGACCACAGCCTGGTCGATCAAGGAGGGATCAAGATCATAGACCTTCACAAAGCATTGGGTAATGGGAGGTCCGATGAACTTGCTCAGCTGTTTTGGATCATGTTCAGGTTCCAAACCCAACCGCTCAACCGTAGCATTCGCCGATGCGAAGATGCCTGGTGATGTGTTCATCAAGGTCCCGTCGAGATCAAATATTGCGAGTTTGAAATTCATGGGTGAACCATATGCAATATTTGCTGGTGAATCAAGCCGTTTGAAGCGACCAAATCGCATCGAGTGTCCGTAAACGGCATCTCTGGGTTGGCGTTTTCCACCTTTCCTCCGGCCTCGCGGACCAGCAGCATGCCGGCAGCCATATCATAATAGCCGAGGCAAAGCTCATAGTACCCATCCAACCTCCCTGCTGCGATATACGCAAGTTCCAATGCACAGGAACCGAACGAGCGAAAGTCACTTACTGCCAAAAACAGTTTCTGGGCAGTGCTAAAGTAGCTTTCGACCAGATCATGTTGCCGATGGGGAGGAACACAGACCAACAGGGCTTTTGAGAAATCCGTTACACTCGATACAGCAATCCTCTGGCCGTTCAGATAGACTCCTTCTCCCTCACTGCCCCAAAAGAGTTCTTCCTGCCTTGGATTGAAGACCACACCCACCAGGGGGTGAAACGGCTCAAGTTCCCAAGCGATACTGATTGTATAATTGGGAAGAGACCGGAAAAAATTGGTAGTCCCATCGATGGGGTCCAGAATCCAGCGGCCATGGCTTGAGGTACCGCTTGTTCCTGTCTCTTCACCGAAAATCGCATCATCGGGAAACGTCTGCCGGATAGTCGAAATGATGAGTTGCTCACAGGCACGGTCTGCATCAGTGACAAAGTCATTTTGATGCTTGTTGTGTACTTCGATATGGGGATTCTTTCCTGCCTCAAGGACAAAGGAACCAGCCAACCTTGCTGCCTGCAAGGCAACCTCCAAATGGCGGGAAATGAGATCGGTTGTATTCATCGTATTCTTTTCTTCTCCAGGATTCGTTCGCCCAGGTTGACTACATATTTCCAGTCCGACTGCGAGAAGTCCTCGAACTTGATCGTCTTCTCCTCGGCATGATAGAGAGTCCCGGCATGGGTGTATCCCAAATACAGGACATTCCATGCCGTCTTGCCCTGGGCATACATTATAGCCCCGACATTGTTTCTCCGATCCCAAGCCCTCAACATATCCCCTTTTCCGGCCATGAGCACCACGGTAAGATCGATGCCGGGGATGGTGAACATCTTATCTTTATTGTCTGCGTTCTGTGCCTGGCGAGCCTGCTCGATCAAAGACGATGTCCCCATGAGCAGCTGAGGCTCGGCGTTCTTGCAGAATTCAAAGAATAAGGCAGGAGAACCCTCTTTCAATTTCCCCAATATCTCCCTGACTGTGAATGGAAGATCCCCATCGAAGGAACTCTGGACTTCCTCCAATTGGACCACAGCGCCAGGCATGCTTTTCTCTGCATCAGCAGGGATTGCTTCCTTGCTTCCGGTTTTTGCAATCCTGTCAGCAAGAATGAATCGAGGGATCGCAGGAGCGGCAGCCCCAAGCTTTTCATCATCCTTGCCTTCCTTGACCTTTTCCGTCTTGTTCTGACTTCTAAACTCAGGCGGCATTGCAAGGCGATAATCAGGATGAAACGGCTGTTCCTCTGTTTTTACCGGAGGTGCTTCTTTCTCTCGAGCGAGCGTTTCCACAATGGGAACCACAGGTTCCTGCTCAACCACAGGTTCCTGCTCAACCACAGGTTCCTGCTCAACCACAGGTTCCTGCTCAACCACAGGT
>JAAZAT010000189.1 GCA_012514185.1 Spirochaetales bacterium | reverse complement strand
TGTGAGGACGTCATGCCCCTTGGAAATCTTGCAGAAAAATTTTCTGCATTCGGCTGTGATGTGCAACGCATTGATGGACATCGCATTGATGAAATTCGCAACGCGTTTGCCGCTGCCAGGAAAGAGAACCATGGGAAGCCCCACTGCATCCTTGCAAAAACAATAAAGGGAAAAGGTGTGTCATTCATGGAGAATGTAGTCTCGTGGCACGGGACTGCCCCAAATGATGAACAGTATGCACTTGCAATGCAAGAGATTGAGGGGGGTGTGCGATGAGCGGATTGAAAGGATTGCCGACCAGGGATGCATATGGGAAAGCCATTGTAGCGCTTGGACACAAGCATCGCAACGTCTATGTGGTGGACTGTGATATCGGCAAGTCATGTAAGACCACCGATTTCAAGGCACAATTTCCTGACCAATATGTGAATGTCGGCATCGCTGAGCAAAACGGATGCGGCCTGAGCGCCGGGCTTGCGGCCTGTGGGAAAATCCCGTTTGTTACTACCTATGCCGTGTTCGGCAGCATGCGCATGCTAGAGCAAATACGGCAAGAGGTTTGCTACCCGAACCTGAATGTAAAGATTGCCTGTTCGCATGGGGGCTTGACTCCTGCCAACGACGGGGCAAGCCATCAGGGCATTGAAGATCTTGCTCTCATGCGGTCCCTGCCCAACATGACTGTTGTTGCTCCTGCCGACTATTATAGTGCCTATGCACTGGTGCAGGAGGCTGCTGAGAAGCACCATGGACCGCTGTACATACGCTTCACCCGTGATGCAGTTCCCTTTATCTATGATGAAAACGACACCTTTGAAATTGGGAAGGCGAAACTTCTCTCTGAAGGTACCGATATTACCATTATATCCAATGGTGATATCCTCTCTCTTTGTGTTGCTGCCAAAAACGAGCTGCAGAGGCGGGGTGTCAGCGTAAGGCTTTTGGATATGCATACCATCAAGCCGTTGGATGAGGAGGCTGTGAGAACCTCAATCAGGACCACGAAGGGTATTGTGACGGTGGAAGATCACACCATTTTGAATGGCTTGGGTTCGGCGGTAAGTGAGATTGTTGCCGCTGAAGGCGGCCCCAGGGTTGCAAGAATCGGTATTCGCGACCAATTCGGTGAGTCGGCACCGTATGAGCGCCTGCTTGAGAAAAACGGCATCACGGTTGATGAAATAGTGAAACAGGCTCAAAGACTGTTAGGTTGATTCATCCATCCACCATGAGCAGGAGGCCCGAATTCGGGCCTCCTGTTTATAGGTATGCTGTCATAGCTTACACAATTACTGTACCAGGGAATGATTGAGCCCGCTCTCGGAATTGCTGGTTTGTTTCATCGGTAAAACTCCAGAGGTAGCTCTTGTCAGGCTTGCTGATGGCTTCAAGCTTATTGCGCAGATCGTCGGTCAACGCAATTTCGCCTCCCTTCATTGCCTCTTTCAGCTGCCCAACCGATTTTGCTCCCAGGATTACCGAACTGACATACTGCTTATCCAGCAACCACGCAATGGCCAGTTGTGTTGCAGATAAACCAGAAGCAAGAGCCTGTTCCTGAAGGTCGTCAGCAATCTTTTTCCCCTTCTGCGTCCAGAACCGCGGCACATCCAGATTCTTGCGATACTCAAAGCGCGATCCTTGCGGGACGCTTTGTTGTCCGTAATACTTTCCGGTCAACAACCCCCCGGCCAAGGGACTCCAGCAAAGCAAGCCGATTCCTTGATGAATCATCGCAGGAATGATTTCCTGCTCGCTGCTGCGATCGATCAGGTTGTACATGTACTGGCCGCATACAAAGGTGCTGCTTTGCCTGGCCTTGGCTTCCATGGAGTCCGCCATCAACCTCCATGCAGGCAGGTTGCTGCAGGCAGAGTATAGTATTTTCCCTTGCCTTTTGAGGATGTCCAGAGTTTCCATGACCTCCTCAGCTGCAACTGTGGGATCAATGCGATGCAAGTAGTAGATGTCGATGTAGTCGGTGCCCAATCGTTTTAAACTTGCCTCAACTGACGTAACGATGTGTTTGCGATTGGAACCGACGCCGTTTGGACTCTGGTTGAATGGAAAATTGCATTTGGTGGCAATCAGTACTTCATCACGGGCAATCGTTGGGAGAAAAGACCCGATGATGCGCTCACTTTCACCTTTGGCATACACATCGGCACAATCAATCATATTCCCACCGGATTCGAGGTAGGCTGCCAGGATGCGATGTGATTCCTTTTCATCGCATCCCCAGCCTTGGGCACCGAAGGTCATGGTTCCGAGTGATAGTTCTGATACCGCCAATCCTGATTTTCCCAGATAACGTAGATTCATCTGCAGCCTCCAGTCAGTTTTTTCTTGTAGCGTCGCTATCTGTTCCGCATTATTCGTTGCAATAGGGTTTTATATCCCTTCGTATTGCTGATGAATGTAAATACAATGATCAGCAAGAGAATCAAGGCAACCGGACGAGTGAAGAAGGGTGCAAGGCTTCCCTGACTGACCATAAGACCGCGTCGGAGATTGGCATCCGCCATGGATCCGAGGATTACGCCGATTACCAAAGGCGGAATTGGATAGCCCATATTCGTCAGGTAATAGGTCAAGATCCCCATGGGAATCATGAGATAGAGGTTGAAAACTTTCAGCCCCAAGGCGTACGATCCGATCAAGCAGAGGACTGCCACCACCGGCATGAACAGAGCTGGTGGAACTTTGAGAAGCTTGACCACTTGCTTAGCTAAAAGCATGCCGACAACCCACATCGCTATGGAAGCCAAGAAGAGAATGGCACTGATTCCTAAGGTAAAACCAGGCTTTTCGATTTCCAGCATGGGTCCCGGTGCCACGCCATGCAGCATGAGGGCTCCCAGCAGCATGGCAGCCGGAGGACTTCCCGGGATTCCCATGGAAAGAAGGGGAATCATGGCTCCTCCTATGCATGCATTGTTCGCAACCTCGCTGGCAATAATGCCTTCTTCGTAACCGGTACCGAATTTTTCCGGATGCTTGGAAGATTTTTTGGCTGTCCCATAGGATACCCAGGCTGCAATATCTTCGCCGATTCCCGGTACTGCACCGATGCCCACCCCGATCAAGGCACTGCGGATGATGTGTTTCAGATTGCGTCCGATAGTTGCAAAGGAAGGAAGGATTTTATTGATTTTCGCCGGTTCTGCAGTTATTTGGCAATCCTTGAGCACTTGAATGATCTGAGGGATGCCGAATGCTCCAATCAATACCGGAACGATTTCGATGCCGCTGTCCAGTTGCATGATTCCCAAGGTGAACCGAGGGTAGACCTGTAATTGGTCTCGGCCGACCATGGCAAGGAACAGACCAAGGAAACCGGTGATCCACCCTTTTTGAACAGTGTCGGGTCATGAAATGCTGCCACTGATGATGATACCGAAGAAAGCAAGCAGGAAGAATTCGAAGGAAGTGAATTGCAAGGCCAGAGCGGCGATCAACGGGGTGAAAATGACTACAAACATCATGCCGACAAAGGTGCCTATTGCACTGGCGGTCGTAGTAAGGCCGAGAGCCTTGCCCGCTTCGCCGCGCAGAGCCATCGGGTATCCATCCAGCGCTGTTGCTGCAGCGGAAGCTGTTCCCGGAATGTTGATCATGATCGAGCCATAGGACCCTCCATATACTGCACCAACATAAATTCCCATAAGTGCAACCATCGCGCCTTGAGTCGACATGCTATAGGTCAGCGTGGTAAGCAACGCTACACCCAACGTTGCGGTAAGACCTGGAAGGGCGCCGAAAATGATGCCCATCAAGGTACTTCCAAACAGGATGATCAACAGGGAAGGGTTGGTGACAATGCTAAGAATATTCGAGAAAAAAATGCCGAATTGTTGTCCAATATCCATGATTATTCCCCTTTCATCCAACTATCTGAGTGTGTAATAGAGAAGCGACATAAGGTTGACGATTCCGCCTTCCTTGGGAAGGGGAACGCGCAGGAGGAATCTGAAAATTGGGACCAAGAACAACGGAGCAAGATAGGTCATCAGCATTGCATGCTTGAACTTCTTTGCAGATCCTCCTATTGCAAGTTTTTTCAGCTGAAATTTCATCCATACGGTAAGTGCGATGATCATAAGCAGTGCTATGATATCCACCAGGTAAAGAAATATGGAATTGAGAAGTGGTGCGAGACCGAATACAAAAAGAATGAACAGGATACCCATTTCTATTGTATAAAAGCGGAGTGTCGAACGCATGAAGTGCATATCATCGATATAAAAAACGCTGATGGTAAACCCAAGATAAAGAACCAGGGTGAGAAAGAAGTCTATCCTGGTCAGGTTCATGTATACCATGGCGATCAAGGGTAGCAGTACGGAAGCATACCGGATATTTCCATCACTGAATACTTTTCCGTCCTTCAATGACTTCCAAATGAGAGCAAGTGATTCTTTGCCCCCATGTTTCAATCCATGCAGAAATATGAAAATTGAGAGTATGATGATGGCTGTTCCAATAATCAGGGGCATGAGAGCCGGTGAAACATACCATACGCTGTTGACTCCGGCATAGGAGTCGGTAAGAGGCATCTTGAATGATTCAAATAGTATCCAGACACCCAAGAGGAAGAAGAGGAAACTGGTGATCAGATCTGCACCGCGTAATTTTGTTTTGTCCATCATAGCTGTTGTCTACCTTGTGGATGGAGGTGTGATTGAGCACATCTCCATCCAATTACGAGTTTCTTTCCGTGAACGACACGTTACCGGGGAATGCCAAGTGTCTGAGGATTCACCTTTGCAGCACCAAGATCCCATAGTGTCCAGGAGAAGACCGATTCAAGCTTGTCGAAAATCTTGTTTGCTTCATCGCCTACATAGCCTTTGAGGGTGAAATAGCGTTCTGTACCAAACTTCTTGATTGGTTCAGAGGTCATTGCAACCTTGAAGGCGGCTTGTAATTTGGCTTTTACTGCTTCAGGAGCATCCTTGCGAATCGCAAAACCGATTTGCTGCTCGAGCGGCAGATAATCAGCAAGTCTGGGGTATGAGGTAAACGCGGACGGAATCGATTTGCCTTCAAAAGAGAAAGCATTGGGAGTCAGCATGGCCAACGGTCGGAGCTTGCCGGCCTTGAGCAACTCGGCCTGCTCCTGCACCGAGGTAATAACCAAGGTTACTTCACCGGTCATTGCTGCGTTTTGAGAAGCTGCAGAGCTGTCGTACGGGATGAAATTGAACTGGGCTCCACTACCTTTCTCAAAAGCCAGAAGGTTCAAATGGTGGATTGAACCTGCAGCACTTGCACCTGCGCGAATGCTCTTCGGATTTTTCTTGGCAGCTTCAATGAGTTCGGCAACTGTGTTGTAAGGTGCGTTCGGAGTAACTGATACGAGATCGGGAGAACCTCCGATGATGAAGAAGTCCCATACATTCATGCGATTAGAGAATCCTCCTTGTACCGCAGCGGTAACGACTGATTCCGATAGACCGCAAAGCGTATAGCCATCTGCAGGTTTGCCATACGCTTCATACATGCCTACCGAACCACCAACGCCACCGGTCACGTTGTTCACGTTGACATTTACTTTGAGTTCTTTTGCCATTTCTGCCATCACCAGGCGGTTTGCCGTGTCCGTACCGCCGCCGGCTCCCCACACCAAGATATTGGTGATATCGCGAGAGGGATACTCGACCTGTGCCTGAGCAGAAATGAATCCAATGGAAGCGACGAGAATCAGAAGTGTTACCAGCAATTTTTTCATAAACGTCCTCCTACGGAAATATTGTATACAAAATAATTCTAACACAGATACCCCACCTGTCAAGATTTTTCTTCTCTTTTTATTCTTGCTTGAATGAGAGGGAACATTGCCTTGTTCTCGTTTGGCAAGTAAAAAACCGACAAAAGCTGTTCCCGGGCACACCCTCTGTATTTCACAATATAAGGAGGAGTCTCCATCCCTTTATTCCAAGTAATCAGGGAAGTTTTATACATGATGAATCGAATCACAGCTCAAATTGATTCGCAAGGAAACCCTTCCGTGCTGTGCTATAGTAGCAGCATGAACAAATCCCACAATAGGGCAGGTTTACCATGCGAATTATTCTCATCGGCTATGGCTGGCGCATTCTCTTCTTTTAT
>JAAZAT010000175.1 GCA_012514185.1 Spirochaetales bacterium | reverse complement strand
GACACGGGCCACGGGGTGGGAAGCCCGCTGCCGTTGACGGCCCTTGCGCGCGAGATGATGGAGACGCTGCACGCAGACGGCTTCGGAGGGGACGACCACAGCGCCCTTGCACGCTACTACGCCAAGCTGAGCGGCACCGCGATAGGACAGTGATCATGGACACCTCCTTCATCAAGGGGATCATCCCCCCGATCGTGACCCCGGTCAAAGAGGACGAGACGCTGGACGAGGCGGCTCTTCGCAAGCTCATCGACTTCATCATCGAGGGCGGGTGCTCGGGCATCCTGGCCTTCGGCTCCAACGGGGAGTTCTACATGATGGAGGAGGAGGAGATGGAGAGGGCGCTGTCAGTCATGCTGGACCAAGCGGGCGGGCGCGTGCCCGTCTACATGGGGGTGGGCAGCATCCGCACCAGCAAGTGCATCCGCATAGCGCGGATGGGAGCGTCGATGGGGGCGAAGGCCGTATCGATCCTGCAGCCGATGTTCATCAAGCCCACCGACGAGGAGCTGAAGGGCCACATCCGAAGCATAGCCGCCAGTGTGCCGGACACGGCGGTGCTCTTGTACAACAACCCCGGGCGGTGCGGCTACGCGATGAGCCAGGACCTGGTGGAGGAGCTTGCACACACCATACCGAACCTGGTGGGGATGAAGGACTCCAGCGGGGACCTGACGCAGACGATGGAGTTCATCAGGCGCAACGCCGACGTGGGCTTCAAGGTGATGAGCGGCAAGGACACGCTGATCTACTCGGGCCTGTGCGTGGGGGCCGTGGGTGCTGTGTGCTCGACGGCCAACTACCTGCCCAAGCTTGTCTGTTCCATCTACGACACGTACGTGGCCGGGGACCTGAAGGGCTCGCTTGAGGCGCAGTGGCGGCTCAACCCGATCCGGCTTGCGACCGACAAGTCGAGCTTCCCGGTTGCGACCAAGGACCTGGCGAACCTGGTGGGCATGCAGGTGGGGAAACCGTTCTTGCCCAACCTGAGCTCTCCTGCCAAGCAGATCGAGCACCTGAGAAAGCAGCTGCTTGACGGCGGCTTCGAGGTGGTAGGCTAGGCGCTGGGAAATGAGCAAAATTCTCTCTCTAAACAAGAAACAGGCTGTCCGAAAGGGCAGCCTGTGCTTTGCCTGCAATTCTTGTAATAAAAAACCACTGTGACATCGATTGGCACAATATAGGTGGTATGCTCTCCTTGAGAGGAGAGATAATCATGAAATCATGGAGAAAGGATCAGCAGGATTTGACACGGGACATCATCAGCAACGTGGATGTTGTCGCATTCAGTTTCTCGTTGATGCAGCCCAATAAAGGTTGTTATCTCGACCATTTGGACGGTCGCTTCGCGTATATCACCCTCAAGGATGCTCTTTCCAACCGGTATCGAGTCTACGATTACGAGCGTGACGTACTGGAAGGGGAGTATGAGAGCCTTGACGCATTGATTGATGCAGGATGGAAGGTAAGCACATGAGCTACAGCAAAGAATTCATCAAGAAGGCCCATCAGGCAACGTTCGCAAACGAGAAGCAGATTATGGAAAGTGACAGCTGTACCTGTTTCTACTGCGGCCATACGTTCAATCCCCACAATGAACGAAAACTCTTTTGGATCGAGGAGCGCCCTCCTTTGGACAAGACGCTTCAGTGTCCGATGTGCGGCATCGACTGCATGATTGGCAGTGCTTCAGGCTTTCCCATCCACGATCAAGCATTCATCGAGCAGTGCTCCGAGACGTGGTTCAACGGGATAAGCAGGATCAGCGACGGCAAGCCGGTCGAAAAAGTCTCATGGGTATCGTTGTTGCTGAAGGATTAAGGAAACACGCATTCAGGCAACCTTTTTTCTGTCCCTTATGTCTGCCTCGGACCATAAGGGACATCGGTGTTTGTCGGTTATAGAAAGAAACAAAAAAATTGTAATAAAATGCAGGAAAATTCGCTTTTAACGCTCAGTCATATACGATATGTTTCACTAAACTGACCTAAATCTCAGCAGGAAAACAGTTGACAACTGAACAAGCTGACTTATACTTGATTTCAAAAGTGCAAGAAATTTGTACAAAAGGTTCTTTTCTCAAGGGAAAGACAGGGGTTGCTCTTGCACCGGGAGATTATCCTCCACTGAAAACTAAATAGGAACAACATCGTGAAGTGTACGATACATGCAAGCAAGCAATTTGTCCTGGGGACGGTCGATCCCAGGCTGTTTGGTTCGTTCGTTGAACAACTTGGTCGAGCGGTCTACGGGGGTGTTTACGAACCCGGTCACCCTGCAGCAGACGAAGAAGGTTTTCGCAGCGATGTTATGGACCTTGTCCGCGAGCTCGATGTTCCGGTGGTTCGGTTTCCCGGAGGCAACTATGTTTCCAATTTCAATTGGGAAGACTCGATAGGTCCCAAGGAAAACCGCCCGACCCGGCTTGATTTGGCTTGGAAGGCCCTCGATCCGAATCAGTTCGGCCTGCAGGAGTTCATGCATTGGGCCAAGAAAGTGGGAACCGAGCCGATGATGGTGATCAACCTGGGAATACGCGGCCTTGCTGAAGCGAAGGACCTGGTCGAGTATTGCAATCATCCGGGTGGTTCCACTCTGAGCAATCTCAGAAAAAGCCATGGAGCTGAGGAGAGCTATGCAATACGGCTCTGGGGTTTGGGGAACGAGATGGACGGACCTTGGCAGGTCGGCCATAAGAGTGCCGAGGAATATGGACGACTGGCCTGCGAAGTGGGCAAGGCGATCAAGCTGTTCGACCCGTCACTCGAACTGGTTGCCTGCGGCAGCTCCCATCCTTACATGCCCACCTTCCCACAGTGGGAGGAGACCGTGCTCGACCATACCTATGAGGTG
>JAAZAT010000008.1 GCA_012514185.1 Spirochaetales bacterium | reverse complement strand
ATGCCGCTCTCATTTCCTGGAGACATACCCCTGAAAGCAAGTTTGCAGGCCAGGTTCGCTGCCTCGACGCAGCTATAAATCTTCAAGGCGCAGGTCATCTTCGCCCCATCACAAATAATACCGGTCAGGTTGCCCACCATGGTATTGAACGCCCTGTCCATCTCAACAAGGGTTCCATCAAGCAGGTACACAAGCCCGCATGCCGTACCTATGGCTGCCGTAAAGGCGCCGCACAAGGCACTGAGCCGATTCTTCTTGGCAGTCAGGGCGAGACCGACCAGTTGGCTGAGCAGCAGGGCCCTGGCCAGTTTCTCTTCACTGCATGCCAAATAGGATCCAACCACAGCAAGGGGTACTGTCAAGGTGATGCCTTGGTTGCCGCTGCCGCTGTTGATGATCACAGGAAGCGGACAGCCTGCCATTCTTGCATCACTGGCCGCTGCCGCCATGGCCGAAGCGAGGCTGAAAGCCTCGGATAGGCTGGAAGGTGTTTTACCGATAGGCTCGGCTGCGATTTTCCCTACCGACAGACCATAGGAGTGCTCCAAGGCATGCTGAGCAATGGCCATATTGGTATTTTTGGCATCAAGGACCAAAGTCAGGGCTTCCTGCGGTGCCTGCTGCACCCAAGCAAGGAGATCAGACAAGGAAGAACCGCCCATAAACTGCTCGTCTTCCTCTTGCAGGGAGGAACCGCAGGCATCAACAGCCAAACTGAGCAGTACCTGCCCATGTTGCTCGAGGTAGCTGAAACGGTCATGCTCACCACTGATGACAGCGACGGAAGTGCCGCCTTCATTCTTGGCAACCACTTTGATGTATAGCGAAGGAACTTCGGAATCGATGGCAAGGGAAACCGGCATGGAACTCGCATGCTGAATCTGCTCATCGCTCAATTCGCTGAGAATACTCAAGCCCTTATCAACATCACCGCCTGACGCACCAAGGGCTACCGCTGCCTGGATCCCCTTGAGCGAGCAATTCGGCAGACCCACACCCATGGCGTTCTTCACCATATCCCTGCTGGTTACCACCTCCAGGGAAGTGGGCCGGCCATCCAACAACTGAGCGGCCTTGGCCCCGGCAAGTGCTGAGGCTGCAGGCTCTGTGCATCCCATTGCGGGGCGCATTTCTTTTTGTAATACCTTCAGATAAGTATCCATACAAGGACTATAGCATTCCGATAACAGGCTTTCCAACCCCAAAGAGAGAAATTTGATCAGCGGGGAACGTCGGCGATGAAGAGCGTCCCCTCAACCTCCAAGGTGTAGGAAGAGAGAGATGCTGCGATTACATGGCAGCTTCCTTTCTCCAAGGTACGTTTCTCTGCAGCCGATTGAAACACCGCCTGTCCCTCGGTCACGAACACCAGTTCAATGCTTCTGTGTTCATTGATGTGGTACGTCCCGCTCTTGAGCACCATCAGATGGAACTCCTCGGTGGGAGTAAGCACATGAAGCCTGCCTGAGCGACCTATGAGCATCGGAGCTTTCTCTACTTCCCTGCCCTTGATCTCCAGAATTTTCATCAGCTCCTTCACATCCACTTTCTTGTTGGTAAGTCCGCCGCGCAATACGTTGTCCGAGGCGCT
>JAAZAT010000158.1 GCA_012514185.1 Spirochaetales bacterium | reverse complement strand
GTACCCACCATGATGACGTTGGGTCTCATTCCGTTCGCAGGTTCCACCGCCGTCTCAATGGCCACGGCCAAAAGCGACGCACGTACTGATGCCCGAGTCTATTTCGATACCGAAAGCGGCGTCACCATATCAGCTGGTAGTATCATCAACCCGATATCCGAATACGACAAGGATGCGGTCGGAAAGCGCATCGACGCTGCAGCCAAGGGCCGCCAGAAGCTCGCTCCCATCAAGGTGGTACCTGCGGGCCAGTCGCGCGACGGAATGCAGCAGTACCGCGTTGTCGAGGGAATGGACACCTATCAGGCACTCTTCGAACGCGGCGTGCAGAACATGCAGGTCGAGGTAAAGCAGAGAAGCGATTACACCCAACAGCTGGGAGAAGACAACTATGCTGCATTCGGCGAGCAGGTAAACAACCTTGCCTCCTCCGTGGGCGGGCGTGTGGATATCCAAGGCGGGCGGGCCTACATCATCACGGACGATGCCCAGAAGGCATTCGAGAAGAAGCCCGAGGGTACCCTTGCAATCGAGGATAACTCTTCCATTCCCGGCCCTTCCGGGCGCTACAGCGTTGATCTGGAGCTCGATGTCGCAGGCCAGTCGGGACGCGTGGTTGTGGGAACCGAAGGAACGTGGGCCGCCGATCGGCTGGTGGGAAGTACTGTGGAGTCGGTAATCAACGAGCTCGAGGCACAGGACGTGAACACCAAAGCCATGCGTAGCGTCATGTCTGCGATCTACCGCGAGACGCGGGTGATGGATGCCGCCCAGGCTGCAGATCATATCACCAAGGCGAGCCCCCGGCTCATGCGCCAGCTCGACAAGCTCACACCTGAACAGCAGGAGCTTCCTTCCGTGCAACAGCTTCGCTCGATCATCTCCTCCCCGTTCGATGCCTCAACGCTTGCCAGCACCGAGGCCGTCGCTTCTGCAGAGGCTACAAAGAAGCCTCCATACGAGATGACCCCAGAGGAGTTTGCAGAGGCCGCACAGAAGGAGGGAGGCGTCGAGGAGCTCATCGCAGAGCGTAAGCTCAAGGCAAAGCAGGAGAACGCACAGCAGGGCTGGGAGAAGGCCGCAGAGGATCCGGTATCCGATAAGGCCCAGCGGCACGCAGAGGCCATGCAGAAGCTCGTGGATGCGCTCGATGCGAAAGTAGGGACCAAGACAAATATCGTCGCCCGTGCTTCCGACCTCCCCGCCGGGGTGAAGACTTCTGCTGTCAATCTCGGGCTCGGTCCCAAGGACATCACGGCAGTATATCATCAAGGTTCGGTGTACATCGTTGCAGAAAACTCTACAGCAGACACGATCGAGAGAACCTACGCACACGAATGGGTGGCTCACAGGGGCCTCAGACAGCTTCTGGGAGAAGATTTCAAGCGGGAGCTCACCGCCCTGTACGACCGCATCGGGGAGAAGAGAATCAAGGCCGTTATTCCTGCTTCAGTGCAGGGTAAGAGCAAGGCCTATCAGGTCGACGAATACCTCGCCATCAAGGCCGGCGAGATGCAAAGCGGCGGCGTTATCGAACCGGCAGAGGTTGGGTTCATCCAGCGTGCAATGGAAGCTGTACGCAGGTTTCTTAGGAAGATTGGGATAAAGGTACGCATGACCGACCTCGAGGTAAGGCGCCTGCTTGCAGCCGCAAACGACGCACTGGGAGAGTCGGTGACCGACGTGGACGGGAAGACGACAGAGACCGCAGAAACTCAGCCTGTCGAGGAAGCCGAGGATGTTCAGTTCGAGATTGCCGAGGATTACCAGCCGCAGAAAACCGGGAAGGGCTTCAAGCTCTTCGATATGGTCGGAGGCAAGCTGTATCCGCTGTTCATTGGAAGCACTCGGGAAACGCCGGTAGGCGTCTGGCTCAAGGCTGAGAACCGGCCAACCAAGGGATTCGCGAGAAGGCCTGGCTGGCACATTGGGTCCACCACTCCCGATGCACCGTGGCTCAAGGGCGACGATGGGACCGATGCAGGAACCTACCGCTCCAAGCGTGCGGGAGGCACCCGCGTATGGGCAGAGGTCGAGTATCCGATGGACGTTGACTACCAGCCGCAGGCGGATATGGCACCGACCAGGGACCTGCCGGATACCATCCCTGAGGATGGGTACTACCTGTTCAAGGAAAAGAAATACGGGACGTGGGTAATCTCCGGCGCCCTGAAGGTGAACCGCATCATCCCCAATGAGGAGGTTGCATCCATCCTCGATGAGCAGGGCTACGACCAGGCATCTGCATTCGAGCCGTACAGGAAGGCGATCATCAAGCGCCGGGAGACCATTGCGAGGAAGAAGGAAGAGGATACCAGGTTTGAAATAGCTCCTGAGCGCGACTCTGAAGAGTTCAAGCAGCTATTCGCCAACACCAAGGCAGTCGATGAGAACGGGGAAGCGAAGCTCCTCTATCACGGGAGCCAGAACGTAAATATTACAGAGCTGGACAACTCGGGAGCAAGGCGGGCGCATGGTGGGGAGACAGGATATACCTACGCAACCGACGACTACGGGATGGCCGAGGAGTTCTCCAGGGAACAGTTCCGAGGAAGCTCGAATTTGTCCGTAAGGCTCGGAGATGTCGGGCGTGTCTACTCAGTCTACATGGATATGCAAAATCCCTTGGACTTCCGAAACCTCACCGACAAAGACTATGACAACATGATAGATGCTGCAAGGAAGTACAGCTTCCTGCCGGATACCGTCTCAGCCCAATTGGAGGAAATCAAGGCCGGAAAGAGTGTGGCACAGCAATACTTGAAGCGCGAAGCCGAGGATCTTGTCAGCCGCTTGCAGGAGTACGGTTATGATGGGTTGATCGCCGAGGCGCAGAATGGTGGTCCATATGAGTATGCAGTAGTCTCCCCTTCTCAGGTGTATATGGCAGAACCGCAGGATACCAGGTTCGAGCAGAGGGTAAGGGATCCATATCTGAAGTGGGAACCGGAGGAAACATCAACCGGTACGATCAAGGGCGCTCCTGAGTGGGTGAAGACCAGGAAGGACTTGAATAAGCTTCGAAGCCTATTGCGAAAGCTGGTGAAAGAGGGAGAATCCGGTAGGTATTGGTACGAAGAAAGCGCCGAGGAAGTATGGAGGATTACGCAAGGAGACCCGGAGAAAACAAAAAAGCTTATTCAGCTGCTTGCAATATACTCGCCCAATAACAACGTTCCGAACAACACATTGATGGCAATTCGTGCTTACAACCACTGGGCCTCAGGTCTTGCTGAAGAAGATCTGCACTCAGGCATGGGGGAGCTCGACGAAAAGGCCAGACGCGCCCTATACCATAATGAAGACTGGGAAGGGAGAAAGACCGGGTCTTTCTATGACAACCTCATCTACGAATTAGTGAGAAAGCACCCAGAGGCATTCCCTGATATGGACATCACCGATGTCGGTACCATGGACCTTTGGATGGCGAGAGCTTTTGGATACCAGGTCGAAGCGTATTCCGATGACAAGGGAACAGGGAAGTATTCATTCAGTGAGAATTCCACCAGAAGGCTTGCAGCCGAGCTCAATGCGAAACTGCAACCCGGAGAAGATCCATGGACTACCCACCAGATACAGGCAGCCATATGGTCGTCGATGAAGACCAGGTACGAGATCGATGCCATCAAGGAGATGACCAACAAGGAGAGTATAGCATCAGGTTGGGCATGGGTGGAAAATGGCAAGGTAAAATATCCAACATCCGGCGAGAGCGAGAAACTGCACAAACAACTCTGGAGGAAGAACGCCCTGGAGAAATCGGGCACTTCAGAAGAAGTAAAGAAGTTGGTTGAGGAAACCGGATTCAGCTTCAAACAAGCCATCTATGATTCTTCGCAGGTTGTCACCTGGGAAGCAAACCCGTCCACCGCACTGGGGTATGAGATCAACAATGCGAGTGGTCCCGTGCTCTCCGGCTTCACGGCAAAGGCGGTATCACTGGTCGTTGACCCGGAAGGCGCCGACATGCTTGCAGGGAAGCTTGGTGTACCACTCTCCTTCATAGCACCCGGGTCCGGGGCATACGCAGGCGCTGTAAGCCCGAATGCCCAATCGAACCTTTTCCCGACCAGGATTAAGGGTGAGGGAGTCTCGTTCGATATCGTCCGCAAATATGCGAGGGCAATCCAGTATATCTTCAAGCAGGATGCTGTCCCGTTCTTTAAGCCCGACTCCACACCGCTGACCTCCGAGTCTGCAAAAAAAGAGATGCTTTTCAAGACGGTGAAATATACCCGCGACGAAGATGGTGCGATCACAAAGACCACCACCATCCCCGGCAGCAAGTTTGATACCCAGGCGGAAGCAGACGCATTCAGGGATGCTTATATAGCAAAGAAAAAGCTGAACCCGGATGATGTTGCGGTACATGGTGGGAAATACGCGAAAGCCGTGGTCATGACCTTTCAAGACAAGCTTGATCGTGATAAGCTTATATCGGTTCTCGGGGAACTGAAGGAATATCTCGGTGATGATGCAGGATACACCAAGACAGGCAGCAACGAGATAACGTTCATCAATTTCAGGGATGACTTCACAAAGGCCCCGTATGTATATGATGAGACATACCTTGACGGTTTGGGCTCATTCTATGAGGATTACAAGGATTCATTTGGAATCGTATCAAGTACCGAAATATGGACGGAGGGTGAATATGGGTACGAACACGACTGGGCCGAAGACCCGAGCGGGAGCAAGGTCCTCGCTGAGGCAGGCATTGCCGACGGATCCGATCTACACTCGTGGGTTCTCGGTAGGCGGGCATTATTCGAAGCCCTTATCAAAGAATACTCAGGTGAAAACCTCGCAAGAGTCGAAGAGCTCTACAGACAAGGGCAACTAACAGAAGACACCCGGTTCGAACTCTCCGAATCGGGTATGGCTGCCGATCTTGAAGGCAGCGAAACCACCACCAGAAAAATATCAGACAGATACATGCAGCGCCACCGCACCCAGGTGCAGGCGGCCATGAAGCGCGGCCTCACCGTACCCGACCGCGTGCTGGAGGCATATGCCGGGGAAGAATGGGCGGACAAGGAGCTGGCTGATCGCAAGCTGATTAGGAGCTTCTCCTGGATCCTGCCACTGGCTAAGGATGTGAATACCCCCGAGGAGCTCAAGGCTCTTGTGGAGGAAGAGCTGCAAAAGCAGGGATTCGATGTGCTCGGGCCGAAAACCCCTGAGGATATCGATTTTTACAAGCGGCTGCTGGAACTCTCCTCTCCTACGACAAAACAGATGTACATCGACTCTTTCATGGATATTGTCAACAGCGACCGCAATTTGCGTTCACTCGTGCAGGATATCAGTGAGGCTCGCGAGAACTGGCAGGGGCTCGGCCTTCCCTCCTTCATTTGGGGCTTAGCCTCCAAGGTCGGTGGTGGCTCGCAGATAACTGACGCCGATCTCGATATGATCAGAAGCTACACGGTGCGCAACCGCGAGAAGATGGCTACCGCCTACTACGCATCCCGCGGGGACACGGCTGCCCTTTCCAAGATGGGGTCGGAGGACATTGTTTACGGAACCGAGGAGCCTGAGCGCCGGGCG
>JAAZAT010000270.1 GCA_012514185.1 Spirochaetales bacterium | reverse complement strand
CTGCTCAACCACAGGTTCCTGGTCAACCACAGGTTCCTGCTCAACCACAGGTTCCTGCTCAACCACAGGTTCCTGCTCAACCACAGGTTCCTGGTCAACCACAGGTTCCTGGTCAACCACAGGTTCCTGCTCAACCATGGGTTCCTGCTCTTGTTCAATGAGTTCGGATAAAGGTGTATCTTCATCAAATGCAAGCACAGATTCAGGTTGGATAGCTTTTTGCTGGACAGGCTCTAGTTTCTTCTCGACAGGACTGGAACCACCTTTTGCAATAGTGGAGAGATGGGAAAAGAAGGAGAAAGGCGAGGACGGCTTGCTGACAACCGGCTCTGGTTCTTCTTTATCTGTCTGGAGCATGGACACCAGCTCATCTTCGTCATCTTCATCAGCGTCGCCGGTATGGAACAATTCGGAGAATTCCTCGGTTCCATCCTCCATATCCTCATCGGCAAAGTTCAAGTACTCTTCTTGCCCATCATCGTCCTCATCGTCATGGACCTCGGTTGGTTCCAATATGCAATAGGCTTCCAGCTCATACTCATCCCCTTCCCCATCATGGTCTTCATAATGATCAAGATCGTCATCTTCAAAATCAAACAAGCTTGGTTGTTCATCAAGCGAAGCGAGTTCATCAGCCGTCTCAAGCTCATCCTGCTCGTTCTCATCATGAAAATCATCGTTGTCAGAATCATCGGAAGCAGTAAAATAGGAGGAGCCGATGAAGGGTGATGCAACAGGAATCTCATCCTCTGCGGGAATCTCATCCTCTGCGGGAATCTCATCCTCTGCGGGAATCTCATCCTCTGCGGGAATCTCATCCTCTGCGGGAATCTCATCCTCTGCGGGAATCTCATCCTCCAGAGGATGTTCATCATGATGGACATCAGAAAAAGGTGAAAGCCCGAGAATATCCTTGATGGCAGCAATACCCTCCCAGTTGGAGGCAAGATTGGCAAGTTGGATAAATGAAATTGTCAGAACGTTGTGATCCATCACAAGCGGATAGAGCATTGGATGCTTGGTATCGACAATTACCGCCCGCGTACCCTGCTCTATCGCCAAAGCTCGGGTTTCCAGTTCTGCCTTGAGGAAACTGCAATACGCTTGTGCATCATCGAAAGGATTGAGAGATGCATAGGCATGTTCCCGATAGGGGACCTGTACGATGAGTTCTTTCTTTCCATCATCGAAGAGCGCATTCAGGGTACCGCCTGGGAGTGCAACATTACGCGTATAGTTCATGGTTCCAAGCATTGCAGTAAAGAATGTCACAGGAACGAGGGAGTGCTTTTCTTGTTCGATAGCATCCCACTGCATAGCAAGGTCGGGATTTTCCTGGCATACAACACGCTTGATGCTCTCATATGCCCTCTGAAGCAACGATTCCGCATCGAAACAATAGTAATTGGCTCCAAAACGGAGAAAAGGAGATGTGCCTTGCAGTAAGCCGTCAGTCAACAAAAAGGGAGCTTCATCAGTCGGTTGGGAAGCAAAATTTCGGGATAGCAGATAGGCATCACGCTCGGAAAGCTTGGTGTCCTTCAGGACATCGAACAGAGCAAAACCATCCCGTCGCTCTACGATGCTCTCTATCCAAGACTCCCACCCCTGCTCCTTGATGATGCGGTCCATGACAGCATCAAGATCATCGACATTTTCCCCACGGCTCTTATACATCTCCAGCTGAAGCATGCTCGCCTGCTTGAAGGTGGCGCTGTCTTCACGCAGTGTGTCTATTCCTTCGACTGCACGCCTTGCAAGCGTGAGAAACGAGGAAAGCAGCCCATCAAGCTTGGCAGGAAACACCTCGCCGACCAGGGCGTTGAAAGGCTGCAACTGGTAACGCAGTGCAGTATAGGTTTGCTCAAGCAGATCAGCATCTACGATTTGGGGCAGACAGAATTCGGTTGCTTCTTCCTGGTATGCCAGAAGAAGCTCATCCGAATCGATAATCTGCCGGGCTCTCAGCAACAATGCAGTATTATCGACATAGCGGACGCTCTTTCTGCACAAATCCTCAAAGACTTGCGTAAGACGTTTCCAATCCTTGCTTGCTATCTCACGATTCTGGGAGGGAGGGGTCTGCCAGTGAGGCAGGAGGGAGGCAAGGTAGGAGACGAGCCGCTGGGAAACCTGCTGGGCGAATGCATCCTGTTTTTTCATCGTCGCAATACGCCTGCGTTCCCAACATGCATATTTCAGCAACTCGAATGGGTGGTAGGCGAAAACAATGCTCTGGATGACCCGCACATCATTTGCAAGAAATACCGAGGCTTCCTTCAGATTCTTCTGGATTTTTTCCGGAGAAATCTCTCCAATGGAAAGCAAATCCCAACCCTCACTACTTTTCACTGCAACCACTCCTTAGCAGAGAGCATACCATACCTTGCACAGGCAATCAAACTCGCCAACCGCTACTTCTCTCAGACCGTTTCCAGCGGAGGCGTCGTCATTGTCCGGTAGAAGACTAAGCACAACAATGCTGAAGCCAGGGCAAAGAGCGAGTAAGATAAGAAGAGGGTTCGATACCCAAACGACTCAACAATCAAACCACCCAAACTCGAACCGAGAACAGCAGGAAGCCCGGTACCCAAGGAGATATAAATGGAAATTCCCAAGGTGCGATGAGAACGCCTGACTCTTCGTGATACAAAATAAATGGCTGCGGGATGAAAGAATCCATACCCGATGCTATGGAGCAGCTGGGCCGCCAACACCCCAGCGTAGGAAGGAAGCAAAGCATAGATGATCAAACGAACAACCATTGCCAATCCACTGGCAATGAACATGTGCACTGGAAGGACCTTCCTTCGCTGGATGAGCCTTCCTGCAATGATCATGGCCCCGAATTCGCTGCCTGCAGCAAGAGCGTTCATCAAGCTGATCGCATTGATCTTCAACTCCTCAACCAGATACAACGAGAAAAAGCTGGAGATGGAGGACATGCTCATCCTGTTCAGGGCGATGATGAAAATCCCCACCACGAAAGCCCGGTCGAACCAATGAGAGGTTTGCTCGATGCCTCCCAGGTCTTGGTTTCTGGGTCGCCTCGGCTCCTGCTTCCAGCCCAGCACCAGCAGAAAGAACACACCGCTGATGACGAGGGCATACGTGCCGATACTGACGTTGCTCGCAAGATCCGGCTGTTTGGTTGCAGCAAAGAGCAAGGAGAAGAACACAAAACCCACGGTTCCAAAAGAGCGGATCACGGTATACTTCTGAGAGTCGCCGTTGAACAGATTATTGGCATAAGCATCCAGGACAGGCATCAGCGAACGCAAAAAGAAAGCAAGCAGGACCAAGCCGAATACGGTCATCGCAAACGAGGTGGATAGCATCAGGGCTATCATGCCAAGTGAAGAGAGCATGGTGCTGAACAGGACAACACCCTTCATATTTCCCCGTCTGTCGACCTGTCGGGCAACCAAGAGCGGGCCAACAATGCCAGCTATTTCAAACAAGGAAAGCAGCACCCCTACGATTTCGTAGGAGTAGCCCATATTTCGCAGCATCACCTGCAAAAACGGGTTGACGATGGCATAGATGGAGTACATGAAAAAGAAGGAGGAATACAGGATGACCATAGCCCGCATTGTAGGCAATTGCGGGCACAGCAACAAGAGTAATAAGCTAGATTGTCAAAAAAGGACGAGCCTTTTCGAGCACGGAAAACGGCAACCTCAAATCCTCAAGGCAAGAGACGGGAGCCAGGCGGCGTTGGCTGACAATCCTGTGCACATACGTAGGACCGAGTCCGGGAACCCTCAAAAGGGCCTCCCTGGGAGCCCGCTTGACCGAGAGAGGGAAAAACTGAGGGTTGGCCTGTGCCCAAACGAGCTTCGGGTCCCTGTCGAGACTGAGATTTCCCTCGTTGGTGAACAACAGGTCCTCATAGGAGAACCCATACTTCCGTAAAAGCCAATCAGCTTGATACAAGCGGTGCTCCCGGGTAAGGGAAGCTTGATTGTCCTCAGGGTGCAAGCCGAGATCGAACAGTTCAAGTTGTGATCGCATCTCCTGTCGCTGCTCGCCAGGCAGGCTTTGCTCGCCAAGCCCTTTCTGGTATGCACTGAAATACAATCGACCCATATGAAGCTGTCGATACATTTGGCTGGTATAGAGCAAAATCTCCTTATCCAGCTCGTCACTTGCCCCGACGATGAACTGGCTGGAAGTATGAACCCGCTCATAGCGTGAACCTTTTGCGGTTTGCCTGGCGATATACGTCAAGGGCTCCAAGATATCCTGAACATAATTTTTGGTATCGGAAAGCTTGGCAACATGATGAGCGCCGGGAGCCTCTATGTTCAAGGAAAGGGCCGAGGCATACTTGAGTGCCTCATCGATGCTCTCCTTGCTCGACCCCGGGATGACCTTCAGATGTATGTACCCCCGATACCGATAGGAATTCCTTAAAATCCTTGCGGTATCGGTAAGCATCCCCATGGTCTTTTCAGGCGAGCCGAGCACCGCACTGGAGAGAAACAGGCCCACAAGAGGGCGCTTGCTTTGAAACTCGTAAAAGAAGGAGGCCATCTCCTTGGGAGCAAGGGCGACCGGCCTGAAATCCTGATTGTTTCTCAAGGGGCAGTACTTGCAATCGTTGGTGCAACGGTTGCCCAACAGGGTCTTGAGCATGATACCCGGTCCGCCGCTGGCCGTCGTGGCGGGATAGAGCCACCCAGATCCTGCAACATTGCGCTTTCGATGCTCCTCGGGATTCTTGGTGCCACAGGCACAACTGAGGTCGTATTGCGCATCCCGACTTAAGATATCCAGCTTGCTTTGTGTATCCATCTCCCACCTCGTTGCAGGAACAGGGTAACATCAGTAAAGTAGTTTTGACAAGCTAGACACCCCGGCTTCTATACTCACTGATCAACAAACCTGAGAGAGTGAGCGCCGTACCTATCGCATCGAGCTGTCCGAACGGCTCGGAGAGAAAAGTTACCGCAACTGCGATGGTGATGATGGGACTAAGGTAGAGATAGAAGGAACTCTTGATCGGTCCGATTGTCCGCAACCCGAAATTCCAGGTAAGAAAACAGAAAGCGGAAGCGATGAGACCGAGGAACAGGAAATGGTACAGGTAGGGAGTCTGGATCACCAGAGCGAGGGGAAGACCTTGTCCGCTGATCAGCAGAACAAGGGTATGGCCGAGCAAGCCATAGAAGAACATGTTCCTGGTCACCTGCAGATTCGGATACCCTTTCCTTCCGATGACCCGGGTAAGCACCGTATAGAGCGCCCAGACCATGATCGCAAGCAATGCAAGCACATCACCCTTGGGGTTGAAAGCCACCTCTTCGGTACTGGTGAACGTCAACAGGACTATGCCAGACATGGAGAGCGCCAACCCTACGAAATAGTTTTTTCTCAGCTTCTCTTCCTTCAGGAACAGGTGAGAGGCAAGCAATGTGAAAAAAGGCGCTGCAGCAACGATGACCCCTACATTGCTCGCACTGGTGAAGAGCAAAGCAGTGTTTTCGAGGAAGTAGTAGAGGAAAATGCCGCAAAAGCCTGCCAGTGCAACCAACAACCGGTCCCTTCTTTGTGCATAGACCAAAGGCTTGTGATTGATGAGGGTCAGCACCAGCAAGCCGAGTGTGGAGCGTACCACAAGGATCTGTGACGGAGTGAAAACAGCCAGCAGTTGTTTTGAGGAGACATACGTGGTCGCCCACACAGTCATGGTCAACAACACCGCAAGATGCCCAAGAACGCGGGTTTTTTTCACGATTACGACTTCTTCCTGCATATTGGCCGGCAGTGTATCCCGATTTCTTCTGCAATGCAAGAAGCCGTGCTATACTAATGGTATCCGAGGAGGCGCCTATGATGACGTATCGTAAGGAACTGTGGTTTCACCTCAACAAACGACGCGGTCTGGTCAATATCACCGACGCCGTGCAGGAAGCAGTGAACGAGTGCGGGATCAAGGAAGGATTGGTCCTCGTCAACGCAATGAACATTACCAGCAGTGTTTTCATCAATGCAGTGGAGAAAGGCCTTCACGAGGACTTTGAGCTCTGGCTTGAGAAGCTCGCGCCCGAGCTTCCCTACGAACAGTACAAGCACAATACCGACAAGGAGCATAATGCGGACGGCCACCTCAAGCGGTCCATCATGGGCCGTGAGGCGGTCATCGCAATCACCGGGGGACAACTCGATTTCGGCTCTTGGGAGCAGATTTTCTACTATGATTTTGATGGCATGCGCGACAAGCACGTGCTCATCAAAATCATCGGGGAGTAATTAGAGCTTTTCTCCCATCACTTCCGTTCGGTACACCTTCAGGCCTGCATCGATGCAGGCCACTGCACGTTCGAGGTCGTGAGTGTTGAGCACGTAGGCAATCCTGACCTGCCTTCGTCCGACGCCCTTGGTCACATAGAAGTCCTCACAAGGTGCAACCATGACTGTCTCACCATGCAGGTTGAAGTCCTTGAGCATGAACCTGGCAAAGTTCTCCGCATTGTCGACCGGAAGCTCGGCAACCATGTAGAAGGCGCCTTTGGGCATGCTGCACTTCACCCCATCGATCTTTTTCAGTCCTTCAACAATGAAATTCCTTCTGCGCTCATACTCCTGGCGAACCTCAAACAGATATGCATCATCCGTCTTCAATGCAGCACAGGCGGCAACCTGTTCGATATCGGGCGGGCAAAGACGGGCTTGGGCAAGCTTGAGAGCGTTGTCCAGGACATCCTTGTTTCGGCTGATCAAGGCACCGATGCGCGAGCCGCACATGCTGTAGCGCTTGGAAAAGCTGTCGACACAGATGACGCGGTCTGAAAACTCCGGAAAAGAAAGCACACTGGTAAACTGTTTGCCATCATAACAAAACTCCCGATAGACCTCATCCACGATCAAGAAAATGTCGTACTTCTTGCACAGGTTCAAGAGCTGGAGCATCTCGTCCTGTGTGTAGACGTGGCCGGTCGGATTGTTCGGGCTGCAAATCAGGATGGCCCCGGTTTTGCGGGTGATTTTCTTCTCAAACTCGGAAATGTCGGGAAGGGCGAAACCATCCTCCATGTTACTGGTGATCGGAACCAAGCTTACCATGGCTGAATGGGCAAAGGATGAGACATTTGTATAATATGGCTCGGGTATGATCACCTCATCGTAGGGGTCGCAAAGCGTCATGAATGCGAATTGCAGAGCTTCACTGCCACCGGTTGTGATCAGGATGTCATCGGCCTTCACATCCAGACCATACTTGGCATAATACGCAGGAAGAGCTTCCCTGAGCTCCTGCCGACCCTCGCTGTTTCCATAGGCGATGATGGTTTCATCGTAATGACGCACCGCATCAAGGACCTGTGCAGGCGTTTTAATGTCAGGCTGTCCGATATTGAGGTGATAGACCTTGATTCCGCGTTTGACAGCATCGCGGGCATAGGGTGAAAGACGTCTGATAGGACTGCATTGGAAGGCGGAAATTCTGTGTGACATTTGCATAGGAGACACTCCAAGAACTCAGTTTGGATTTGTCGACACCATCCCCGATACAACGTAAAAGGGACAATGAAGTGGGATCAGCCCGGAGCCGCAACAGTGATATCAGTCGCGGTCCGGGTCACTAGCACTGGCCCCTGGCAGGGGAGCTTGTGGATTTGCCTGACTATTGTCTATCAGGATTTGGATGAACTTGCGGTTATCAAGCAACGGGCTGATCGAACGCCCGTGATGGAGACGGCTGATGACCCGAGCGAACAGCTCGGTGATATCGGCTTGGATGTACCACTCCTTGTCCAACAGGTCGTGACCATGGAAGACTGCATTCGTGCCGATGATCCGATAGAAAATCCCTTCCTTGTATGCAGCATCGAAATCCTCGACGGCATTGGCGTTGAACAGGGGAAGGCTGACCATGCAGATGATCTTCTTGGCACCAAGGTTGGTCAATTCACGCATGGCGATGATCATGGTGCCACCGGTGGCGAGCATATCGTCGGCAATGAGAACGGTCTTTCCGTTGACATCGCCAAGCAGGTTGATGCTCTTGATATTGGAATGCTTCGCATCCTTGCTGACGATGGAGTAGTCGCGTTCCTTGTACAACATGGCCAGAGGCCTGTGGAGGGCTTGGGCGTAAAACTTGTTCCTGCTGATCGCACCGGTATCGGGGGCGACAACCACCAGGTCCGGGTCGCTGAAATCGATGAGTTTATGCAGGGCGATCAAGGTTTGGTAGGACGCATGCAGATTTTCCAGATGCAGATTGGAGAAGCTGTTCTCAATTTCCCGGCTATGGATATCGAGTGTGATGATCCGTTCAACGCCGAGCATTTCGCAAATCCGGCCGAACATGGCCGCTGTCAGGGCTTCCCGCCCACCTTTCTTATGCTGACGGGAATACGGATAGGTAGGAAGGACCAGCGTCACACTATCGGCTCCGGCAAGCTGGAGGGCGTTGATCGTAGTGAAGAGGAACATCAGGTGGTCGTTCACCGACAGCCTGATCGGCTCGTCCGACCCTGCAACCTTTACCGGCTCGCTGTTGGATACATCATAAATGATGAAAATCCTCAAACCCCTGACTGCATCGAGTATTTCTGCTTTCTCTTCCCCATTGGCAAACCTGGTATACTTCACCTTGATGGTAAAATCAGGGCACTGGAACGTTGTGGGGCGCTTGTTCCTGGGAATACGCTTGTTGTTCAAGTCATCCATCAGGGTAACGGTTCTCAGGATCTCATCCTCGCTCATACCGTGGCGCTTTGCCAAGGCGGTGGAGAGTTTTTCGTAGCGCTCCAAATAGAGACGGCGAAGGTGCTTCACAACCTTGCCGGTGAAATATTCTGAACCAGGACCTGAGATAATCCCAAGTTTATGGGGTTTGATGATGCTCATGGCCAAACCATACAACAACAGGGCCTAAAGTTCAATCCGTTTTACTCGGTTGAAATGAGTTGCTTTGCTTAAGATTGGTGAATAAAAAGAAGCCCAACCACTTTACCAAGTCGCATTAAACTTGATACGTTTGCACTGATATGAAAACCATTGTGATCTTTTTTCAGATTGTAGGCAGTCTCGGCCTCTTTCTCTTTGGAATAAAACTCCTCAGTGAAGGTTTGCAGAAGTCGGCTGGTGATAAGATGAAGGCTGTTCTCAAGCTCATGACCAAGAACAGATTCGTTTCAATTTCCACCGGGTTGCTCATCACCATCATCATCCAGAGCTCATCAGCGACCACTGTCATGGTGGTAAGTTTTGTAAATGCCGGCCTGATGGGGCTGACACAGGCCATCGGGGTGATCCTCGGTGCCAATATCGGGACTACGTTCACCGGATGGTTGGTCGCCTTGCTTGGCTTCAAGATGGATATCACTTCGCTCGCACTGGTTTCCATCGCATTCGCAGCTCCAATGATGTTCAGCAGAAAGACAAAGACCCGTGATGCAGCCGACGTATTGCTTGGCTTCGGAGTCTTGTTTTTGGGACTCAACTTCATGTCCCATTCCATCCCGGACATCACGGGCAACATCGAAGTCCTTCAGTTCTTGGCAACGTTCAACAGCGACACCGTTTTAATGAATTTGCTGTGTATTCTCATCGGCACCTTGGCTACCATCATCGTGCAATCTTCATCTGCTGCGATGGCAATGGTCCTTACCATGGCATTCAACGGATGGATCGGGGTTACAGCTTCCGCTGCCCTGATCCTCGGCTCGAACATCGGCACCACCATCACAGCCTACCTTGCCTCGATCGGCACCAGCACCACGGCAAAACGGGCGGCATGGGCCCACATCATTTTCAACGTTGTAGGAAGCATCATTGCCTTGATGTTCTTCCACCCGCTTCTTTCCTTTGTCAATGTAATCACCCCGGGTGACATCTATACCATGGAAGGAACAACGCTTTCTGCACAACTTCCCCTCTTTCTCGCAATGTTCCACTCTGTATTCAACATTGCCAATACGATCCTCTTCTTCCCCTTTGTCCGCCATTATGCCCGTTTCATCGAACGATTGGTTCCTGCAAAAGCCGAATACGATGAGGGTACCTACCACTTCAAGTATATCGGTGGAGTATTCATCGACAGCCCGGAAATCTATATGATGGCAATCCGGGATGAGATCAAGAAAATGGCAAACCTTGCCTGCAACATGCTCACCCGCTATCGGGGGATGTTCAATAATCCAAGTGCGGACATTGAAACCGACGCCTTGGCAATGAAACGGGACGAGGATTATGCCGACCAGATGCAGGAACAGCTCTCCAACTTTTGTGTCCATCTCTTGCAGGATTCCCAGACTCCGACCAATGCTTCATCTTTGAACTGCCTCATCCGTGTCATGGATGAGTTGGAATCGGTGACCGACAGTTGCTACAACCTCACGATTCTCAGCCAAAGAAGGTATCACCAGGGTTGGACTTTCGATCCGGCAACCGACAAGGACCTCAGGGAGTACCAGACGCTGGTCCAGGAGTTCCTTGACTATGTCCGCGACCGAATGGATAAAACCCTTACCAAGGCTGAAATGCAGAAGGCCAATGAGTTTGAAGAACAGATCAACAACCAGCGAAACCGACTCAGCCAATTGGTTCAGGAAAGGCTCTCCGGCGGAAAAGCAGATGTAAAGGTGGAGCTGCTCATCCTTGAGAAAATTCGGCATCTCGAACATATTGGAGACTATTGCACGAACATTGCCGAAGCGTATCATCAGGCTGTCAAGCATACCCCGATGCTGCAAAAGCGTTCAGTGAAGAGTCAGAAACTCGCTTGATGATCCTGCCATAGCCTCCCGGTCGGGAGGCTGTTCTCTTTGAACTGTCAACAATCTATTTAAAAAAGAACCGTCTGCACATTCTCGATGCCGCATAGATTGTAATAGGCATCAGAGAAGCTTTGCAAAACTTCTTCGCAGCCATTCTTCATCAAGGAGATGAACAGCCGGTCTTCATCGAGCCCGAGATTTCCGGTGGTACCCAAGCTTGTGCGCTCTTCAAGGGCCTGGTACGGGTCGAATGTGGTCAGGTCTTCCAGATGCAAGCCCACTTCCTTGTAGGTGTCCCGAAAGTTCTTCCCCTCAAGCACCTGTTTCAGCACCACATCGGTGGCATAGAGTTCAGCTCTGCATCCTCGCACCAACGCCTCTGGATGTACCTCAAGGCCGTCGATCATGCGCAGGAAAATCTGCACCAACTGCCAGGTGGCCTTGGTTCCCTCAAATAGCGGACCCTTGGTGTCCTGGAAGTCGCGGTTATATCCCGAAGGGAGGCTGCGGATGATTGACTTGACCCGCATCGTACAGCTGCTGACCAACGCCGAGCGGCTTCTGGCAAGCTCCAGTCCGTCGGGGTTCTTTTTCTGGGGCATGATGGAACTGCCGGTGCACAGCTGCCTGGGCAGCGAGAAGTATCCAAATTCAGGAAGAGTGAAAAGAATCAAATCCTGAGCAAGCTTGCTCAGCGTCAGGGCGATGTAGTCGCAACTGTCCAAGAGCATTGCCTCGAACTTGCCGCGGCTGTTGTTTGCATACAATACATTGTTCTGCACTCTGGTAAAACCCATCTGCTCGGCTGTGAACTGCCTGTCTAGAGGCAGGGGAACCCCGTAGCTTGCAGCCGAACCGAGGGGACTCTGATCGAGCGTCCACGACAGCTGCATCAAGTGTTGTGCCTCATCGTACAGCTCTTCTGCAAAACTTGCCGCCCAAAGGCCTACCGAGGACGGCATGGCCAACTGCATGTGGGTTCTGCCGGGCATGGGTGTATGTTCATGCTCTTGGGCAAAGGTTACCAGTCGTTGGGCAAGTTCACCCGTTGCATTGCAAAGCTTGACGGAAAACTCACGCATCCAGAGCCTCAGAGCGGTTTGTACTTGGTCGTTGCGGCTCCGTCCTGTATGGATTTTCTTTCCTGCCTCACCGACATGCTCGGTCAGATACGCCTCGATGGCGGTATGGCAATCCTCATTTTCCTTGGTGATAGGAAAGGCATTCTCGCCTCTGAGCGTGATGACCTGTGCCAACGCCTGTTCAAGATTGGAAAGTTCTTCATCGGAAAGAAGGCCGATGAGATGGAGGGCGCGTGCATGGGCGATGGAAGCCAAGGCATCAGCAATTACCAACTGTTGATCGAGTAGGTAGTCATTGCTGACGGTGAAGTCTTCCATCAAGGAATCGAGTGTGTAGTCTTTTTGCCAAAGTTTGCCCATGATTATCCTCCAGATAGTGCAAAACCAGTCTATTGGCTCTCTCCATGCCTGTCAATTGAAGCAAAGAGGCCTTCCTCGATTCTCTACCTGGCATGACTAGATATTTGCTCATCCCACTGTTGTTTCTCACGCTGCTTTGCAGCAGCTGCGGTTGCAGTCAGCCAGAAATTTCGTTGTACGACCTCTTCGACCAGGTGGACAGTTCCCCTCCGGTGTTTCTTTCTGCAACAATGCTCAACCAGAATACGGCGATGCTCTCTTTCAATGAGAGCATCGACAAGAACTCGGTTTCCCTCTGGTGTGAGCATAATTCTGTTGCTTCCTTCACTGTCATGGATAAGACACTCACCTTGAGCTTGGCACAGTCCCTGAGCTTGGCAACTTCGCTAGCCTTGGAGGGAAGAGTTGAGGATAAACGGGGAAACAGCGTGCAGTTTTGCATTGAGCTTTGGGCGAAGAACAACACCCCGGCTACCACCTTGATCAATGAATTCACTACCAAAGGGAGCGAGACCAACCCCGACAGAGTAGAACTGGTGGTGACAAGCAGGGGAAATCTCGCAGGCCTCACCCTCTATGCGGGCGTGGCTGATGATTGGACTGACCGCTTTGTCTTTCCCGACCGATGGGTCGAACGGGGAACCTATATCGTTGTATCGTTCAGTAAAGGAGAGCAAAACGCTGCATGGTATACATCCGAACAGCAAGCAGGGTTGAGCTCAAACAATGGCTGTCTCTCCCTTGCAATGAGCCCTGAATGGACAAGTCCTGTTCTCGATGCCGTTGTCTGGGGGAATATGAGCACTTCCACGTTTGAAGGTTTCGGATCGGCTTCGCTGCTCGCCCAGGTAAACAGCCTGTTTCAAAGCGGACACTGGAACAGCAATGAGAGCAAGAAAGCAGTTGATTCGAATGCAACAACCGCCACCAGGTCCTTTTGCAGGGACCGCCTCATCGATACCAACAGCTGTGATGATTGGTATGTGTGTGCAACCAAGGGAGCAACGTTCGGCTCACTGAATGCAACAGACCGATACATTCCCTAGAGATGCTCGGCAACAAACCCCTCAATAACGGACAATGACGCTGCTCCCATGCGTTGATCCACCACCTCGCCATTCTTGAACAACATCAAGGTGGGAATGGAATTCACGCTATACATGGTTGCAAGTGAACCTGCTTCATCAACATTGATTTTCGCGACTTTGAGCTTGTCGCCAAATTTCTGTGCCAATTGGGCGATTGCCGGAGCAATCATCTTGCAGGGGCCGCACCAGGGAGCCCAAAAATCTACCAATACCGGTTTGTCAGCCTTCAAGACTTCCTGTTCGAAATTAGCTTCAGTAACTATGATTTCACTCATGAATTCTGCTCCTCGTCTAGAAAGCATGGTAGCGGCAAACCGGCGAAAAGGGAAGAGCAAATCTACATCGCGACCTCTTGGTCAAAAGGGATTTCATCAGGCAACGACTCCTGCTTGTTCTTGTTGCTGCCATCGCTCTTGAACTCAACATGCTCGGCTACGACCACGATGCGCTCACGGTTGCCTCCGTCCTTATCAGTCCATCGCTCCTGCCTGAGCCGGCCTACAACCCTCACTCCCCGACCTTTCTCGAGATATTGCAAGCAACTTTTTGCAAGAGATCCCCAGGCCTGGATGGTGATGAACATCACCTCCTCCACCGGCTCGGCTTGGGCGTTCTTGAAGTAACGGTTCACTGCAATGCCGAACTTCGCCATCGTTGTTGCATTCTCCCCGATGATTACTTCCTCGGGATTCCGTACCAAATTACCTTCCAATAGCACTGAATTCAGATTATTCATGCCTGCCTCCGAACACTCCCCAGCTTCTGATCCCTATCAGGCACAGGCCTGATTATCGAGGTACGTTTCATGGGGGTGTTCAACAAGGTAGGCATATCCCTGACAGTTTTGCTTCAAGAGGAGTGAAGACTTTCAATTCTGCTGACTACTCAATTGTGTCAAGTTTTACCAAAGACACGCACACTCGTATCCTCTACAATACCGTTGATTCTTATGCCAATTAGTTTTCGGGTTCAGGGGTTTTCTTCGTCCTGGTCACAGCCTTCTTGGAGCTGTAATGGGTGCTCTTTCGGACCTTGTTCCCATGCTCATCGACCTCGATGTTGGAGCGCTTTGCCTTGAGTTTCTGAACGCGCTTGAATCGGCGCTCATGGATGATGGGGAGGTGATGGTTGAGTGATCGGTGGACCTCGAACGGGTCGCGGGCTTTTCTCTGGGTTGAAGGAAAGTCTGCGGACTCTGTTTCTCCATAGACTGAGGTACCGGTATACTTCTCATTGGTGAGGATGTTCTCGATCGTCTTCACCGGCCATTTCTTCTTTCCGGTGAGAGTAGGAACTTAAAGAGTTTCCAGCTCCTTCTTGATCCTCACGATACTCGAGCCTTGCTCATACCAATCATAGATCTTCAGGACTATTCTGGCTTCAGCAATGTTGAGGATGAGCCCTTCCTCCTCATTACGATCATAACCATAGCACCTTCTTGAGAATGCCGGGG
>JAAZAT010000088.1 GCA_012514185.1 Spirochaetales bacterium | reverse complement strand
GACAGGCATTTGAGTACACCCTGAATTTCGGGGATGCAAGCATACGGGTGGTGCAACCAAACATCATGGGGGATGCCCCTCAATTTGAAATCGGGACTGAAGTGGTGCTTACGTTCCACCCAGACACGTTCAATCTGTTCAGGATGGAGGAGCCTGATGAGCAAAGGAAAGTATAACAACACCATGGTATATCTATTCTCCCGGCTTTTGGAATCTGCACTTATGGTGTTTATTTCCCTGCTCTTCCATGAAGACATACTTGTGCTCTCGTTTCTCTTGATTTATTGCACCCTGCGCCCGACACTTGGAGAGCAAAGACCCAAAGCAGACATGGTGTGTGCCCTTCTTATTCCAACTGCCCTTGGTGCTGTTCGGTTCGGCTCTGATGCTGACTTTTCCTGGGCGGCTTCAGCCTTGGTCCTGGTTGCAGGTTCTCTTGCAGGATTGGTGGTAAAATACCGAGGGTGTTTATCAAGGCATTCGGGGCGCTCCATCACCAAAGAAGCCCATGAGCAGATGCTGGCAACCCTTGCCCATGAGATACGTACTCCCTTGACCATCATGCAAACGACTGAAAATGTGCTGATGGAACAAATTGCCGGTCCGCTCAATGCCCGTCAGAAGAAGTTCATGGAATCGATCTTCATCAACACCCACCGTCTGATTACCTTTTCCGAGAACATGCTGACACTCTTGAAGTTGGAACGAGATTGGCAGCCCGATTTATCCAAGCATATCGACCTCAGGCTGATAATCCGCCAAGTTTCCGATACCATGCAGCCGATGCTGTTGGTAAAGCACCAGCAGATTACCTACTCTTTCCCCTCCCTGCTTTCCCGACCCAAAGCCGATGAAGCCTGGATTCGTCAAGTCTTGATCAACCTGGTTCACAATGCATCCAAGCACACCGATGAGCAGGGAACAATCCTCATCACCGTAACCCAGGATGACCAACAGGTCGTCGTAACGGTGACCGATACCGGCCACGGCCTGTTGGGCGGCGAGAGAGAGGCCTTGTTCAAGGAATTCTATCAGGAAAACAAGAACCCGAAGGAGTTTCAGGATGGATTTGGACTGGGTCTCTCCATTGTGAGGGCAATCATCGAGCGGCACCATGGCAAGGTGTACATCACCAGTACCAAGGAGATGGGGACCATGGTATCATTCAATCTACCTGCGGAGGCTTCAAGGTGAAAGCGAAAGTCTTGGTGGTCGATGATGAGCGTGACATTCAAGATGTGCTTGCTTTCGTGCTGGATGACGCCGGCTATGAAACCAAGACTACCGGTCGGGGTGATGAAGCTCTGGTATTAGCACAAGAGTGGCGACCCGATATTGTAATCCTGGATATCGGACTTCCCGGTCTCAATGGATTGGAAGTATGTCCGCGCCTGGTGGCTATGGACATCCCCGTGATTGTCCTTAGTTCTCATGACCGTGACGAGCAGATTGTAGAAGGTCTGGAGGTTGGAGCGGAGGACTATGTTTCCAAGCCGTTCAACCTCAAGGAGCTGATGCTCAGAATCGAGAAGATTCTTCGGAGGACCAAGCCGACAGAAACAAATGCTTCTCTGCTTGTCATCGGCAATCTCACAATAGACATGAGAAAGAGCATGGTACTCATTGAGGGTGAGCGGGTGAACCTGACGCCGACCGAGTACAAGATTGTTGAATTCCTGGCCAAGCATGCTCATACGCCGGTTTCCAGTGAAACACTGTTGCAGCAGGTTTGGAATGCCGATCAGTGGATCCAGGGACCCGAAATGGTCAAGGTGAACATCAGCAGGGTCCGAAAGAAACTGGAGAAGGATCCCTCCAACCCCCGCTATCTGCTTAACCGGTGGGGATATGGCTATCTTCTTACCGATACCTCTCTTACCGGGAAGTGACTTTGTTACGGTTTTGTAACTTGCGATTCTCCAAGCGTAGGTACAGACTATAGTTACTGCAGGACTCAATGGGTAGTTCCTGCATAGTGATTGAGTTCTGAAAAGGGAGGAACGTTATGAGCAAACTGCAAAAAGTACTGACTCTACTGCTGATGGTTGCCCTGTGCATGGGAACCGTGTCCGCTGCAGGAGTACAAGAGGAGTCTTCGACAAAAGTTGGTGGATCGGTGAATGTCTATTCCATCATGCCTGAGAAGTATGCCACCAAAATTTTTGAGGAGTTTACCAAGGATACCGGCATCAAGGTGAATTTTGTACGCCTCTCCTCAGGCGAGGCTCTTGCGAGAATCATCGCCGAGAAAGCCAATCCGCAGGTTGATGCCTTGTGGGGCGGCCCTGCAGATACCTATGAAGCAGGTGTGCTTGAGGGAGTGTTTGATGTATATGTACCCTCTGAGGCTGCCAAGGTTCCTGCCCAGTTCAAATCTGCAAAAGGCTATTGGACCGGTATCGGAGTCATCCCCCTGACCTTCTTAAGCAATGCCAAATTTCTTAAGGATAAAGGGCTGAATCCGCCGACCAGCTGGAATGATCTGCTGGACCCTGCCTACAAGAACAGCCTGCAGATGGCCGATGCCCGCACCAGCGGGACTGCAACCGAACGCATCTATTCCCTGATCAAGGTGATGGGTGAGGACGAAGCGTATGCATATCAGAAAAAACTCCACCAAAACATCCAGCTCTATACCAAAGGCGGAGCCGGTGGTGCCATGCCTGTTGCCACCGGGCAGGCTGCATCCGGAGTCTTTTATATCGTAGACGCTCTGGACATCCAACAGCAGGGCTATGACTTGGTCAT
>JAAZAT010000191.1 GCA_012514185.1 Spirochaetales bacterium | reverse complement strand
GCTGGGCCTGATAGAAAGCCGCAATCGACTTCAACTCATCAAGATTGGTAGCTCCCACAACAGCTCCGACACATCCACGCCTGTCATTGTAGGCGGCAATTTGTGATGCAACCTCGAGATACAGCGGTCTTTGGTCGACAAGCAGCAGATTCTGCAGATCCTTTCCCCCCGGGTTGCTGGTGCGGTTGAGGATGTACACTCCTTTGTCCTCGAAATCCATGAAGGGCTTGACAGAATCGCTGCCCATGTACGGGGCAACGGTCACCGCATCGGCTTTCCATGATTCAAAGGCCTCCCTCGCATAGTTTTGGCTGCTTCGGGCGATATCCCCTCGTTTGCTGTCCAAAATCACCGGGATGCCGGGAAAGAAGTTTTCCACCATGTCCAGGACATCGGCAAGAGCCAGGCTTCCCGAGAAGTCCTCCTCCCTGCTCTTGTCCAGGCTCTGGTAGTATCCGATATTGGGTTTGAACGCAGCAGGAATCAGGCCGGAGAGAGCCATTCTTCTGAACAGCTGCTGGAAAAATGCATTTAAATCCGTGCGGATATCCCCGCTGTCAAACGGCAACGACTCTCTTTGGGGATCCAAACCCATGCAAGCGATATTCCCCACCTGCTTTGCACTCGCTTCAAGTAATGCTCCGTACTGCATGCTCCCTCCTTATTTCATGACCGGACTGAACCCGTGTTTCTCTCCCCAGCCAAAGGGGTCCTCCCGCCACTGAGACAAAAGCCGGGCATCCTCACTGGTTACATAGCCTGTTCGCAAGGCGCTGGCCACCATCACATCGTAGTCAAGGATGGTGTGGAATACGGCTTGAGGCTCCAACGCTTCGAACGCCTTGACCGCTGCATCGAAACCATAGGTGAAGATGGCCAAGGTGTAGGGACAGACGCCCCCGGCCTTCACTATGGCTTCGACCGCCTTTATGGAAGAACCGCCGGTGGAGATCAGGTCTTCGATCAGAAGGACCTTCGCCCCTTCATAGGAGCCGCTCTGGCCCAATCCCTCGATCTGCTGCCCCAATCCATGATCCTTGCCCGAGCTGCGTACATAGCTCAAAGGCTTGCCAAGCCGATCGGCCAAGGTGGTGGCATGAGGGATGCCGGCGGTAGCCGTTCCGGCAATATTGTCTGCATCGAAATCGAGGCATTCAAGCATTGCACAAAAGGCATCGCAAACCAAGCTCCGCGCCTTTGCCGAGGCAAGCAGCCTCCGGTTGTCGTTGTAAATCGGCATGCGATATCCACTCGCCCAGGTGAACGGCTGTTTGACCTGCAGCTTGATGGCCCCCAGATCCAACGCCCTATCCGCCAAAAGCGGCCCGTAATGATTCGTTACTTCAGTAATGCTTTTCATGGTGTCTTCAGTCTACCCTATTTGTTCCTGCTCTTCCAGATTTCCTTGAAGGTATGGTTTTTTCCGCAATAGGCGCATGCAAATCGATTATCGTTTGTCCGGTAAAACCGTGCGGGGACCCCTTCGCTCTGGTCAGGGTGAGAAATGCATGCCTCGTTGGTACATCCAAGATCTTCAAAATTGTAGATGCGCGGAGGCAGGTGCAACCGGTATTTATTCACCACCTTTCCACCTTTGATGAGATTGAGCGTACTTCCCGGGGCGACGGCGCTGAGGCGCTTGAGGTGCTTGCGGCTCAGTTCATAGGAGCCGGGACGGAAAATGATTCCCTTGTAAAGAGCCTCGTCCTTGTGCCCGGTACTGACCCACTCCCCGCCTTTGGCCTCATCAAGTCCCAAAACACTGCTGATCAGGCGCATATGGTCGCGGATTTCACTGGGCTTGTCCCCTTTGCAGATGTGGTCGATGACCAATCCGTCATGAATGGGCTGCACGCCTTCGCTGACGACTTTCTCCTTGGCCGGAAGTCCCTTCAGGTCCACTTCCTGGATGTAATCCTCCTCCTCTTGCACCTCCCTCTGCCGGGTGGGCTTGAACTCGCCGCCGATTTTGCCCGCTATCATGGAGAGCAGAACGATGCGCACGTACATGCCGTTGATCGACTGGCGCTCCCAGCCGTTCAACTCGGTGTCATCGAGGAAGGTTGGGATGGTGGGAGTGACTTTGTGCCGGGGAAGCGGGTGATAGAACTTGGTCCCCGGCTTGATGTATTCCAAGAACTCCTTTCGGAAGGTGATGGCACGTCTGAGTTCGGCTTGCCGCTGCAGTATCCGATCACCCATGCGTTCCAGCTGGGGTCTGGTAAAGTACCACTTGTCCGCCACCTCGTCCTGCTCAAGATACTGATCGATGGACTCGAACACTCTCACCTCATACCCATTTTCCCGCATTCTTTGCACATAGGCTTCCGGCATGGCCAGTTCGATCGGGGCTATCAAGTCTACTTTGACGTGTTTGAATATCGTCAGGCCGTCGGCCTTGGAGTGAACGGTCCTGCCATGGAAGAGATCCCCGACCAAAG
The DNA here is from genome assembly GCA_012514185.1 of Spirochaetales bacterium. Taxonomy (GTDB): domain Bacteria; phylum Spirochaetota; class Spirochaetia; order Sphaerochaetales; family Sphaerochaetaceae; genus Sphaerochaeta. The sequence goes on along the minus strand of JAAZAT010000191.1, from coordinate 977 downwards.
CGAGGTGCAACGAATCGCTGCTCCAGTTGTTGTCCTCAAGGAAGGTGAACTCATCCAACAACTCCTGCGTAGGATGCTCATGCTTTCCGTCCCCTGCATTGATGAAGGCGGGTTTGCGATAGAGCTTGTTCCGCTTGGCATAGGCCGAGCAGGTATCCTCCAGCCAGCGGCATACCCCTTCAAGCTTGCTTCGGACGATGAAGATGGTGTTCGCATAGCCGCTGAGCGTGTAGAAGGTATCGGCGTAGCTCTCTCCCTTGTTGAACGAGGAGGAGTCGCTGTTCAGTTCGCTGACCTTTGCATGATGGAAATTAGCCGCATTGCGGAAGGACTCCTTGGTTCGCGTGCTATCCTCGAGGAAGACCTCATAGATCCCGAAATCCTTGTCATCGATCCGATACCGATCGAGCGTTTGGGCATCATGATTCTCCATTGCCGTCTTCAGAATCTTAACCTGCTCAAAGAGGTACAGTCTCTCCTCGATCGAGAAGTCCTCTATGACACACAACGACCTTGAGGCAAACACATTTTGTTGTTCCATCTTCGCTCCTCCAAAAAAAAGCCGGCCCTACGACCGACTTCTCAATGCAATATTGTGTGGGATGCACCCTGTGAAGGATTGGCACACAGCTCTGTATCGTCTCCTACCCATTGGCTCCCTCCGAATTTTCTTCTCAGAACCTTAGCAGAGAGAAGCAATCCTGTCCAGTATCACTCACTCTTTTTTTTTCCGACTGCATCAGGATCCCTCTCTATGGCCTCAAGCACGTCAAATTTTACAGCAGCTTGAACCGGCTTCACCACGGGCTTCTCTTCCACCTTGGCAGCAGGATCGGCAAACACGCTGGTTCGGGCTTCAGTAAAAGCGGTGCTGTGCGTAGTTGCATGCTCTTGGGCCCAAGCCTCAAGCGTCCTGTACTCGGCATGCTCGCCGAACGCAAGAATCGGCTCAAACTGTTCACTATAAATTTTACCGC
>JAAZAT010000140.1 GCA_012514185.1 Spirochaetales bacterium | reverse complement strand
TGCTTTGAATGGCAAAGAAAATCTACGTTGGAAACATGAGTTACAACACTTCCGAAGAAGAACTTCGGGACCTGTTCGCACAGTACGGCACCGTTGTCAGTGCCAATATCATCATTGACCGCGAAACCCGCCGTCCCAAAGGGTTCGGGTTCGTGGAAATGGCGGAGGATGCCGCAGCTGATGCTGCAATTTCCCAGCTTGATGGCAAGGAAGTTGGCGGACGCAATCTTCGGGTGAACGAAGCTATTGCAAAGCCTCGGCCGGCACATGGGAACTATCGAAACTAGGTAATCACATATGATTCAGTAACGGGAACGGAGCCTCGCGGCTCCGTTTTTGTTATCGTGCTTCCTGAAGCTGAAAACGCGCTACCCGCTTGCCCCCAGCATCCACTGTCTCGGTGAACATGTCATACGGACGAACCCACCACCAGGGATTTCCAAGTGGGCGATACAGGACCATCGTCTTGAGTGTCTCACTATCGATGACGGTATCCACCACCTCATACAAACCTCCCTTGAAGTGCCTGTAAACACCCTTTTGGATGGGTTTTGGCTCTACCATGCGCCTCCTCCACCACCACCGAAACCGCCCCCGCTGAATCCACTCGACCCAAAGGAGGAGTGGATTGGAGAGCGACTGCCGCCCTTCGCCTGGGTGTACACGGCTTTCTCCATGATCGAACCATGCAGACGATGGGAGAGCGCGCTGTAGAACACCGCATCCCTGATCGGGCGGCTGCCTACATACCACGAGGGTTGCTCGATGGCGATTTTGGCAAACTTCTTCGCCCAGACATCCTCAAGTCCCAATACGATGGCATAGCCAAGCACATGGTAGAAGAGCTGGGGATCGGAGTCGATCATCATCTTCAGCTTGTCCATCTCAACCTTGCTGATGAACTCCTTGTAGCCGACAATCTGCTCAAGCTTCTGTTGGGCGTATACGCTTCGCTTGGCTGTCATGATCGTCAAGAAACCAAAATACACAGGGAAAATCACGATAGCCAGGCTCATGACCGCCGAATAGGGCAGGCCATGTCCCACCACTGCATATTCAAACAGAAAGGCAAATCCGAACATTGCAATGCAAAAGAGGGCCAGGGCGAAAAACTTGATCGCCTTCTTTGCCGGCGAACTCATCACCCACGTGGCCGACAACCGGCTGGCTGCAAGCATGGCGATTCCAAAACTGAAGAACCCGATCACCAGGAAGGGAACGGTATCAGCTGAAATATAGGTGATGGTCGAAGCAACAGCATTCAACACTACAACCAAAGCGCCATACAGCATGGCAATGACCCGCTTTTTCTCAGCGGTGCCATCATTGAGCCTTCGCTCTCCCTTGAAGTAGGAGTGTACGTCGGTTTTGGCCTTCATCAGGGCCTCGGCGAACTTTCCCTTTTCCAACTGCTTCAAGCTGACAGTTTCGCCATCACCGCAGGCGAAGAATGCATTGAAAAGCCTCTTCTCATGAGCCTTGTTTGATGATGGCTCCTTGAGTCTGGTAAACAGGAAATCCTTTTTCCCCTGCTCCTCGATAGTCAGGCACCCTTGGTCGGCCCAAGCAAAAAGCATGCTGGTGACATCCTTGTTGTCCACCACACCGTCGGCCAAATACCCTACTTCCATCGGGCTCAGGCCCTCCGGGGGGTCGAAACGCACCACCGGAACGAACAGCTCCTCCCGGCCGTACCGGCGAAACAGCATCGCAGCGTGGACGCTTGCCACCAAGGCGACCAGCCAGGCAACGATGGAAAAAGGGATGGTGTAGTCGACAAAAGGCTTTACGTCGGAAAAGTAACCCTCTTCCATCTGAACCCGCAAGGTAAGAGCTTCCCCGGGGAGAAGGTTGCTTGCTTTTCCTTCGATGGTCCTTCCATCCGAACTGAGCTTGAAGACACCTCGTTGGGCGGTTGAGCCGTAGGACCCTCCGGTCAAGAAGATCATGGAAGGATCGACTGGTTTCGGGAACGTGATGCGAAACGTCATCTCCTTGATCGGAGCCTGCCAGCCCGGTCCAACCACGTTGTAATAGAACTCGTCATACTCCTCATTGCGATCGTCCCCGATCGCATAGGTATAACGAATCTGGTACTCCTTCAGGCCGGTGACGGTTCGATTCTCCGATCCCAGGCGAAAGGTCACCCAGCCCGATGAAACGGAATCTTCCTGGATGGGCTCATTGGACTGGAGATCCTTCAGCTTGACCCGCACCTTGCCGAATTGGATGGGAATCTCGCGATAGATTCCATGGCGCGGAGTGGAGAAGTTGGCCGTTATCTGCTCCTGCACCCGGTAGCTATTGTCCAAGCCAGCCTCCATTTCAAGATGAAAGCTTTCAAAGACATAGTCTTGGGCAGAGAGCAGAGAAAGACTACAGACCAGCAGGAGGACAAAAAGCAGCGGCCGTTTCATTAAAATTTGACCTCGACGCGCGCTCTCGCCTCTTCCTCGATGGACAAATACGGCTTCTTTGTAAAATGGAAGATTGAAGCGACCAAGGAAGAAGGAAACACCTCGATCATCGTATTCAGGCCCTTGATGATGGCATTGTAGTACTTGCGGGCCCCAAGCAGCTGTTCCTCGATTTTCTGCAGTTGCGCCTGAAGGTCCAAAAAGCCTTGGTTGGCTTTCAGGTCGGGATAGGCTTCACTGAGGGCGAACAAGGATTTGAGGGTGGAGCTGAAGGCTTTGTCTGCAGCATCCTTATTCTCAAGACCTGTCGCACTGATGGCCTTGTTGCGTGCCTCGATGACTGCAGTCAGGGTCTTTTCCTCGTGTTTTGCATATCCCTTGACGGTCTCCACCAGATTGGGAACCAGGTCATAGCGCTGCTTCAGGTGGGCATCGATTGCCGACTCAGCTTCCTCACCTTGGTTTCGCAGGCGCACATACTTGTTGTAGACGCTGACCACATACAGACCGATCAAGATGACGACACCAATGAGAATATACAAAATTGTCATACAAACCTCCATGTCGGAAATACCAGCTTCCAGCATGCTACAAGGGAGGCCGTCGGTCAAGAGTTCGACAAAATAAGGAAGAGGGAAGCTTGCATTCGAGGCAATTGTACTGTATCTTTAT
>JAAZAT010000275.1 GCA_012514185.1 Spirochaetales bacterium | reverse complement strand
TCATGTAGGTCTACCCACTACAAACAGCGAAAGGCCTGGAAACATCCAATATTTCTTGATAGCTTCGATAATTGAGCGAAAGCGTAAAAGAAATGCTGTCGCCGAACATTTTCTCAAACTCCAACATATGGGAGAACTCGGCTCCCCGGAACCGATAAATCGACTGTGCAGGATCGCCGACGCAGAACAGCGTCACCTGCTCGGCGCAAAAGTGCTTAAGGATATTGAACTGGATGGGATTGGTATCCTGCATCTCATCAACCAGCACCTCATCGAACAAGGTACAGATTGCATGCCTTAAGGCAGGCTTCTTTGCCAGCGCCTCATCGAACTTGATGAGCAGGTCGTCATAGTCCAGGTAGCCGCGCTCCTCCTTTCTCTGCTGGTACAGGCTGAACATCTGCATGCACAGCTGTATCTGCTCGTCATCCAAGTCTGTTTGCTCGTGGAGATAGTCTTCTGTATTGTGAAGTGTGTTGCGGCTGTACGAGTACAGGGAAAGCAGGTGATCGGAAGAGGGAAACCCACGCTTCGGACCAACCAGGTGCTTGATGAGGGATTTTCTGACAATGCTCATCAAGTTGTCCTGGTCGTCTGCATCGATGATATTCAAACCATTGATCTCAAAACTCTTGGGAAGCTGGCTCATGACCTTCAGACAAAAGGCATGGAACGTACCCATCTGCACCGCCTCGCCGGAGGGACCAACCTCATCGGCAAGCCTGTGACGAAGCTCCTGCGATGCACGATTGGTGAAGGTAACGATGAGGATCCTCTCAGCTTGCGTCCCTTGCATGATCCGGTGGGCGGCTCGTGCAATGATGGTCCTGGTCTTTCCGCTGCCTGCCCCTGCATTCACCAAAATGTTTCGCTTCGGCCCGTCATACATAACGGCTGTGCGTTGTTGTTGATTGAGCTCCATTCCATCACCTCAACATCTGTATAGTCATTACAGCCTATCACCTCTTGTATCCATTGCCAAGAGCAGGGAACTTCTTCTGTGAATGTATTTGCCTTTCCTCTGCCCTGAGACTACGATAGGCTATGCACACACTGATACTAGGAAGCAGGGTTTCATCGGATACACAGGGAATAACGTTCTGCTCCTTTGACGAACAGACAGGAACCATAGCGTACCTCACAAGCTTTGACGGAGTGGAGCAACCCACCTTTCAATGCTTCGATGGTGAGAGGCGAATACTTTACACAGTCAGTGAGACGGAAGTCGATGGCCATGTGCATGGCTATTGTGTTTCACCATCATTGGCCTGTGAGCAAATACTTTGTATTCCAAGTCTGGGGGGCTCTCCCTGCCACCTGGCTCTTGCTCCTTCAGGGGCCGGCCTTGCGATAGCAAACTACGCCGACGGGACTTTCACCTATCATGGCTTTGAGAAACCCGGGTACCGGGAGACTTTTTCCGGAACGGGCAAGCATCCCGTACGCCAAGAGAGAAGCCATATCCACAGCAGCCTCTGGAAAGCTGACGACGGCTCTCTGCTGGTCGCCGACTTGGGCCTCGATAGGCTGGTCTGGTACAAACACTCTTTCACTTCAAAACAATATATCAAGGTACCACCGGGAACCGGGCCTCGTCATATGGCCCTTTCATCAGACATGACCACCCTCTTTGTTGCTGGAGAACTCTCAAGTGAAGTCCTGGTCATCAAACTGGGACCTGTGCCTGGTGTAGTGCAAATCATCAGCACCCTGCCCCCTGATTACTCTCTTGAGAATACTGCAGCAGACATCCACCTCTCGTCTGACGGGCGCTTCTTGTACTGCTCCAACCGAGGACATAACAGCATTGCAATGTATGCTGTTGAGCCGGCATCGGGGTTTCTTACCCTTCTCGGCCATTGCAAGGTGGAAGAGGAACCAAGGAACTTCGCCCTCGATCCATCGGGGGCCTATCTTCTTTCGGGCAATGCTTCCAGCAACTCGGTAACGGTGCATGCAATCGATCAAAGGACGGGAATGCTCTTTTCTGCTGTTCAACGGTTTAATCTGCTGGCTCCGGTGTGTTTGACCTTCATGACATTGCAAGAGGGCCGGTTCCGGCCCTCTTGAACAAAGTCAGTGATGTTGTTTGTTTCTTACCAATGCTTCCATACCGTCACCTGAGTGACTGTATCGGAAGGACCGCTCTTGATCGCCCTGCTCAATACCGACGTACCGAACAGTATGCTGATCAGAACATAGACAGCCAGGAATATGCCTGCTCCCATCAACATTGTATTGCTTTTCTTACGCTTGGATTTCATTGCCAACCTCCTCGGTGTGTGCATACTGCTGTAAATCTTCCCAGGTGATGCCCAACGTCTCCATGGTGGAGAAGAGCTGGGGTAGCTCACGCTTGATGAACTTCTCGCGCCTTTGCTTGAGCACAAGAGAGCGGGCGTCCTTGGCGGTGAAGTACCCGATTCCCCTCTGGTTCTCCAACGTGCCTTCCTCTTGCAGCATGGCATACGTCCTGATCACGGTGTTGGGATTCACCTCCAACTCCATGGCCATATCGCGTACCGAGGGAATTCGCTGCCCATCATCCCATATCCTGTTGAGGATAAGGTCATGGATGTACTCGGCTATTTGCAGATAGATCGGAGAGAGTGTATTAAACTGCATCTGTGGCTTGGACCTCCTCAACCCTGAAGTACGCAGTAACCAAACAGAAGACCGGCAACACTGCGTAGTAGAAGACTTTGGTTATACCAGAGAACACCTTCAAAGCTGTGAGGGAGTCCTGCAGGTACCTGGAGTCGAAGTACATGAATGAATCAAACATCTGCAGTGAAGAACCAAATTTGATGGCGAACACAATCCTGGTGAACAAAAGCGCCAGGGCACCAAGGCCGAGAAAAACAACCCCGACTGCGAGCACCGTCTTCACGAAATGAGCCTTGCGGAAAAAGGTTGCTCCCAACAGGAACACCGAGTTCCATACCCAATACTGTGCCAACAGCGACCCAAGCTCATTGTCCTTGAACGGATTGAACAGGCCGATCGGGCTGCCGAAAATCAGGAGCTGAATCGGCTCGGTTATCACACTTGCAAGGAAGAACAGCAGGGTCACTGCGATTGGATACACAAGGGTGCTGATCAGAGCCTTGGACACAAACTTCTCCAGATTTGTTGCAGGAAGCATCAACCACGTATGCTGGGCGTCCTTGCTGAACATATCCTCACTGAAAAGCAGGCTGGTGGTGATGAATCCGCCGAGAAGCAAGAAGCCGGGAAACATTTCCGAATACACTTCCATCGGGAACGAGGAACCGGCATACCGGGCCACCAGACTCTGCATGGTCTCAAAAGCAAAGAGCAGCAACACAATGACCAAACCATAGGTCGAGTAGTCCTTCTGACCGGTCTTCCACTCCCGCTTCAGCAATGCGAGCAATCTATTCATCGTACACCTCCCATAGTTCCCTTTGATGTCTGGATAACCACATTAAAGAGGGTTTCCAGATCCAGAGGCTGCCCTTCCGATCCTTCGCCTCGTTCACTGAGCACCATCCACCCGCCAAGCACTTTCTCTGTATAGAGCGCATGCTCCTTGCTGGGTTCACTGGTGGTAAGGTTGAGGACATACTTGTCCGAAACACTGGCAACCGTGTCATTGAAAATAACCGAACCGTCATGCAGGATGATGATCGGGTCGATGAGGTTCTCCATATCACGCACCTGGTGCGTTGAAATGATGAAGGTCCTGTTCTCCGTCATTGCAGAAGCGACGGTCTGCCTGAACTGCCTTTTGGACGGAATATCCAAGCCATTGGTCGGTTCGTCGAGAATGAGCAGGGCGGTATTCGAGGCAAGCCCGAATGAGAGCAGGACTTTCTTCTTCTGCCCCAGTGACATCTGGTCCAACCGCTGATTCAAATCAACATCGAAATCCTTGCAATACACACCAAACATCGTGTGGTCGAAACGAGGATAGAAGGGGCTGAGCATAGCAAGATACTCGGTGGCCTTCATCTTCGGAAGCGGGAACTCTTCAGGCAGATAGAAAATCTCCTGCAAAAGAGAAGGGGTCCGCTTTTGTGGATTCTGAGCAAACACCTCGACGCTTCCGCCTTGTACGAACAGTTGGCCGCTGAGCAACTTGAGCAAGGTGGTCTTGCCCGCCCCGTTCTTTCCCAACAATCCATAAATGTTTCCCCTGCGGATCTCCAGATCCAAGTTGGAGAACAACTTCTTGCTTTGGTATGCGAACGAGATATCGGTCATGCGGACAACGACATCCCCCTCTATCCCATACTCTGATGATACTGATACTTCCTGGCTTGCCATGCACGCCTCCTAATTAGCTACTATACTAGCTAACTAATACACCAATATTGTAATCTTGTCTAGTCCTTCTGGATAAAAACCACACAAATTTTTTTCCACATTTTCAGCAAGTTCACTTTTTCGGAATTTCTAGACATTTGCCAAACTATCACTAGCAAATTTGGAAAGAAGCTGGTAGTATCGGTTCTTGCGCATTGGCCTTCCAATGTGTCGATAAGAACATCCTTCACCTCTCTTGAGAGAGGGTGGGAAACACTTTATATGAAAGGGCTGGATGTAACATCTAGACAAAAAAACACCATGGTATAGAAGGAATAAGGGTAATGAACGAATCCACCAACCAATTCTATCTTGATCGTCAGAATCAAACCGAATCCAATGCACGCACGTATCCCCGCAAGTTCCCTATCGCAATCAAAGAAGCCAAAGGCTCCTACCTTATCGATGTAGAGGGCAACAAATACCTCGATTTCCTCTGTGGTGCAGGCACTCTTGCCCTTGGACACAACGACGCCGAAGTAAACCAGGCGATGGTCAACCTTCTGACCAATGATTTTCCCCTTCACACCCTGGACCTAACCACCCCGATCAAAGACACCTTTGTACAGACTCTTTTCAGTCTTCTCCCTGAAGAACTCAGAAACAATGGAAAAATCCAGTTCTGCAGCCCGAGCGGAACCGATGCAGTCGATGCCGCGATCAAGCTGTGCAAGACGGCAACGGGCCGCTCTTCTGTTATTGCCTTCAGCGGCGGCTACCACGGCATGGGCCACGGAGCTCTTGCGCTCACCGGCAATCTCAATGCCAAAAGCCAGGTCAACGGCCTGATGCCCGATGTACATTTTTTCCCCTACCCCTACTCATACCGCTGCCCGTTCGGTCTTGGCGGAGAAGCAGGCGTCGATGCCGCCTGTGCAGTCTTTGAGCGAACGCTCAAGGACCCTGAAAGCGGCATCACCAAGCCTGCCGCAGTTATTCTTGAGACCATCCAGGGTG
>JAAZAT010000224.1 GCA_012514185.1 Spirochaetales bacterium | reverse complement strand
TGGTTGAATGTGTCCTGCTTGTCGACAAAAAGGGTCGGCACACCGCCTGTCTTTCCAGCCAGGTCGGATGCGCCCAGGGGTGCACCTTCTGCCGAACCGGCACGATGGGCCTCTTTCGCAACCTCAGTGCAGAGGAGATCATCGAGCAGTACATCCACCTGCTCTCGGCAAGCAAGCAGCCCATCACGCATATCGTCTATATGGGAATGGGAGAACCGCTTGCCAATATTGCACCAGTGACCCGTTCAATCCGTTACTTCCACAATCCCAATACCTTCAATATCAGCCTCAGACGCATCACCGTCTCAACCTGCGGTGTAGTGCCGGGCATTCTCAAGCTTACCGAACAGAAACTGCCGGTCAAGCTGGCGGTCTCGCTCGTCAGTGCCGACAACCGTCTGCGCGATCGGATCATGCCGGTCAACCAGACCTGGGACATCATGACGCTGAAGAAAGCCTTGCTGCACTATCAGCGGCTCGGCGGCAAGCGCTTTACCATCGAGTACTGCATGTTGGGCAACACCAACACCGATGAGATCAGTGCAAAGAAACTTGCCAGCTATGTGAGGGATTTGGATGTAATCGTCAACCTCATCCCCTGGAACCCTGCCGAGGAATTGCCTTACCAAACTCCGACGGAAGAGGAAATCGATCACTTCACCCTGTTGCTCGACCGCCTGCACGTCAACTATACCCGCCGTCGTTCACGAGGCAGGGAAATCAACGGAGCCTGCGGTCAGCTAGCCGTCCCCATCAACAAAGGCCTTGATCTGGACTACGAAAGCATGGTTGACGAGGATGATGAATAGAACTGCCGGTCAAAGCGGAGCTTGAACACCAATAGCATGAGCAAAGCTCCGCTCAGGACCATGAGGGCGCGCATCGACACTACATCCGACAGGGGCCCGAACAGGGCCATGCCCAGGGGGAGCGCTCCGCTGTACATAATGTTGAGAAATGCAAAAACCCTGCCTTGCATATTTGCATCTGTTCGTTGCTGAAGCAGTGTCATGGTAGCCGTCTGCACCATGGTCAGTGCAATTCCATAGATTGCCATGAAAGCCAGGTAGACGATGAAGCTGTCGATCAGGCCCATACCGATTGCAAGTACCCCGAAAGCACTCATTCCCGCCAGCAGCGATGCAACCTGTTTCTTGAATCCGCCCCAGGTGCTCATCAACACCCCGCCCAGGCTCATTCCGGCAAAGCCGACCACCTCTACGATGGTCATATAGGCGTAGCTCTCCTCGTAATAGCGGGCCACGAACAAGGTGGCAAGAAAGCCGGCAGGTACGACCAGGAAAATAAAAAAGCCGTGTACCATCAGCATTTTTCCGACCCAACGGTTTTGTAAAGCATACACAGCACCTTGCTTGACCTCTTGAAACAAGGAAGTCCCGCCTGTCTGCCTTTTCTCATGGGGAATGAGGAGAAATGCGAGCAGGCCGATGCCGACCACGGCAGTCCCCACGTCAAGCAACAACGTAGAGCGAAGGCTTGAGAACGTCAGAAAGGCTCCCGCAGCGAAGGGCGAGGCAAACTGTACCAAGGATGTCAGAGCAGCATTGAGACCATTGAAACGCATCAGATGCTCGGCTGGTACCAGGACGGGAATCATCGATGCAACGGCCGGAATCTGTACGCCGCTGCCTGCAGAACGGACTATAGAGACAACCAGAAGCGCGTAAAAAACCGTAGTATCGGAGTCGAGGCGCGGCATCAGAAGAGCCAAGGCAAGGGTGGCTGCAGCGATTACAGCATCGCTGGCGATAATCAAATACTTCTTGTTGTACCGGTCCGAGAGAGCCCCCGATACAAATGAGACAAAAATTGCGGGACGAACGCACAGATGGTCAGAACCGACACCCACACCCCCGAAGAACTCTGTAGTGTTATGTACCAGACAAGCGCAAACTGGACGATCGAAGAGCCGAACAGGGTAATCCCCTGGCTTGCCAGAAACAGAACCGTTTTGGTTTTCCAACCTTGCATATACGCACCTCCATTGCCGAAATACTGCAAGTATAGCGACAATCAAAAGTCTGGTGGTTCAGTGGAGGGTTCTATCAGATGCATAATTTTCAATACCAGTTGTTCCATCTGCAAGGCATCGGCTTTTGCCGCTTTCAGGGAGATCAGAAGCCGATCACAAACTGAGACTATGTCCTCGGAGGGTGCAGGGGTATTGAGAATCGTCTCAAGCTCGGATTCACCGGCATCTTCGAGTCCGTTCATCAATCTCAGAATCGACATCAGCGAGTAATTGGCCAGTCTGAGCGTGCGAATGATTGAAAGGCGCTTCAGATCCTCGCTGTCATAGATGCGGTACCCATTCTTGCTGCGTTTTGTCTGGATCAACCCGTTGAGCTCCCAGTTGCGCAGCGTATCGATGGAGAGGCCCAATCGCTGTGCCGCCTGCTTTCTGGTAAGAGCGAGCGGGCAACCGATAGAGTCACTGGCAAGGAGTGAGGCGACATTATCGACAGCAGAGCGTGATCGCACTATCTCCTCTTCAAGGCTCGAAGCATAAGCGGCAGCAGCATCCAAGGCTCCCCCAGATCAAAATCGGCACTCCGTCGCAGGATGTACAACGCTTGGTCACGCAATCCATGCTGCAGGATCTCCGATCGGAGGGCCAAACGAGTGAGCTGCATCTGAATCACATGGATGTCGGTGAAAACACGATAGCCGTTTGCTTTTCGTTCAGAGCGGGTGATGAACTGGAGCCGCTCATAGAGGCGTAAGGTATTCGGATGCACATGGGCCATCGAGGCCAATGCCTTTGTCGTATACGTTTGCATAT
>JAAZAT010000283.1 GCA_012514185.1 Spirochaetales bacterium | reverse complement strand
TATCTCATGAGTTACAAAGGAAAAAGAACCTACCAGCCCAGCAAAGTCAAGAGAAACAGAAAGTTCGGATTCAGGGCTCGTATGGCAACGAAGGGCGGACGCCTGGTATTGGCCCGCAGGAGAGCCAAAGGCAGACACAAACTGTCCGTATGTGATGAGAAGAAGCCTTTCTAAACAAGAAATTGTAAAGCGTAAACCGGAGATTGACCGAATATTTAAAACCGGCAGGACATACACCTGCCGTGGTTTAAAACTGATTGTTAGCCAAAACCAGCTGGATGTTGACCGGATTGTAGTAATACCCGTCCGTCACTATGGAAGCGCTGTTCAGCGTAACAGAATACGCAGGCAGATCAAGGAAATCTGGCGAAATGAAAAGCCTCGGATGATTCCCGGTTACGATTTTGCATTCATCGTATATCCAGGAAAGGTTGATGACCATACATCCCAAAAAAAACAACTCCTCTCACTCTGTGAAAAGGCTGGAGTCTTCCTCGAGCCTTAAGACTTTTTATTAGTCTTTCCCACTCCTGTTGTTGCAGAAATTCGTTATGTGCCTATCTTTCCTGTGAACGTTTTCTCACCACACCTCATCATCAGGAGCAGATATGGACAAAAATACCATTCTAGCCATAGTCCTTTCCGTTTTGGTCATTACTGTAGGTATGACCATCCAAACCACATTCTTCGCCCCCGCTCCTGTAGAACAGGCAGCCCCGCAGGAAGCAGTCCAGCAGCCAAATGCCGCAACCACCACCCTGGAACCCGCCCAGTATTCACAGATTCCCTCCAACATTGCTTGGAACAGCAATCTGCCCGGTTCCTTGGTATCGGTGGGTAATCAGGGGTCCAGTACACCCTTCACCTTCTCCACCGAGTACTTCATTGTTGAATTCAATCCCAACGGCGCTTCGGTCTCCTCCTTCAAGCTTAAGAAGCACCTTGACGACGGGCAGCCGGTGGAGCTGCTTTTCAAGAGTCCGCAATCCAACCATGCTTTCCTGCTCTATGCAGGAAAAGACAAGACCAACCCCATCGATGCAAATTTCAGGTATCAAATCAGCGGGAACAAGGTAATCTTCACCCAGGAGTTCGCCCTCCTTTCTGAAGATGGAAAGCGGGCAGGCGATCCGTTCACCCTCACCAAGACCTACACCTTCGGCAACGAGGACTACTTGTTCCAAATCGATGTTGCCACCAAGAACAGTGTGAACAAGGCCGTCCCCCTCTCCTTCGAGAATGCCGCCTACACCTTGGCATTCGAGCCGCAGATCGGCCCGTCGTTTGCTTCTCTTGACAACAACTACAACTACAGAAGGTTCTACATCAAGGAAGATGGATCTTCCAAGAAGAACCAGGTCAAGCTCAGCAATGGCGCCTACACCACCACCAAGCCCCTTTCCTGGGTTGCTTTGGTCGGCAAGTACTTCTCCATGATCGCCATTCCCGATGCCACCAACTATACCGTCAGCCTCTTGGAGGACAGTGATGCCGGCCTGCCGCTTCAATCGAGCATTTTCCTGACCCGGCCGGCCATTAAAAGTGCATCGCAGACCGACACCTTCCGCTTCTATGCAGGGCCTCAGCTGAAGGGTGACATGACCATCTACAATGATGCTTCAATGAACAGTTTCGGGGTAGCAAACCTCCAGTTGGAGCAAGCTTTGGACAGCAGCTCCTGGCTTGGATGGCTTGAGACCATTCTGAAGACCATCCTGAATCTGCTGTACAAGGTGATTCCCAACTATGGCGTGGGCATCATCATCCTGACCTTCCTGCTCAAGCTGGTGTTGTATCCCATCTCCAAGAAGGGTATGGAGTCTACGGCTAAGATGGCTTCCCTCTCCCCGAAAATGGCGGAGATTAAGGAGAGATATCCGGATAATCCGACCAAGCAGAACGAAGAGATGGCTGCTTTGTACAAGAAGGAAAAGATCAATCCGATGGGCGGATGTCTACCGATGCTGCTCCAGTTCCCGATTCTCATTGCCTTCTATGGATTGCTCAACAAGCACTTTGAACTTCGTGGAGCCATGTTCATTCCCGGTTGGATCCCCGACCTTTCCATGCCGGATACGGTATTCACCTTTGGGTTCAATCTTCCCTTCCTGGGTAATCAGTTGCACCTGCTGCCGATCATTTACACGGTCAGCATGATCTACTCGATGAAAATCACCCAGAACGCCTCAACTACAGCAGCAGGCCAGCAGGGCATGATGAAATTCATGACCTACGGCATGCCTGTGATGTTCTTCTTCGTCCTGTACAATGCACCCTCCGGCTTGATTCTCTACTGGTCGGTCATGAACGCACTCTCCATCTTCCAACAGTTGTATACCAACAAGAAGAAGAGCAAGGAGGCCTCAGAGGAGAAGAGCGCCACTGTTCAGCAATTTCCGGGCCCCAAGGGAAAGAAGCGGACCTAGTTCCTACAAGAAATATTATCCGGGGGATCTGGTCCCCCGAACGGAGTAGCTATATGATGAAAGAATTCGAAGGACGTACCGAGCAGGAAGCTATTGCAAAGGCAATAGAAGAACTGCACATTGAACGGGAAGATTTCGATGTGGAAATCGTCGAGCCTGTCCGCAAGGGACTGTTCAAGAAAAGCAATGTAAAGATTAGAATTCACTTTGAAGATGAGAACGATGTTCCTGAAGAGATGTACGATGTACAGGGTGCGCAGGATGAGGAGGAGCTTGATGCTCCTATCAACAGCGACCTTGAGGACAAGCTTTTGCTGTTCGTGGCAACCATTCTTGAGAAGATGGGTTATCAGGGCAAGGTTTCCATCTCCTTCCGCAAGGCTCGCAAGCTCGGTTTGAATATTGAGAGTGACAACTCCAGTATCATCATCGGCCGCAAGGGCAAGAACCTTGATGCCATCCAGCTGTTGGCCAATGTGTACGCCGGTCAGATCGACCCTGATTTGAAGGTCATCATCGACAGTGAAAACTATCGCATGCGTCATGAGGAGCAGTTGATCAGAATGGCATTCAAGACAGCCGAACAGGTCAAGAAGAGCGGCAGAAGCAGATTGCTTGAACCGATGAACCCGTATGAAAGAAGGTTGGTACACACCGCCCTCAATGATTTCGGGGGTGTAGAGACCAAGAGTGAAGGCGAGGGACTGTACAAGCAGATCCGAATCACCAATCAAAGACACTGACAACACTGGGGACTTCGGTCCCCATTTTTTATCAAATACCTTGACAAGATACACCATCGGTCCTACTGTTAGTAGTGTACCGTATGGTACTAAACACTATATCTTGTGTGTATAGGAAAAGGGAAGTGGGTGAAAAGCCCGCGCGGTCCCGCCGCTGTAAAGGGGAGATTCCGCTAACAGCCACTGGAACAATCCGGGAAGGCAGCGTAGTCGATGAACCTGAGCCAGAAGACCTTGCCTGTACAGACACGCCGTCACGGAGCATGACAGAGGCGTGTGCAATCAAAGCACCGTCTCTTTGTCCATACTCTGTCAGGAGGAAACCATGCAACAGCAGGTGGTCAAACGGGACGGGCAGGTGGTTCTCTGCGAGGTTCAGAAAATCATCAATGCAGTCAACAAGGCAGCAACCGCTGCTCATCAGGATGTCGATGCCATAAAAGTGGCAGCGTTGGTACTTGTCGACATGAAGGGCGTCAATCCAATCACGGTGGAACACATCCAGGATCTGGTCGAACAAGCCTTGATGGACAGTGGAGCCAAGGAGACGGCGAAAGCCTATATCCTGTACCGTAATCAACGGGAGAGAGTGCGTGAGGGCAAGGCTCTCATCAAGGCAACAAACGCCCTCTTTGATTCCTACTTGGGCCAGACGACCTGGCAGACCAAGGAAAATGCCAATACCCGCCGATCGGTAAACGGGATGAACAACTTCATCCGCGAACGCTTCACCGAACAGTATTGGCTCAATGAAATCTACCCCAAAGAAATCAAGGCGGCGCATGAAAGCGGGGCCTTGCACCTTCACGACCTCGGATTTTTCGGTCCGTATTGCTGTGGGTGGGATCTTCGCCAGCTGTTGGTCAATGGATTTGGCGGTGTGGATGGAAAAGTCAGCAGCAAACCGGCAAGGCATTTCCGTTCACTGCTCGGCCAGATTGTCAATGCAACGTTCACCTTCCAAGGGGAGTGCGCAGGAGCCCAGGCCTGGTCCTCTTTTGATACCTATGCTGCCCCATTCATACGCTACGACAATCTCTCCTATCACGACGTGAAGCAGGCTTTGCAGGAGTTCGTATTCAATCTCAATGTTCCGACCCGCGTCGGATTCCAATGCCCCTTTTCAAATCTGACATTCGATTTGGTTGTACCCGCTTCTCTTCGGGATGTTCCGGTAATCAGGGGAGGAGTGGCACAGGCGGAGACCTATGAGATGTTTGAGAAGGAGATGGAAATCCTCAATCTTGCCTTCTGTGAAGTCATGGAAGAGGGGGATGCTTCGGCCAGGGTGTTCACTTTTCCCATTCCAACCTACAAGGTAACCAAGGACTTCCCTTGGGAAAGCAAGGTGGTGGATGCCATTTTTTCCATGACTGCAAAATACGGGATTCCCTACTTCTCCAACTATGTGAACAGCGATCTTTCACCCGAGGATGCCCTTTCCATGTGCTGCAGACTCCGCCTCGATACTTCCCAGCTCAGAAAGCGCGGTGGTGGATTGTTCGGATCGAATCCTCTTACCGGTTCAATCGGGGTGGTGACCCTCAATCTGCCGAGACTGGCTTATGAGACGAAATCAGAGCAGTTGTTTCTCCAA
Source organism: Spirochaetales bacterium (assembly GCA_012514185.1). GTDB lineage: Bacteria > Spirochaetota > Spirochaetia > Sphaerochaetales > Sphaerochaetaceae > Sphaerochaeta. The sequence goes on along the minus strand of JAAZAT010000283.1, from coordinate 3,202 downwards.
AAGCTTGCCACGCTTGCAGAGCTTGCCAAAGAGAGTCTCGAGATCAAACGGAAAGTCATTGAAACACAAACTGAGCTGGGTATGTACCCGTTCAGCCAAAAGTCCTTGGCAGATGTACAACAAAGGCTTGGCATGTATTGGGCGAACCATTTCAGCACCATCGGCCTTGTTGGGATGGAGGAGGCCTGCCTGAATCTCTTCGGGCGTCAGGGTTCCTTGGTCACCCAAACAGGACAAGAGTTTGCCTTGCGGGTGCTGGATCGGTTGAGAGAGCTCATCAGTGGCTTCCAAAACGACACGGGCAACTTCTACAACCTCGAAGCCACCCCTGCCGAGGGAGCCAGTTACCGGCTGGCTCATCTCGACCTGCTCCAGTATCCTGATATCATTACTGCTGGAGAGAACGTCGGGTACTATACCAACTCCTCCCAGCTGCCGGTCGGCTACACCTCCGACCTGTTCGAAACGCTGGAAAAACAGGATGCACTGCAGTGCAAGTATACCGGTGGGACGGTCCTGCATCTCTATCTGGCCCAACGGATCAGGGACGTAGAAGTTGCAAAGCAGTTGGTCAAAACAACGTTCAGAGGGTACAAGCTTCCCTATCTGTCGCTCACCCCCACCTTCTCCACCTGCAAAAATCATGGATATCTGGATGGGGAAGTGGAACAATGTCCCTTGTGCGGATCGGCTACCGAGGTGTGGACAAGGGTGGTGGGATATCTCAGACCGAAGCAGGATTTTCATCCGGGCAAGCAGGAGGAACATCGTCAACGTACGTTTTATACGGTGCAAGTCTCATGAATATTGCAGGACTGGAAGCTTCCTCCGTGCTGGATTATCCAAAGAAACTATGTAGTGTTTTTTTCTGCCAAGGATGCAATTATGATTGCTTCTACTGCCATAATAGATCACTTATAGGGAGGAGTACCGGTATATTAGGCTATCAAGAAATACAATCTTTTTTGTTGGCACGCAAGGGCTTCATCCAGGCAGTGGTGGTAAGCGGCGGTGAACCTACGTTGCAGAAAGACCTGCTCTCCTTCATTGGCAATATCAGGAATCTTGGATTTGCAGTCAAATTGGATACCAATGGCAGCAAGCCCGAGGTTGTTGAACGGCTGCTTGACTCGGCTTTGCTTTCGTATGCAGCCGTGGATGTGAAAGCTCCTTTCGAAAGATACACCCAGTTTGTCGGTGGCAATGGTGATGCTCTCGCTGTGAAACAGAGCGTGGCTCTTCTCAATGAGTACCATAAGAACCATCCGGACTTTTCGTATGAAGTGAGAACCACCCTTGCTCCAACGTTGGCGATGGAGGACCTCTGCTGCATGGTCGAGGAGTATCCTCCCCTCCAGCGTTGGTACTTGCAGGAGTATCGGCTTCCCAAGCACTATAAAAAAGAGGATGAGAAACTAATCAATCTCCCCAGCCTGTCACGCGGGGAGATTGAGAAGCGTCTTCCTCTCTTGAGAACCTATCAGCCGAATCTGGTTATACGTTGATGATTTGTTCCCAGGGCATGGAAGCTTTGCCGAAGTGCCCGTAGTTCACATTCTGCTGATAGATGGGCCTGAGCAAATCGAGGTTGTGAATGATGCCTGCCGGAGAGAGGTTGAATTTCTGCCTGACCAGGTCCTCAAGCTTCTCGTCGTCAATCGTTCCAGTCCCGAATGTATCGACATAGATGGAGATGGGATAGGGTACCCCGATTGCATAGGAGAGCTGCACCTCGCACCGGGTGCAGTACTTGTTCGCCACCAGGTTCTTGGCGACAAAGCGGGCCATATATGCAGCGGAGCGGTCAACCTTGGAGGGATCCTTGCCGCTGAATGCTCCACCACCGTGACGGCCCATGCCGCCATAGGTGTCGACGATGATTTTCCTGCCGGTCAGGCCGGTGTCCCCGCTCGGACCGCCGATGACAAAGCGCCCGGTCGGGTTGATGTAGATTTTTGTCTTTTCATCCAAGAGGCCGGTTTTGTCGAGTATCACCTTGATAACCTTGTCGGTCAGAAAGGTGATGAGGTGGTTGCGGTCGGTTTCAGGAGTGTGCTGGTGACTGATGACCACCGAGTCGATGTGCACCGGCTTTCCGTCCTTATAGAGCAGCGATACCTGGCTTTTTGCATCGGGGCGAAGGAATGGGGCATGCCCGTCCTTGCGAAGCTGGCTCGCTCTCATCAGCAGCTGATGAGCCCACATCACCGGGGCGGGCATGAGCTCTTCGGTTTCGTCGCAGGCGAAGCCGAACATCATTCCCTGGTCGCCGGCTCCCTGTTCACCGAACAGGGATGTATCGGCGCTGACCCCCAAGGAGATGTCCGCCGACTGGGTGTTGGTCAGGTTGATGACCTTCAAGGTCTTGTAATCGAATCCGCAACCCTCTTCGGTATAGCCGATTTGCTTTACGGTTTCCCTGACGATCGAGTCGATGTCCAATGTGGCGTTGGTGGTGATTTCTCCGCCTACAATTACGGTATCGGTAGTAGCAAAGACCTCGCAGGCAACCCTGCTTTTAGGGTCCTGGCGAAGACATGTGTCGAGAACGGCATCGCTAATCTGATCGCAGACTTTGTCCGGATGTCCTTCGCTTACTGATTCTGATGTGAAAATGTGTGATCCGTGTGCCAGCATACACCCTTCCTTTGGGAACTTGGGGAAGGAGGAACTCAATTCTGAGAATTGTTGCGCTCCCCTTTTAGCAAGTTTCTTTATTGACGCCCGCAAGCCGGGAGGCTATCAAATCGACGTCATTCGTAGAGGATACTAACAGGGATGAGCAAATTGTACAAGTGTTGTGGACTGCCTCTTTACATAACAATAATTGTTATGATATATAAATTGTTATGAAAGTACTCCCATTGAACGATGACAATCAGCTGCAGATCTTCATGCATCCAAAACGTCAGGACATCCTCCACCTGTTGAGTGTCGAGGGACCGGCAACGGCAAAAATGGTCAGCGATGTCTGAACATGACCCCCTCCAGTGCAAAGCATCACTTGCTCAAACTCAAAGATCTTGGGGTGGTGGAAGAGGATCATACCCAAATCATCCATGGTATAACAGCCATCTTTTACAGGAAGGCGGAGATTACCGTCAGCTTTGGTGCCCTTGGACAGGATAAGCAGAAACTGGTGTCGGATTTTGTCTCTCACCGGATTCGTGATGAATTATATTCCAAGCCCAGGACACATCAG
>JAAZAT010000212.1 GCA_012514185.1 Spirochaetales bacterium | reverse complement strand
GCCCTTTGGAAAAACCATAGGCAGCCAACACGCCGGTCACGACTTGGCTGAACAAGATTCCAGCCGTCATTATGATGGTGTTGTAATAATACTTGCTGAAATTCGCTCGGCTGAGTACATTGCGGTAGTTCTCAAAATGCCATTCCCTGGGCCAGAAGGTAGGAAGTGCCAACAATACTTCTTCTTGTGACTTAACACTGGTAATGAACATCCAGTAGAGCGGAAAGATCATGAAGAGGGTGACAGCAATGGCAAACACATACTGTAGGACGGTTGCAACCTTTCGTTTTGCAATCGCCCTCTGATTGAGCAGGACAGCCTGGTCGTGGGAAAGAGGTTCATGCGTCATAGTTCACCCTCTTGCTTGAAATCTTCATCGTGGCTGCAGTAATTGCAAGCAGGATGACAAAGAAGAAGACTGCAATGGTGGCGGCACGATCCATCCTGAAATCTTCCATCGCATACTTGTATATCATGAATACGATAACTTCAGTGGACCGGTACGGACCGCCTCCGGTCAATACGTCGACCGATTGGAATACTTTCATTGCAGAGATGAAGGTAGTGACAAAGAGGAACAAGGTGGTCGGAGAGAGCAACGGCAAGGTGATCCTGGTGAATTGCACAAACTTGCTGGCCCCATCAATAGATGCAGCCTCATAGTAGCTTGAGCTGATCCCACGCATCGATGCGATGTAGATCATCATGCCATAACCGACAGTTCTCCATCCGGTAAGCATGAGGATCGAGCCCAATGCTCGATTTCTATCACCGAGCCAGTTGACCCGGCTTTGTCCCAGTTGTTCCAAAAAATAGTTTAAAATACCGTTTTGGGTATTGAGTATCCAAATAAAAACTACTGCAGCGCTGGACATGGCCACATACTTGGGCAAGAAGACCAAAGCGCGCATGACAGAAAAGCTCTTGGTTATTCGATTGAAGATGATTGCGAAGAGCATGCCGCCGATGATGGTGATGGCCAACTCTCCGATTGTATAGAGTGCTGTAACTTTCAATGAGTTGATCAAATACTTGGTACCTGATCCTTGGAACAGCCAGATCCAGTTTTTCATCCCGACGTATGAATAATTGTCGTTGATGAGATTCCAGTTGGTGAAACTGATGCGCACCACCTGTACCACCGGATAGTAGACAAAGATGCCCAGGAACAACAATGCAGGTAAAACCGTTCCAAAATCTTTACCTTCCTGTATTCGCCTATGCAGGGACTTTTGCTGCTTCATTATAGTATTCTATCCTTATCCATTCAGAAAGAGACAATGCCGCCCAGCAAGTTGCTGGACGGCAATGGAATGCATACAAGCTTACTCAGAGTCTGCGAGGACTTCGTTGATTTCCTCAGCCATCAGCTGAAGATTTTCGTCAACGCTTACACCTTCGATCATGATCTGGTCGAGATAGGATTTCCAGATGGTAGCCAGCTGGTTCCAACCTGCATGCTGGATGCGGGGGTTGATCTCATCAAGATTGTCGAAAATTGCCTTGAAAGCAGGCTTCCTCTGCAAGAACTCCTGACCTTCGCTGGTGTTGAGAACAGAGTTTCTGGTCGGGATGTATCCGGTTCCATCAGCCCACTTCATGTTCACGTCCTTGCCGATCAGATACTGCAGGAATTCCCATGCAGCATTCTTGGTCTTCTGGTCGTTCTTTGCGGGGATGAGCAGGACACTGCCTCCGATCTCGCTCTTCTTGGTCTCGCCGGCAGGCAGCCAAGCCATGCCAACCTCAAAGTCTTTCACCAAGTTGATGTAGGTGTTGTACAGCGAGCTCGTGTGGATGACCGAGAAAGCCTTCTGATCGATGAAGTTCTGCCTCATGTTGGAAGAAGCACTGGTACCTGATGCCCAATAGGTGTACCCCTTCTTCACCCAATCCTGGAACTTCTTGGTAAGAGCGGTTGCGGCAGGACCTGCAAGGTCTGTGCTGACGCGGTCGTCATTGACAATCTTCACACCGCTGTTGAGATAGAAGGTTTCAAAATACCACTGATCCCAACCGGGGATGATGGTTGCCCAACGGGTGGTGGTGCCGTCTGCAGCCTTCTTCGTTGCCTTTGCAAGGAAAGCTTCCATGTCATCGATCTTGGCAGGAATGACGATGCCCTCTTTCTCAGCCATGGTCTTGTTGTAGTACATGACCTGGGTGGAGATGAGGAACGGTACGGTGACCTGCTTGCCTTCATAGCTTGTGGCTGCGATCATACCCGCGCCAAAGTCATCGATATCGTAGTTGGTTGCCTTGATATACGGTGTCAAGTCCTCGGTCAGTCCGCCTTTTCCATACTCTGCAACATAGGGAGTATTTGCAGCACTGAGGGCTGGAAGACCGGTGCCGGCGGCATGGGCTGCCACCAACGTCTCATTGAGCGTGGTGTAGTTGCCGATGTACTTTGCTTCCACCTTGATCAGGGGATGGGTGCTGTTGAAACCACCTACAATCTCGTCCACCAGCGGCCAATACTGCTGCTCGAGAGCATGCCACCATTCAATGGTAATCGGTTCGGTTACTTCATAGGAAACAGCAGGTGCTGCAGGTGCTGCTTTAGACTCTGCAACGCCGCCCGCAAATAACATGCTTATTGCGAGAAGCAAGGTTGCCGATAAAAGTACGATTTTTTTCATCAAACATTCTCCTTATGTGGGGTTGTCCCAAAAAACAGTCTACGTTGGACTTGCATCCATGTCAAAGTAAATTTGTGAAAAAGTATAGAAAATATTGTTAAATAACTATGTAAATTTAATTATATATTAAGCAAAATTTAGCTACGATATTTTACAAAACACTTTTACTCTCTTTATTATAGTTATTTATTGTATAAACACCAATATGTTTATAGAAGGATCTCAAAAACATGGCAGCAAGCATACAAGCAGGACCTGCTGAAAATAGTAGTGATGCTGGAAGAGCATACATGCTT
>JAAZAT010000154.1 GCA_012514185.1 Spirochaetales bacterium | reverse complement strand
TGCAAACGAGCGCGAAGTCCGTATCGGTCTCGCGCATCTTGTTGATGATTCGCTCAATCTTTTGTTCGTATCCCGAATAAGTATGTACTACGTACCAGCCCTTTGCCATGTCGCCGCCTTACAGAATAAACAGCACACCCTTGAGCAGGAGGAAGTCCACCAACCCAAGGAATATTGCGACGATGACTGTAGAAACAAGTACGACCTTAGTCGAAGAAATGACAGCTTCACGGGAGGGCCAGACAACTTTCTTCAGTTCCTGGTGGGACTCCTTGAAATACTTTAAAAGCTTCTTCATGAAAGGCTCCTTGTGGAAATGATCGAGAAGCCAACAGGCCAAGAAGGACTCGAACCCTCAACATCCGGTTTTGGAGACCAGCGCTCTACCAATTGGAGCTATTGGCCTATTCGCTTCTCGATCGAAACTACCTTATTTAATCTTTGTCTCGCGATGCAAGGTGTGCTTGCGTTCAAACGGACAATACTTGCTCAACTCAAGCTTTCCTTGAGTATTTCTCCGATTCTTTTCGGTGGTATAGTTCTTCTGCTTGCATTCGGTGCACTGGAGAGCAATTTTCTCCACGGGACCTTTTTTCTTTGCTTCACCCATTTCATGCTCCTCGGTGAGTGTTCACCTCATACCCATCCTACTAAACCGGAAGGGGATAAAAAAAGAGCCCTCGAACGGATTTGAACCGTTGACCCCCACCTTACCATGGTGGTGCTCTACCGACTGAGCTACAAGGGCGTCGGTCACATTACACGGCATCCACGAGTATATCAGCCTGCAACATGCAGAAGCAAACTTACCAGAGTGCGTTCTTTTTGTCAATATCCATCAACAACATTAGGGAAAAACTTGGACCTGTTGCCCAGTTGTTCTCTATCATATATAGTTTATACGAGTTATTTGTACCAATTACAAGGAGTTCCTATGCAGGATCAACAAAAGACCCGATACGGCCATACCGCAAAAGACATCGCTCAGGACTTTGCCGAGCATCTCAAATACAGCCAAGACGCCGATATGTACCATACCACCCAGGAGGGTCGTTACACCGCGCTCGCCCTTACCGTCCGCGACAGGATCATACACCAATGGAATCTCAGCAGGAAGATGCAAAGACAACAGAGTGCAAAGCGGGTGTACTATCTCTCGCTCGAATTCCTGATGGGTCGCGCCATGACCAACAACATCATCAACCTTGGGATTGAGGGACCGGTGCGGGAAGCCCTCGCATCCCTCGGGTATACCTACGAGGAATTAAGCGAGATGGAGCCCGATGCAGGACTGGGCAACGGAGGCCTCGGCCGGCTTGCAGCCTGTTTTTTGGATTCACTGGCAACCCTTGAGATCCCTGCCTACGGTTACGGCATCCGATACAACTACGGAATCTTCCGCCAGCAAATCAAGAACGGCTGGCAGGCTGAACAACCCGACAACTGGCTGCGTGATGGGAACCCCTGGGAAGTGTTGAGACCCGATGTAGTCTACCCGGTGCAATTCGGCGGCGAAGTGCAAGTCATCCGTGAACGGGGCAAGGACCAATTCAAATGGATCGGAAGCGAGGTCGTGCAAGGCATCGCGTACGATACCCCCATCATCGGATACGGCTGCAAGACAGTGAACACCTTGCGTTTGTGGTCTGCAAAGAGCCCTGAGGAGTTCAACTTCCATGAGTTCAACGACGGTGATTACACCGAGGCAGTGCGTTCCAAGATATCTGCGGAGAACCTCAGCCAGGTCCTCTACCCCAACGACACCTTATACATGGGCAAGGAACTGCGGCTGAAGCAGCAGTACTTCTTTGTCGCCTGCTCGCTTGCCGACATCGTCAGGCGTTTCAAGCGGGAAAATAAGAGCTGGTCCCTGCTTCCTGATTTTGCCGCCATCCAGCTCAACGACACCCACCCCTCGCTTGCAGTACCGGAACTGATGCGCATACTGCTGGACGAGGAGATGCTCGATTGGGACAGCGCCTGGGATATTACGGTCAGGACGCTGGCCTACACAAACCACACCCTGATGCCCGAGGCCTTGGAGAAATGGTCGCTTCCGATGTTGCAGAAGATCCTGCCGCGCCATATGCAGATCATCTATGAAATCAACCATCGCTTCCTGCAACAGGCAGTCTCCTACTTCCCCCTGCAGCCCCAGATGCTCGGCAAGATCAGCATCATCGAGGAATCCAACCCGAAGCAGGTCAGGATGGCAAACCTGGCCATCATCGGCAGCCACAGTACCAACGGGGTTGCCGCGCTTCATTCACAGCTGCTCAAGAAACAGATGTTCCCGCAGTTCAACCTGATTTTCCCCGACCGGTTCAACAATAAGACCAACGGCATCACCCAAAGAAGGTGGCTGCTTGCGGCAAATCCCAAGCTTGCCGACCTGATCAAGAGTGCCATCGGGGACGCATGGATCACTGATTTCAGCAAGATTTCCGATCTCACCCCCTTTGCACAGGACAAGAACTTCCTCTTGGACTTCAAAGCCATCAAGGAAGAAAACAAAGTCCGCTCTGCAGCATTCCTGAAAGCAGAGAGCGGAATGATCATCAACCCTCACTCCTTCTTTGACGTACAAGTCAAGCGGATTCACGAGTACAAGCGCCAGCTGCTCAATGCGCTGAACATTCTGCTCATCTACAATGACCTGAAGAACGGCGGCGAGGCGACAAGGAACATGGAAAGCACCACCTTCCTCTTCGGAGGAAAGGCGGCACCGGGGTATGTGAATGCCAAACTGATCATCAAGCTCATCAACAACATCGCAAAAGTGATCAATGCAGATCCTGTAACCCGCGACCGTCTGGCCATCTACTTCATGCCCAACTATCGTGTTTCCATGGCGGAAATCATCATTCCCGCCACAAACCTCAGCCAACAGATTTCCACCGCAGGAACCGAGGCATCAGGAACTGGAAACATGAAGTTCATGTGCAACGGAGCATTGACCATCGGCACGATGGATGGCGCGAATGTGGAAATTGCAGAGGAAGCGGGGGCACAAAACATGTTCATTTTCGGCAATACCGAAGAACAAATTGCAAAGCTCAGCCATACCTACGATCCTTTCTCGGTTGTCATGGCGGACAAGGAGATCAAGAAAGCAATCGACTTGCTGTTCAGTGGATACTTCAACATCAATGAACCGAACATCTTCGAACCGCTGCGCAGAAGCCTCTTCGAGGAGGGCGACCGATACTACCACTTTGCAGATTTGAGAATGTACAGCGAAGCACACCGGGCGGCGAGGGAGCTCTATGCACAAGACAGCATGGAGTGGAACCGGCGGGCGGTGCTGAATGTTGCCTCAAGCGGGAAGTTCTCCAGCGACCGGACAATCTCAGAGTACGCCAGGGACATATGGGATATCCAGCCGTGTCCTGTTGCCAAGGATACCGGTGAGGACACCGCCCTGCAGGATGCAAAAAAGCGCATGTAAGAGAGTCCTCTGACGTAGGGATATCACCTCGATAATCGGGGTGATATTTTTTCGTCACCATGTAATAATATATTTTCTTACTCACATTGTAGTTAGGAATATGTTATAAAATATAGTATATTTTGATGACATATTCTCGTCATTCTCCCCTGTCCCTTGCTATATTCATAGCATGTCAAAATTTTGGGATAGAGTGAAAATATTGATGCGTGCACCATCGGTTGTCGATTTGGCCAACCAGCTTGAGGTGAAGCGGAGCACTCTCTCCAGCTGGATACATACAGACAGGCGCCCCCCGATGAGCGTTTTGCTCAAGATATCCGAGAAAGCGGGAGTCACCATCGAACAGCTGGAGTACGGATTGGAGTACAAACTACACGACGAAGAAGAAGCCGCCGAAGATATCCCGACCTGCAAAAAGGAGCTCAAGATGTGGATTGATGACCTTGAGCCTCAGGAATTGCTCATTCTCAGACCGCTTGTTTCCTATCTCAGAAACCAATCCCTTGCACGAAAGACTTGATCATCGGAGACGCCAACGTCAAGAGAGGAGCGATGACCATGGCAGGAAGGAAGTTTCCGGTCTTGCTCTTGCGGATATCGAGCAGGCCGAAGCCGATCATCATCAACAGCACCCCGCCTACAGCTGCCAGCTCGTTAATCCCCGTTTCCCCGAGAACCGGAGCGATGGCCCCGCCGGCAAGCGTGAAAAACCCTTGATACACCAGGATGAACAAGGCACTCGCCAATACTCCGGGGCCGTAGGCGGCGCTGAAGATGATCGCCATGCATCCATCCATGATCGACTTGACCAGGATCAACTGATAATCACCGACCGTCCCAGCCTGGATGGACCCCACCACGGTCATGGCACCACTGCAGAACAAGAGTGATGCATTGAGAAAGCCCAAGGCAAAATTGCGGGCGCTCTCGGCACTGCCTTTCCCTCTGGATAGTCTTCTTTCCATCCAGGTGCCCAGGGCGAGCACTCCATCCTCGATTCTCAAGGCATAGCCGATAAAGCCTCCAATCACTACAGAGAAGAGCAAAATAAGATACGATCCGGTCTGCATCGCCATGGAAATTCCAATGACTAAAGTGATCAACCCCGAAGAGGTGAATACAACCTCCTGGTAGGAAGCCTTGAGCCTGTTCTTCACCAGCAATCCAAGCAGGGAACCGACAATAACCATGAGGGCGTTGAAATAGGTGGCAATCATAATGGCACCGAGTATAATGGTTTTGGAACACTCACTCAAGGAAGCAGCATGCAAAATCTCTTGTTGGCCGCAGGGCTTGGCTTACGCAGTGAAGGAAAGAAGCTGTTGCTTCCCTATCGGGGAGCACCATTGGTCCATCACGCGGTACAGCAGTCCCTGCTTGCAGATCTCTTCACGGTCGTGGTGACCGGGTACAGGGCCGATGAGGTTCGATCCGCCATCGAAGACCTCGCCTGCGACAAGCTTTTGATCGTCCACAATCCGGATTATGAGCAGGGCCAAGGCATATCCACCCGCATTGGGGCATGCCACCTCAGAGAGGGTGAAAGCTTCTTCATCTCCCTTTCCGACATGCCCCTGATCGAGGCGAGACACTACCGTCACCTGGCCTGCTTTGCAACGCACGAAGCCGTCAGGCCCAGGTACAAAGGCAGAATGGGCCATCCGGTGCTTCTATCCCCACCCTTTCTCTCAATCATCAAAAACCAAGACGGCCCATTTACCATGCGCAGCCTGCTCTCATCCTACGAGGTGCAGGCAATCGATGTGGAGGAAGAAGCCTACATCCTCGACATCGACACCTTGGATGAGTATCGGGCGCTGATTGCTAGCGGGCGACCACCTCAGAGCCCTCCATCGTAAGATGAATGGAAGCACCGGGGGCAAAGCTGCCATCGAGCAGCTTGACCGACAAGGGATCTTCCACCATCCGCTGGATCGCCCGCTTCAGCGGCCTGGCCCCGAAAGCAGGATCATAGCCCTCGCGATACAGGGCATCCACCACATCCTCATCCCACTTCAGGGAGAATCCCCGCTTCTCCAGGCGATGCTGCAGTTGCTTCAGCTGCAGCCCCACAATCTTGTGGATCTGCTCCTCTCCGAGCCGTTCAAAGACGATGATCTCATCCAGGCGGTTGATGAACTCGGGCTTGAAGGAGTTGTGGATGATCTGGTTGACCATGCTCACCCCTTCTGCATGGCTTGCAGCACTCAGCAGTTGCTGGCTGCCCAGGTTGCTCGTCATGATGATGACTGAGTTGGTGAAGTCGACCACCCGGCCCTGGCCATCGGTCAATCGGCCGTCGTCAAGCAACTGCAACAGGACGTTGAAGACATCAGGATGCGCTTTCTCAATCTCATCAAAGAGAATCACGGAGTACGGCCTTCTCCTGACCACCTCGGTAAGCTGACCTCCTTGGTCGTACCCGACATAGCCCGGGGGAGCTCCGATGAGGCGGCTGACGGAAAATTTCTCCATGTACTCGCTCATGTCGATGCGGGTCAAAGCCTTTTCATCATCGAAGAGCAGCTGGGCAAGCACCTTGGCCAGCAAGGTTTTCCCGACTCCGGTGGGACCTGCGAACAGGAAGGTTCCCAGCGGCTTGTGTTCATCGGAGATCCCCGCCTTATTGCGCCTGATGGCATTGCTGACCGCCTCGATAGCTTGCTTCTGGCCGACTACCTGCTCTGAGAGCGTCTCTTCCAAATGCAAGTATTTGACCATCTCGCTGCCCTTCATTTTCGCTACGGGAACGCCTGTCCAGTTACTGACAATGCGGGCGATATCATCCTCGCTCACCTCTTCACGCAACATCTGGTTGCCTTCGCTCTGTATGGCGGCAAGCTGCTGGTTCATCCGCTCGATCTCCCTGACAAGTTCAGGAATCTGGCCGTGCTTGATCTGGGCCGCCTTGGCAAGGTCGCCTTCACGCTCGGCACGCTGCTCTTCCAGGTTCAACTGCTCCAAGCGGGCTTTGCTCTCGCGCAGCTTGGCGATGAACGAGCGCTCGTTGACCCACTGCAGATGCATGGCATCGCGTTTGTTCTTCAAGTCGCCAAGCTCCTTGTGCAGCTTCTCACGCCGCTCCTCGCTGGCTTTGTCGGTCTCGCGGCTGAGTGCCTGGTCCTCGATATTCAGCTGCAGTATCCTGCGCTCGATCTGGTCAAGCTCATCAGGCTGGCTCTCGATCTCCATTTTCAGCTGGCTTGCAGCCTCATCCACCAGGTCGATAGCCTTATCGGGAAGAAACCGGTTGGTGATGTAGCGGTTGCTCAACGTAGCAGCCGCCACGAGCGCCTCATCCTTGATCCGCACACCGTGGTGTACTTCATAGCGCTCCTTGAGCCCGCGGAGGATGGCGATCGTCGACTCCACCGACGGCTCCTTGGTATACACCGGCTGGAAGCGCCGCTCCAACGCCTTGTCGGGTTCGATGTACTTCCGATACTCATCCAAGGTGGTTGCCCCTATGGTGTGCAGCTCCCCCCGGCTGAGAGCCGGCTTGATGAGGTTCGAGGCATCGGTGGAACCTTCACTGGCCCCCGCCCCGACGATGGTGTGCAACTCATCGATGAACAGGATGATCGCCCCTTCGCTGGACGTCACTTCCTTTATCACCGCTTTCAAGCGTTCCTCGAACTCTCCCCGGAACTTCGCTCCTGCGACCAAGGAACCGACATCGAGACTGAGCAGGCGCTTATGCTTCAAGGATTCCGGAACATCCCCCGAGGAGATGCGCAGGGCGAGCCCCTCGACGATGGCGGTTTTTCCCACACCGGGTTCACCGATGAGAACCGGATTGTTCTTGGTCTTTCGTGAAAGCACCTGCATCAGGCGGCGGATCTCCTCATCCCGGCCGATGACCGGATCGAGTTTGCCCTGTCGGGCAAGCGTCGTCATATCCCTGCAGTACTTCTCCAAGGCCTGGTAACGGCTCTCCGGGTCCTCGCTCTGTATCGTTTGATTCCCCCGGATGGACTGCAACGCCTGCATCACCGAATCCTTGGTCAATCCCAGGCTCTTGAGCGCCTTGCCGACCTGGCTTGCATCTTCGATAACGGCAAGCAAGACGTGTTCGGCACTCAGATATTGGTCTTTGAATTCAGAGGCAATCTTGTCCGCAGCATACAACTGGTTGCCCAATTGCGCAGAAATCGAACGCTGGACATTCGACCCATAGGCCTTGGGAAGCCGGTTGAGCAGACTCTCAACCTTCTCTTTCACCTGCTTGTGCGGTACGCCAAGCCGCTCGAGAAGTGGAGGAAGCAGCCCGTCCTTCTGGTCCAGAAGGGCCAGAATCAGGTGCTCGGTGGTAATCTCGGCATTGCCGTGTTCGTTGGCAAGCATGTCTGCGTCAGCAATTGCTTGACGCAATTTAATAGTCATTTTGTCTAAATTCATGGATACTCCTCACCTTCAGGCATGAAGCAACCCGACCCTGATGAGGGCCTCGTCCTGTACGCATCCAATATACTGAGGTTTTGCCTTATCGACTAGGAAGTGCATTGGCACTATAGAATGCCAGGTAGGTGCTGACCAGATTTTTGGAGTGCTGCATATCAAAGGTATCGAGAAAAGCGACTTGGAAGCAGGAGGACTCGAGCAACAGCAACAGATGGTCGGCAACCCGGTTCACATCGCAAGCTATGATGTCCCCTTCCTTGATGCCCATCCGCAGCAGTCGTTTGAACAGGATGGTGAGCTTGGCGGTCCGGCGCAGGATGATCTCATTGAAATCCCTGCCTTCCTTCTTCATTTGCAGCATCACATCGACCAAGCTGGTCAGCTCCCCTTCATGTTCACTGGCCGTCTGCATGATATCCAGGCAGATGTTGGTGATCCGTACAACGTAATCCTGGTCGGTCGACCAGGCAAAGGAAGCGTACTTGTTGAACATCCGCCCGGTAACCAGCTTTACGGCATAGTAATAAATTTCTTCCTTGTCCTTGAAGTATTGATAGATGGTGGGCCGGGAAATACCGCACTCGGTGGCGATCAAGGAGAGATTGGAGTCACGATACCCCTCCCGAGCAAACACTTTCAGTGCCGTTTGCAGGATTTTCTCCTTTCTCTGCTCATGATCTATCTTCTTGGGCATGCGTCTCTTAACTCCCTGGTTCGGCTCTAAAACTCTTGTTACTGAACAATATATCATTATAATGTAAAAAACACTAGAATGGATTTGGAGATTCAGCATGGTTTTATCTCTCCTTGCAGGCCTTGTTCTGCTTTTGCTGCTCATCATGACCACCCGTACTCTCATGCAGGGCCGATCGAAGACATCCATCAGATCCTTGGCCCGCACCATCGAGGCACCGGGTGCCATCGAAGTGCTCAGATCGGCTGTGCAGTGCAAAACCATCTCCCACCAAGATCCGACCCAAACCGATTGGAAGGAGTTTACGCGCCTGAAAGAACTCTTTGCACAGTCCTTTCCTTTTTGTGAAACGTTCCGCATTCCATCAGGTGCAGGCCCTTACAACCAGGTGTACCGTTTCCCCGGCGAGAATCCAGAGGCTCTCCCGTTTCTCCTGACCGCACACCTTGACGTCGTGGGAGCACAAGAGCAGGCATGGACGCACCCGCCGTTTTCCGGAACTGTCGAGGATGGATATCTCTACGGCAGAGGGAGCTTTGATTGCAAAATCCAGGCAGTTGCCATCCTCACGGCATTTGAGTCGCTGCTCACAGAGGGCAAGAAACCAAGCAGGACATGCTACGTCGCCTTCGGTTGCGACGAGGAGTGCAATGGTTCGCTCATGGGAGCCGGCACCATCGCTTCCTATTTTGAAAAACAGAACCTGCAGTTTGCCTATATTCTCGATGAGGGAGGGGTGGTCAGCCAACGCTACATCAAGGGGTTTGAACAGGACATTGCAGTGGTCGGGGTAGCTGAGAAAGGGTACATGGATGTACAGTTGTCGGCACAATGCAGCGCAGGCCACTCTTCCACTCCCACCTTCCCCACAGCTCTGGGGAGAGTCGGCAGGGCTGTCCATCGGCTGGAGAGCAAATCCATGCCGGCCAGGCTCACCGCCCCTGTCAAGGCGATGCTGGAATCTCTGGGTCGACAAGGGAGTTTTGCATACCGGTTTCTTTTTCTGAATTCCTGGATCACCAAGCCCATACTGTTTGGAGTCTTCAGCAAGAATGCCACCCTCAACGCGCTGGTCAGGACAACAGTCGTCCCCACGATGATTGAAGCAAGCGACAAAAGCAATGTCATCGCCGAGCAAGCCACGGCAATGGTCAATGTCCGGTTGCTGCCGACCCAGACGCAGGAGGAAGTGCTTCTCTGGATGCAGAAAGTCATCGATGACCCTGCAGTCAAGCTCAAGGTGGTCCGCTTCACCCCTGCATCCGAGGTGAGCCCTGCCAAGGGCGAGGTGTTCTCCCACCTTGCAAACACCATCACAGCGTGTTTCAGCAACGCCGTGGTGACTCCCTATCTGATGCTCGGAGCCACCGATGCACGCAAGTATCAAAACCTGAGCAACCACATCTATCGCTTTACTCCGGTACGCATGGACAAAAGCGAGGTCGCTCGCATGCATGGGGTTGATGAGCGCATCAGCGAAGAGAATATCCGGCTTGCCGTAACCTTCTATGCAACATTGATCCAAAGCTGAACATGCAAAGGCCCCGCACGAATGCGGGGTCTTGCATGTACAGGACAGGTTGTTTCAACCGTTTATTTAATCTTTACTTCAATGGCCTTGGGCTTTGCAACTTCCTTCTTGGGAAGCGTGAGCTTCAGAAGCCCGTCAGAGAACTGTCCTTCGATCTTCTCCTCATCCACATCCTCAGGAAGGGTGAAGGCACGCTCAAAGCTCTGGTAGCAGCGTTCGGTGACTAGTCTCTTCTTGTCCTTGTCCTTCTCCTCCCTCTTGCTCTGCTTGGTGGAGCTCAGCCTCAGTACATGCTTCTCGACATTGACCTTCACTTCCTCCTGCTTGTAGCCCGGGAGCTCAGCTTCCAAGATATATGCATCGTCGTTCTCGACAATGTCGACTGCAGGGAAGCGGGAGGGCATCAGGCCCCAGTCACCGAGCATGTCATTGAAGAGCGAGTCAAATGCTGACACCATCGGAGAATTGTAATCACGTTTTGCCAAGTATTTCATAGTACACCTCCGTATTCTGTTGTATTCTGTTTTTGCTCCCTTTTCGGGTTCGATAATACAGATGCAACAAGCGTGCCAAGTTTTATCAGATATCAACACAAGTGCTTTAATTACTTATATTGCATATATTTACTACTTTTTACAATAAAAAGAATACTCTCTGCCGGAGTGTGCAGATACGAAACTGAGACAATCCAGTCCCTCACACACAGAGAGAACACGTAAAGTGGGTCATTTTGATACACGAGTGTCTTTCTGACTCCATCAAACCGGTTCATCATGATCCAATTGGAGGAATCTGAACGCTATAAATCATTTAAATACAAGCATTTATTGTTATTTCTGCAATATCGAGAAAAGGACGCAGGATGAGTGAACATCCTGCATCGGCTTTCCTTCTCTCAGTGTGCTGATCAGAAGATATCGGTCAAGGTTGCAACCATCACCGCCTTGATCGTATGCATGCGGTTCTCAGCCTCGTCAAACACCACCGAGTGCTTGCTGCGGAAAACCTCATCGGTCACTTCAAGTTCGCTGAGTCCGTATTTGTCATGAATCTCTTGCGCAACCGCCGTGTTGAGATCGTGGAAGGAGGGAAGGCAGTGCTCGAACAACACCTCTGGATTGCCTGAAGCCTTCAGGACATCCATACTCACCTGATAGTCCTTCAGCAGGGCGATACGGGCATCTGTCTGGTCCTCCTCACCCATGGAAACCCAGACATCGGTATAGATTACATCGACTCCCTTCACCGCTTCGGCGATATCAGAGGTTACCGAAATGATGGCTCCAGATGCCTTGCAATCCTCCTGTAAGCCGGCAATCAGGCTGTTGGATGGAAACAGCTCCTTGGGACTTGCGATACGATACTCCATACCCAGCTTGGCAGCCCCTATCATCAGCGCATTGGAAACATTGTTGCGCCCATCACCGATATACGCAAACTTCAGGTCCTTTGGCTCTTTTCCCGTATGTTCCATAGCAGTCAACACATCGGCGAGAACCTGGGTCGGATGGTCGTCGTCGGTAAGGCCGTTCCACACAGGAACACCGCTGTGCCGTGCAATCTCACGGATGACTTCAGGAGAGAAACCTCGGTATTGGATGCCGTCGTACATCCTGCCCAGCACCTTGGCTGTATCCTCAATCGACTCTTTCTTTCCCATCTGGCTGTTGGTGAGGAAGGTGACCTGCGCCCCTTCATCAAAGGCCGCCACTTCGAAGGAACAACGGGTACGGGTGGAACTCTTGTCAAAAATGAGCACGATGTTCTTGCCTGCAAGCAACTTTCCTTGAAGCTTGGAGGGACAACCCTGTCCTTTCTTTTTGGCCTTCAGGTCGCCCGACAACTGCAAGAGTGCAAGTATCTCTTCCGTCGTAAAATCCTTCAGTGTTAAAAAACTGCGTCCTTTCATGAGTTCCTCCAAGGATAATGAATACCAATTGTAGATATTTATGCAAAATCTGTCAATTTATATGCATATTTATCCTATAAATTTTATAATTTTGTATAACTATACAAAAAAGCCTCCCAGCATAGGCCAGGAGGCTGATTGATGCACATAAGTGATTACTTGGAAACCAGGACAACCTCACCATTGGTGTAGTGCTGGGCGACATACGCCTTGATCTTTTCGCCGCGCAGAGCCTTGACCAGCTCAACGATAGCAGCATCGTTCTCACGACCCTGCTTGACCGCTACCACGTTCACATACGGACTGTCCGACCCTTCCACGATCAAACCATCGCGGGTGGCGATCAGGCCGGCGGGAATGGCATAGTTGCCGTTGATGATGGCTGCATCAACATCCTGCAGGACACGCGGAAGGCTGGCGGCCTCGATCTCACGGAACTTGAAATTCTTCGGATTGGCTGAAACATCGAGCGGGGTTGCTTCAAGACCGGCATTTGCAGAGAGGGTGAGCAGACCGGCGCTCTGCAGCAGCAACAATGCCCTTCCCTCGTTGGTCGGGTCGTTGGGAATTGCAATGGTGGCACCGTTGGGAAGGTCTGCAAGAGCCTTAAACTTCTTCGAGTAGAGGGCGAACGGCTCGACGTGGATACCGCCTGCATTGGCCAGATGATATCCCTTCTCCTTGTTGAAAGATTCAAGATAGGGGATGTGCTGGAAGAAGTTGGCATCAAGTTCCCCGCTCTCCAGTGCTTCGTTCGGTGTCACATAGTCTGTGAACTCCTGCACCTTGAGGGTGTAACCGGCTGCAGCAAGGTCCTCGACAATCAGGTTAAGGAATGCGGCATGGGGTTCGGGGGTTGCTCCAACAACAATGGTCTTGGAGGTTGCCTGCTCTTTGGCACCGGCTGCAAACAACGAGCATGCAAGCAACAGTACAAGGGTGATGCTTAGAATCTTTTTCATAATTTCTCCTTCTCTCCCCCACAAGGCGAGAGGTATGCACAACAGGATGATCAGCGGCGAGCTATGAGCTTGGCACTGATTTTGTTGCCTATCACCTGTACGATCTCAACGAGAACCAGGATGATTACAACGGCAACAAACATGATATCGCCTCGGAAGCGCTGGTAGCCATACCGTATTGCCAAATCTCCGAGTCCTCCTCCTCCGATGGCCCCGGCCATTGCCGAGTAGCCGATCAGGTTGATGATGGTAAGCGTTACGCCGCTGACCAAGGAGGGCAGGGCCTCGGGAATCAACACCTTCCGGACAATCTGAAAATTGGTGGAACCCATAGCACGGGCGGCCTGAACGACCCCCGGATCCACCTCCTTCAGTGCAGTCTCGATCACTCGAGCCACAAATGGTGCTGCCGCAATCGACAGCGGGACGATAGTAGCGGTGGTACCGATACTTGTTCCGATAAGAAGCCTTGAAAGCGGAAAGAGCAGGATCATCAGGATGATGAAGGGAAATGAGCGCAATACATTGACGATTCTTCCCAGTACATTGTTGAGCATGGGATGGGGAATAATGCCTCCCTGTTCCTCACTCGAGGTGGCCGAGAGCAGAATCCCCAACGGAAGCCCCAGAAGCAGGGAGAACAGGGTGGAGAAGAAGACCATGCTCAGTGTTTGCAATGTGGCGTCGAAAACCAACACCCAAATTTTGCTCATTCTGCAGCCTCCTCTTCAACTACAACACCCATCTGTCTCAAAGCTTCGATTGCCCGTTTCTTCTCTTCATCACTGCCGCTGATATCAACCAGCATGGTACCGATTTCGACATCGCCGACTTTCTGCACCCCACCGGCGCGGATATTGAAATCAACACCTGCTTGACGGCTGATCTTGCTGAGGATGGGCTGGTCTGTGGTTCCTCCACGGAAACGCAGGGTATAGGCCCCCCGCTTCTTCGACCAATGGACCATATGGTCATCGGCAAGGGATGCCTCATCGATGCCCACCAGGTGCGTCAAGAACTCCTTGGTCACCTCACTGGAGGGATTGGCAAAGATATCGGTGACAAGCCCCTGCTCGACCACAACCCCGTCATCCAATACCGCAACCTGGTCACAGGCGTCGCGCACTACTTCCATTTGGTGGGTGATCATGACGACGGTCAAGGACATCTTGCGTTGGATTTCCTTGAGCAGAGCAAGGATGGAATGGGTTGTCTGGGGATCGAGGGCGCTGGTGGCCTCATCGCAAAACAGGATGTCCGGGTCGCAGGCCAGGGCACGGGCGATGGCCACCCGCTGCTTTTGTCCACCACTGAGGGTGCTGATCGGGGCCTTGCCTCTTCCTTCAAGACCGACCAAGGCAAGCAGTCGCTCGACCCTTTGCGTGATCTCCTGCTTTGGAACCCCGGTGATTTCCAAAGGATATGCGATATTCTGCTCTGCGTTCCGGCTGGAGAACAGATTGAAGTTCTGGAAAATCATCCCGATGCGGCGTCTTCTTTGAATCAGGGCGTCCTTCTGGAGGTCGTCCACACGCTTGTCATCGAAATAGACTTCACCGGCATCCGGTCGTTCCAACAGGCTGATAAGCCGAACCAAGGTCGACTTTCCAGCTCCGCTTTTACCGATGATTCCATAAATGGTGTTGGAGGGTATGGAAAGAGAAATGCCATTGACTGCGTGCAATGTGCCATAGGTTCTCTTCAAATTGTTCAACATAATTTGCATACATATACCCTCTGTATTCACTTTGGAGTTGAATTGTTACCATCATAGTGAAAAGGGTTGTATTGGACAAGACGCAGAAGGGATAAAAACACGATACCCTATTATACAGATAGCATTACCATGCCTGAATATGAAAAGAGGACGCTTTCACGTCCTCTCTTCTCTATATCTATATACAACCGGCAAGCCGGTGCAAGGCAAAAAGAAGGCCCGGCGGCTACCTACTCTCCCACGGCTAACCGTAGTACCATCGGCGTGAGGGTGCTTAACTTCCGTGTTCGGGATGGGAACGGGTGT
>JAAZAT010000042.1 GCA_012514185.1 Spirochaetales bacterium | reverse complement strand
GCGCAGCTGTTGCAGCAATCAGCCAGCTTGACGGCCGTGAGCTCGATGGAAGAAACCTCAGGGTCAACGAAGCCATCGCAAAAGAAAGAACCGAACGCAGACCTTCTTACAACAACAGATACTAAACGTTACCTCAAGCAGCATAGGGGGCCCGAAAGGGCTCCTTTTTCATGCTCTTGGGAAAAAGAAGGCATAGTGCTGGTGAAGCTGCCTGCTTCCTCGATTGTCTTGATTATACTTTTTGATGTCCTAAGCCATCAGGATATCCGCTCAGCCCTCATGGAGCGGCTGCAAGAATTCACAACATGTTCTCATTTTCAATCCCAGCCGACATGTTTTACAGGCAGCCGTCCACTGACGACACCCCGCTCATACTGTATACCCTACTATTCTACTACATAGGGCTGAGTGTACAAATTCTCTTTTTCTGGCACCCCGGAATTTACTCATTAGTTATACGGTATCATACAAGTCCATATCTCATAGTGTACTCTGTAATTTATTCTACATGAATAGTATGCCCTTTCCAAAATCTACAAACCTGAAGGAATTCACTAAGTTGCAATCTTGGTTTAGAAATACAGTAATAGAATAAATCTGATGGATGAGAAATGTATTAATTTGTAGTATTTTCCTAGTTTTATCCCATACAAAAATCTTTCATTTTTTTGAAAAAAGAATTGGACAAACCC
Source organism: Spirochaetales bacterium (assembly GCA_012514185.1). Classification (GTDB taxonomy): domain Bacteria; phylum Spirochaetota; class Spirochaetia; order Sphaerochaetales; family Sphaerochaetaceae; genus Sphaerochaeta. Next base: position 31,739 of record JAAZAT010000042.1, on the reverse strand, counting down.
TAAAACCTATGGTACTCATAGTAGCAGGAACAAAATTTATTGGTTTTTAATTTTGTTTTTATTTGTCCAGTAATGCAAACGATTGCATTGAGCACCTTCAGTTGTACCGAGATATACAATAGAAATTTTATGTACTGATTTGAGTGAATTTGTTGGTGTTTCTGGTAATGCAAACGATTGCATAAGAGGGGGAGAATACAACATGTCTACCTTAAAAGATGTGGCTAAGAGAGCTGGAGTATCAATCAGCACTGTATCTCGTGCACTGGCTGATAATTCACACATCGGTGAAAAAACCAAAGAGCGAATCAGGCAGATCGCCGACGAACTGGAATACTCTCCCAACTATATCGCCAGAAGTTTGAAAACAAAGGGAAGTATGACATTGGCATATTTGATTCCTGATATTGAGAACCTTCTCTACCCTTCCCTCGCTGTTGCTGTCGAGAAACAAGCTCGCGCACTTGGTTATTCCTTGTTGCTTTGCAATACTTTCGATGACCCTGATTTAATGAATAAGTATGTCAGACAGTTGCAGTCCCGCTTTGTAGATGGGTTTCTCTTCTCTACCTCACTCAGGAAGGGATTGAACAACGAAGCGATTACCTATCTGAAGAGCCTTAATTATCCCTGTGTCAGTCTCATGCGAAATTCACCGGACAATACAGACTCTGTCATTGTCGATAACACCCTTGGAGCAGAAAAAGCAGTGGATTTCCTTGTTGCACAAGGCCATCGAGAAATTGTTTTTATTGCAGGTTCGGATAATCTTGAGCTCTACCAAGAACGTTTTGCTGGATATAAAAAGGGATTGAAGAAACATTCCATCCCCTACTCTGACGAGTTGGTTTGGCCAGGTTTCAAAGGAACACAAAGAATTGTGAGTCAGGTGGCAAAAGAGAAAATTGAATCGGGGAAATGCCCGAAAGCAATTTTCTGTGCCAGTGACCCGCTTGCTATTGATTTGTTGAAAACACTTCATGATTGCAAGCTCAGCGTCCCTGAACAAGTATCGGTGATTGGGTTCGACAATCTCAGAGTCTCGGAAATCTTCTATCCATCCTTGACTACCATCGAACAACCCTTTTTTGAGATGGGTAAAGCAGCTGTAAAGCTCTTGGTAGCCCAAATTGAGAACCCAAACAAACGGAATGAGCCCAATCTGATTTTCGAAACAAAGGTAATCGTTCGAGAATCAGTAAAATTGTCAGAGGTGAAATGAAATGAAAAAAACGGTTAGTGGACACACAGCCTTGTATGCAATCCTGGGGGATCCAATTGCTCACGCAATGTCTCCTGTCCTGATGAACTCGAATTTTGAACAACTGGGGATGGATAAGGTATTCCTTGCGTTGAAGGCAAATCTCACAGATTTCCATGAGATTTTCCCCGTATTGGTGAAGCTGGGGTTCGAAGGCTTTGTGTTCACTATGCCGGTTAAAGAAGTTGCGGTCTCTTACATGGATGAGTTGACCCAAGAGGCAAAAATCATCGGTGCGATCAACTGTGCTGTTCGTAAAGACGGCAAGCTCATCGGCTCAAACACAGACAGTATTGGTTTCTGGAAAGCCATCCAACAAGCCAATGATGCAGAAAAACCTATTCGCAAGGCTTTTGTCCTTGGGTGTGGAGGTTTCAGTAAAGCAGCAATTGCACAGGCAGCAATCCAGGGAGTACAGGAGATTGTGGTAGCCAACCGATTTGAAGAGACTTCGTTCATGGAAAGTTTTCATAAGTTCCAAACAAGACTTCTCGCTCATATCCCGACTGTACGAATCACGCTTGTCGACTGGATTCCTGAAACGTGGAAATCCATCCTGCCTACCTGCGACCTGGTAGCAAACGGGACTCCGAATGGCATGGCGGACAAGGGGGATTTGCATCAGATATTCCCCTTTGACAGTGTTTCATCCGATACGATTTTCTTCGATGCCGTATATCTACCAAGGGAAACAAGATTCCTGAAAATGGCAAGAAGCAGAGGTCATATTGGAGTGGAAGGCTTGGATCTTCTGGTTCATCAGGGTGCAGTATCATTTTGGAATTACACTGAAAAAGAAGCTAGTCCTTCTGTAATGAAGGAAAATATTTTACGGTTTTGGAACGAGCAATAACAGGGAGGAGAACATGAAAAGAGTATTGTTGGTGGCGTTGGTATTTGCATTGATTGTTACACCAATCTTTGCAGGCGGACAGGGTGAAGGAAAGGGAAAAGATGGTAAGATTGTACTCAAATTGGGTGATACCCAGGCAGAGGAACATCCCCAGACACAATCCTATTACTTTTTTGCCAAAAGATTGGCCGAGCTGACTGATGGGCGTGTTGAGGTACAAGTATTCCCGAACTCCGCTTTGGGAAACCACAGGGACATGCTCGAAGGAATTAAAATGGGAACGCTGCAGATGACCAAGTGCATGGCTACAGACCTCTCAGCATATTTTCCCAAAATTCAGGTTTTCGGACTTCCTTACATGTTCGACAGTACCGAACATTTGCTGAAAGTCGTAGATGGTGAAGTTGGCGAGTATTTCAACAATGAGATTTTCCCGGCTGAGGATTTCATTGCGCTTGCTTGGTTCGATGCAGGAAGCAGAAGCATCTACAATAAAACTCGTCCGATTTACTCTACTGCAGATACCAAGGGCCTTTTGCTCAGGGTGCCAGAGAACAACATCTATATGTCCTCAATGGCAGCTTTTGGAGCAACCGGAACTCCAATGCCCATGGGAGATATCTACTCTGCACTGCAGACTGGTGTGATTGATGGAGCTGAAAACGCATTTGCCGTCTATGATGGTATGAAGCACTTCGAAGTTGCAAAGTACTTCTCATACACACAGCATATCATGACTCCTGACGTAATCATCATGAAGAGGAGCTACCTCGAATCACTGCCACAGGATATCCAGAAGGCGATTTGGCAGGCTGCGGCAGAGATGGAACAGGAAGAAAGAAGATTGTGGGTTGAGTCCGATATGAAGTTCTACGAACGGCTGAAGGCTGCTGGTGTCCAATTCAACGATGTTGACAAGTCCACCTTCCAAGCGGCTGCAAAATCTGTCTGGGAAAATTATACTGCAATTATCGGTCAGGACCTGATCAACAAGGTTCAGAGTTATAAGTAATCCTCAACCCTGCTCCATGGGCACATGGGGCAGGGTATTATTTTCTTACAGGACAGGAAATATGAAAAAAGCTACGGAAATTATCAAGAAAACCGAATTGGTTTTTATCATTATTTTATTGCTCGGAATGGTATGTTCATCATTTCTTCAAGTGGTGTTCAGGCTGGTCCTGAAGCAACCGCTTGCTTGGACTGAGGAATTGTCAAGATACTTGTTTGTATGGCTGACATTCATCGGGGGAGCCCTTATCGTATCAGAAAGTGGTCATTTCAAGATGGACATCCTGACAGCGTTCATCAAGGGCAGATGGGTACAGATTGTCAACATCATCGTGCAGATTGCCTTGGTTATCTTCTCGATCGTCCTGGTGATTTACGGAGCAAAGCTTGTTCGTATGGTATATACCCAGAAATCGCCTGCACTCGGTATAACGATGTCAATTCCCTATCTTGTACTGCCCCTCAATGGTGTGTTGTCTATCATCCACCTCATCGAAAATGCCATCGATGATCTAAAAATCCTTCTATCAAAACAAAAAGAGGTTGCATAATGGGTATTTCCTTTATCATATTGGCTGTTCTTTGCATTCTGACAGTTCCAATTGCATACGCCGTTGGCCTGGCAGCACTTGGTGGGCTTATGGTGGCTGGCGTTCCTCTCCAGATCGTAGCTCAAAGAATGTTTACACAGACGGATTCGTTCTCGCTGATGGCTATTCCCTTCTTTATTCTTGCTGGCAATCTCATGGATAAGGGTGGAATATCAGTGAAACTTATTGACCTCTCTTCAGAGCTTGTTGGACGCATAAAAGGCGGTCTGGCAATGGTCTGTGTTGTCGCTTGCATGATGTTCGGCGCAGTATCAGGTTCTGGAGCGGCAGCCAGCGCAGCGATTGGGGCGGTTCTGTTCCCCGCCATGGTTGAAAAAAAATACAATAAAAGCTTTTCAACCGCCATTATTGCAACCAGTGGACCATTAGGGATCGTCATTCCGCCCAGTATCGTCATGGTTGTATATGCTACTGCAGCAAACGTTTCTGTAGGAGATTTATTTCTTGCAGGATATATTCCCGGCTTATTGCTTGGACTTGGGATCATCCTTCATTGCTTCGTCTATGCTCACAAGCACAACTTGCCTGCAGGGAAAAAGTCTACGCTGAAATCGTTGGGAAAAGCTTTCTTTAATTCCGTATGGGCTTTGTTCCTGGTCGTAATCATCATGGGAGGAATTCTCGGTGGCTTCTTCACTGCAACCGAAGCATCCGTTGTAGCTGTAGTATATGCCATGATTGTCGGTAAGTTCGTGTATAAGGGGCTGAACAGAAAAGTCATTCTTGACGTAGTTGCACAGAGCGCCAAAACTACAGCTGCCATCATGTTTTGTATTGCTACCACCAACGTCTTGGCATGGGGACTTACTTCCGAGTTGATCATTTCCAAAATGGCAACAGCAATGTTGAACATCTCAGAAAGCAAAGTTGTAATCCTGCTATTGATAAACCTGATATTATTGGTTTTAGGTACAATCCTCGATGCAACCCCGGCTATCATCTTGATTGTTCCAATTCTCTTGCCTGTTATAACCAAGCTTGGTGTCAATCCAGTTCATTTTGGTATCATCACTACTATCAACCTGGCAATCGGCATGTCCACTCCACCGGTTGGTGTAACATTATTTGTTTCTTCCAGCCTCACAAAAACACCTATCACCAAGGTGATAAAACCGATGGTACCTATCTGGATAATCCTGATCTTCATCCTTTTAGTCGTTACCTTTGTACCACAAATCAGTTTGTTCTTGCCAACAGTATTTTAATTCATAGTATGAGGACTAGAGAATGACAATAAAGAATATTAAAACAATCGACTACATGGAGTTCCCTACAGGAAGAAGAACCCGTGTCATGATTGGCCAGAATGGAAGCATCCTTGGTGAGAAGTTCTGTCAGGGATATGTAGAGATTATTCCCGGAGGATCCATTCCGATGCATAATCATGAGACGGTCGAATCCTACACTATCCTTCAAGGGAAAGGTCGCATGACCATTGACGATGAGAGCCAAATCATGCAGGCAGGAGATTATGTCTTCATTGAGAAAAACAAGAACCATTCCCTCCTTAATATCGGCGATTGTACCTTGCAATTAATGTTTGTATATGCTCCCCAAGTAATTGTGGACCACTGGGCCAAGGAACAAGCAGGGGAAGCCAATTCATGAACGAACTACGAAAAACTGCAATTATAACCGGTGGGAGCCGAGGTATTGGTTTGGCGATCTCCCAACGCTTGGGGTTGGATGGATACAATCTTGTAGTCTTCTCGCGAAAAGAAAACTCTGAATGTAGAGAAGTACTTGATCGTACGAAAGCCCCCTATATCTGTGTGCAAGGGAATATTGCAAATCGAGAAGATCGAAGTAATCTTCTAGCCAAAGCCATCGAAGAGTTCGGTCGCGTTGACGTATTGGTGAACAATGCGGGAATAGCACCGCCAGAAAGAAATGATATTCTGAATATGACTGAGGAAAGTTATGACATCGTCATGAACACCAATACGAAATCGACCATGTTTATGACTCAAATCGTAGCAAACCAGATGATCGGCCAGCCCTCACGCTTCATCCGCAAGGGTACCATCATAAATATTTCCTCATGTTCTGCAGTTGTGTCCTCTCCAAATCGTGCTGAATACTGCATTTCTAAAGCAGGTGTATCCATGCTTACCACTGTCTATGCCGATCGTTTAGCCAGAGAAGGTATTCTTGTTCATGAGGTCCGACCTGGAGTAATAAGGACTGATATGACGAGCGCCGTAACAGACAAATACGACAATATGTTCAAAGAAGGCAGATTCCCTATTGCCCGTTGGGGGACCCCGGAAGATGTCGCCCATGTTGTTTCATTCTTGGTCAGTGAAGGCTTTGGTTACTCCACTGGTAACTATATAGATGTGGATGGCGGGTTTCACATCAAATCATTATAAACACAGGATGAAACATGAAGAAGAAAGCAATACTGAGAGAAACAATTACTTGTAATACAGTGATTATCGGCACTGGTGCAGCCGGCTACAACGCAGCAGACAGCCTTTGGGCTCTTGGCCAAAAAGATATCGTCATCGTGACAGAAAACCGGTATTGGGGCACCTCGCGGAATGCAGGCTCTGACAAGCAAACGTATTACAAGTTATCGCTCTGTGGATCGGAGGGTGACAGCCCCCGCCAACTGGCGCAGACATTCATTCAGGGAGGTGCAATGGATGGAGATATTGCTCTCTGTGAAGCAGCGCTTTCAGTGCCTTCCTTCTTCAAACTGATTGGATTAGGTGTTCCTTTTCCGAAAAATCGGTATGGAGAATATGTCGGGTACAAAACCGACCATGATCCTTTCTCCAGAGGAACAAGTGTCGGGCCTTATACTTCAAAGATGATGACCGAAAAACTTGAAGCATCCGTGCTCGCCAAGGGAATTCCTCTCCATGACCATGTATTGGCAACAAAACTGGTGGTAGTTGACAATCAGGTATGTGGCATCCTTTGTTTGGATTTAAAAAAACTCGCTGAAGACAGCATCGAATTTCTGTATTACAAGGCAAAAAATATCATTTTTGCTACCGGCGGACCGGCAGGAATTTACAAAGAAAGTGTGTACCCGGAAAACCACTTTGGAAGCTCTGGCTTGGCTTTTGCCGAGGGGGTTGCAGGACGCAACTTGACCGAGTGGCAATACGGATTGGCTTCAGTTTCCCCTAGATGGAACGTTTCCGGTTCGTATATGCAGGTTCTCCCACGATTCATCTCAACGGATTCCAATGGAGATGATGAACGGGAATTTTTATACGACTATTTCTCTGACCGAACCCAGCTTTTGCACAATGTGTTCATGAAGGGGTATCAATGGCCTTTTGATGTAAATAAGATTAAAAATGGATCATCCTTGATTGATATCCTGGTTTTCCTTGAGCAGAAGAAAGGAAGAAAAGTGTTCCTTGACTTTCGGTTCAACCCGGGGAAACAAGAATCCCTCGATTACGCTTCCTTGCCGCAAGAGAGTAGGGAATATCTGCTTCAAGCCGGCATCTGCTATGGAAACCCCTACGAGCGGTTAAAAAAACTCAACAAACCTGCAATAGAATTATACAGCGACAAAGGTGTAGACCTCGCTTCAGAGCCTCTGCAGATTGCTCTGTGTGCACAACACAACAACGGAGGACTTGCTGTTGATCTTTGGTGGGAAACGAATATTACCGGAGTCTTTGCTGCTGGAGAAGCAAGCGGAACGCATGGAATCTATCGTCCAGGAGGATCTGCACTCAATGAAAGCCAGGTCGGCTCCCTGCGTGCAGCAGAGTATATCGCTGAAAAGCGTAAAGGAGAGCCGCCTGCTTCAACACAAGCTGACCATATCATCCGAGCGGAATTAGATGTGGCAGATCAGATCCAGGTTCAAGAGCATGGTTCCATTCATGAGATGTTTTGCACATTCACTTCGACAATGAGCACAGTTGCCTCAGCCTTCCGTGAAAGAGAGAGCATGCATCACCACCTCACTGCTGTAAAAGATACTCTCAAGACTTTTCCTGAGGGTATCACCATCGATACGATAGCAGATTTGGGGCTGTTCTATCGATTCAGGACGATTTTGTACACCCAGCTGATGTACCTGTCCGCCTTCATCGACTATGCCGAACAGGTCGGTATCAGCCGTGGTGGCGCCCTCTATTACAATGAAAAGGGTTCCATTCCCTATGATTATTTTCCCTCAGACTTACGATATTGTCTTTCTGATACTACGAATACCAACATCCAAGAAATAGTACTATCAGATTTCGATTGTAACATAACCTGGAGAGAGCCTCATCCAATCCCGGATGAACCGATCTTCTTTGAAAATGTTTGGTCGGCATTCAGGGAGAATGGCAACATCGGATAAGGTTTCCAACCAAGTAGCTTGCACGTTTTTTCATCCCTTATCTTCACCTGTGCAAGGGCACTGAATTGTTGCTTTCATAAAGGAAAGAATCCTCTGGCAAGAGGTTGTTATGCAAAGCTATGGAATGAATTAGAAGTATAACCTTGGGGTTGCCATTTCGGAATCCGCATCCATCGCTTGTATTTGTACTGTGGCAACAATCCTTTCAGGCATGAGCTATGTCGATCATGCCTGAAAAGGGTTCTTCCATCCTTGACAAAGATCAGTCGCAAGGAAATGATGAACCATCATCATGCAACAGATCATCATCCTTCACAACCAGATCCCTTCAGACGCCCCAGAGGACGTATTGGACATTCTCCGTCAAGCCCAATGGATTGAAGAAATTCTTACCCAAAAAGGGTTCTCTGCAAGACTGCTTCCCTACTCGCTTGCGGAACTCGAAAAGCTGGACAAAAACGTCGTAGTCTTCAATCTCGTAGACTCGGCACCCGGGGAGGAGATGCTCTCCTATCTGGTCCCAGGCATTCTTGAAAGCCTTAACCTGAAATATACCGGCTGCTCGCTGGCAAATCTCTTTGTAACCACCAACAAGGTCCTGGCCAAGAAGTTGATGGCAGACCATCAGCTGCCGACTCCCGCCTTGTACAGCAAGGAGAGCGAGAAAGGGCTGTACCTCATCAAACCCACGGCCCAGGACGCATCGGTAGGTCTTGATGAACGCTGCCTGGTCGAGCACGAAGAGGTAGAGGCACTCTTGCAAGAGAAGGAGGAGCAGCTGCATTGTCCCTGCTTCGCCGAGCGGTACATCGACGGCAGGGAGTTCACTGTCTGCATGTATGGCACGAAGAAGGATGTGCACATCCTCCCGCCGTATGAGTGGGTATTCAACGACTATGGAGAGCGGGCCAGAATCATAACCTATGATGCCAAGTGGACCGAGCAAACCTTCGGGTATGAGCACATCAGTGCAAAGTATACCCACGACGAAGCGGACAAGCCCCTTATCCATCAGTTGGAAGTACTTGCCGGCGCGTGCTGGAAGGCCTTCGACCTCAACGGCTATGCACGAGCCGACTTCAGAATCGATGGGAACAACAAGCCATTCATTCTGGAATTGAATGCAAACCCGAGCTTCTACGGATTCTACCACCTGGCCAAAGAGTGGGGTTTCAGCTTCGAAGACATCATCGTATCACTGGTTAACCAAGCCGGTATTTTATAAATACTTGTCCACCCAGACCAAGCTCTCAAGCTCAAACCCTTCAGTTCGATAGAGGTTCTGTGCCCGCTCGTTCTTTGGATGGGTCACCATTGCAAGGTAGGTGCAACCCATCTCCTTCGCCCACCGTTGGACCTCGGCCAACAGCTTCGTTCCCAAACCATGATAGCGTGCCTCTTCTGCAACATAGAGCTCGTTGAGCCACAGGTAGTCACCGCCGCTCTCCAAACCACAGCAGACATTGCCGAATGCCATGCCGACCGCCCGGTCCTGTTGGTAGGCCACCCAGAGCACCGCACGACTCTCCTCTTTCATGGCATTGGATAGGACGCTTTCAATGGCCTGCTGATCCGGCTCATATCCGATGAATGTCAGTTGCTGTTTCACAAGGCTGCGCACCCCTTCGATATCATTGATATCAGAGGTGTGTTGAAAGCTCTGAATTTGGATGTCCATGTCTTACCATCCTTTGACGTAGAGCAGCTTGTCATCACCGGGGGCATAATAATCTTTCAGTTGCCCTTCCAGGATGTAGCCATGACGGGTATAGAAGCTGCGGGTGGGAATGTAGAGGGGTTGTGAGGAGGTCTCGATGTAGATCCGTTTGCCGCCCCTGCGTTCAATTTCCGCCTCGGTCTGCTGTAAGAGCAGCCCCCCGATACCTTGTCTCTGATACGCCAGGTCAACAGCGATCCAGTAGAGGTCATAGCTGAATCGTGTTCCCGGGATAGGTCCGAAACAGGTATATCCGAGCACCTGCTCACCCTCTTGGGCGAACTGGAAGAAGTAGAGGCTCTTCTCCCCCTGCTCGAGCCTTTCACGCACCAGCGATACACCGACCTCCTGCTCTTCCTCGTTGAAGAAGCCTGAGCGCTTCAAAATGGAAGCAACAGCCTCCATATCCTCATATATTGGTTGTTCGCGAAATTGCATCCACTATCTCCTGAGCAAGTGCTCAATGACCTCGCAATAGGTCATGCCTGCTTGCAAAGCAGCTGCGATGAAACCGCTGTCGGCTGCTATGCAAGGATTGCTGTTCATCTCCAGGATGAACGGCTTGTTCTGTTGGTCGACACGCACATCAACGCGTGCATACCCACTGTTTCCAAACAGCACATACACAGCTTGGGCTAGCCGTTTCAACTCTTCAATCAAACCCTGCTCTTCTCTGCCGAAGGTATAGGAGCGCTGGGTATGCTGATAGGCGAATGATTGCTCCTGCCACTTTGCCTCATACCCTACAATTTTCACCTTATCCGCAGGATAGTCAACAAAGCACATCTCACAGACCGGAAGCACCCTGCCTCCCGGAAGCACAGAGAGATTGAACTCCCTGCCGTCGATATAGCGTTCTGCAAAATAATCGGGGTGCTCCCGCAGATACGCTGTGAGCTCATCGGTATCCGTAAAGGTTCTCACCGAAGCATCACCGATCCCCACCGAAGCCTCCTGTGCGATGGGCTTAACCATCACGGGGACACCAAGAAAGCGTGAACCATCACAGCCATCCTCAAGCCAAGGGGGAGTCGGAAGGCCGGCAAGATCGAGCTGTCTTTTGGCAACCACCTTGTCTCCGGTTATCGAAAGCGTATAGGCACCACCCCCGCTGCAGGGAATAGAGAGGGACTGGCACAACAGGGGAACCAGATGCAAAAGACGGCTGGAACTGAGATTCTCCACCAGATTGAACACGAAGTCGCATCCTGACTTCTCAATGCGGCGGGCGGTAAGGATCAGGTTCAAGGAGAAGGCTTCCACCATGACTGTATGGCCAAGGAGCTGCAACGCTTTCTTTACCGCCTTGACCTGTGCCAGGGTATCCACCTCATCCTCACGCATACCGCTTTTTCGGGCATCGGTGAGAATCAAAACCTTCATAAGCCAAGCCTCTTTTGCGCAGAATGCACAATCCGCCCGATGAGATCATCATAAGACAGCCCGTGCATCCGGCTGAGGATGGGTAGGTCGGAGTCGATGGGATGCAAGCCTGCAAGCGGGTTCACTTCCAAAAAGTGTACCACATCCTGCTCATCCATCTTCACATCAATCCTTCCGCCGTCCCGGCATCCGAGCGCACGCCAGGCTGTCAAGGCGACTTTCTCGCATGCCTTCCATGCAGCCGAATCGGGCTTCTCATAGCGTGTGGTTGTTTCATACTCCTGTTTGGTCTTGTAGGAGTAGATGCCTCCATCGCTGTGGTGGTCGATGATGATTTCCATCACCCCGGTACACACCGCCTCATCCCCTGTTCCCGTGATGCCGACGGTGAACTCCCTGCCGCTGAGGAAGGTCTCCACCAACACCGGCTGCCCATAGGACGCAAGCAAGGATTCAGAGACGTTCTTCAGCTGTTCTCGGTCGGTGACTTTGTTGGAAGCAGTAATCCCAATCCCGGTCCCCCCGCCGACAGGCTTGAGAAAGAGCGGATACGGAAGATCAACCTGCTTGTAGTCTTGTGGATGGGAGATCAGGCAAAAGTCTGCAGTAGCCACTTTGGCCTTCCTGACCACCTCTTTGGTAAAGCCTTTATGCAGGCAGATCGCCAGCACAAAGGAATCACTGAAGACATAGGGAATCCGGTAGGCATCCAGAAGGGCGGGAATCACCGACTCACGCAAAAGGCCGTGCATTCCCTCTGCGATGTTGAAGACCAAATCACAGCTCTTCCCTGCAGCAAGAAAGCCCACCAAGGCCTTCACGTTGCCGATCCGCACCGTCTCATGGCCAAGTTTCTGCAACGCCGCATCGATGGCATCGATGGTGACAATGCTGTCGCACTCGGCAACCAATTCAGGAGGGTACCCCTCTTTCAGGTAATCGTCCTTCAAATCATAAGTCATTCCGATCAGCACGACGCATGCTCCCTTGCAGTGGGATAGGAGAACACCTTTCCTTCATAATTTCTGAGGTACAGATGCTCATCATCCTGTCCTACTTCGTACTGAGGCAGGATAGGGACCTTGCCGCCGCCTCCGGGAGTGTCAATGACGTACTGGGGAATCGCGTAGCCGCTGGTAAATCCCCTCAGTCCCTGCATCAACGCCTTGCCCTTGTCCACCGTCGTCCGAAAGTGTTCGGAACCGGAAATGGGGTCGCATTGAAAGAGGTAGTAGGGTTTCACCCTGACCCGCAGCAGCTTGTGAAACAAATCGGTCAGCACAGGCACCGAATCATTGACACCTTTGAGCAGTACGGTCTGGCTGCCCAGAACAACACCAGCATCAGCCAATGCATTGCAGGCTCTTGCCGCCTCCTTCGTCAGCTCATCAGGATGGGTGGCATGGATGCTCATGTAAATCGGCTTGTATTTGCGCAGAACGGCAAGCAGGCTCTCATTGATCCGCTGGGGCATAACCATCGGAACCTTTGTACCGATGCGTACCATCTCTACATGCTCGATGCCGGTTACCTCAGAGAGGAGGTAATCAAGCATTTCATCGGAGAGAGTAAGAGGATCGCCGCCGCTGATGACCACATCCCGCACTTCCGAGTGCTCTCTGATGTACTCCAACGCACCTTCCCAATGCTTTTGCAGGGCCTCGGTATGTCCTCCGACCATGCGCGAACGGGTACAGTACCTGCAATACGTGCTGCAAAAGCTGGTGGTCAAAAAAAGCACACGGTCGGGGTAGCGGTGCACCAAGCCCTGTACGGCGGTGGTATGCTCCTCGGCCAAAGGATCTGCACTCTCACCTTTTCCAACATACGACTCCTCAATGGAGGGTATGACGGTCCTGCGAATTGCGCTGTTCGGGTCGTCTGGATCGATGAAGCTGAGATAATAGGGGGTTACGGAGAAGGGGAACAAGGTGTCTGCACTCGCCAAGGCTTCACGTTCGCTTTGAGTGGGAGTGAGGAACCGACAAAGGTCCGCATAGGTGGTGATCCGATGGAAAAGCTGCCAGTGCCAGTCATTCCACATCGCATCGGTCGCGTCCGGGAAGTAGTGCTTCCTGAACTCTTCGATTCTGCCTTCCAGAGGAAATCTCGACTCATGAAGGCTGCCGTTCTGGTGTTGAGGTTCCGGTGCAACCGAGGCTGCACCGCTCCGTATGAGCGGAGGCTCGACATCATCAATAATAACACGCTCGTTAGTATTGAACTGTCCCATAAAAAATCGTCCTTGACGACCATGCCAACGGTCCTTTCGACTCTCTATGATCGTCATCGACAGTGTATCACCAAGGCAAAAAAAGGTCGCTATATTTTGTGTGTTTTTCTGCATGTTTTACAGGAATTTTGCACGGTCGCTCATCAGGAAAAATGCACACATTTCTTTCTCCCTTCGCACCGTACAATCCAGGTCTCTGCAAAGGTTCCGATTTCTGTTTCCTTGCTGCAATAGCTCTGCTACCATCTACCCATTACAGAGGAAAAACCATGAGCAACTGGAAGGTCTTTCATCCCGAACGGTTCCAAGGTGCAAAGAAAAGAAACAACTATTTCGAAGGCTGGTACTTCAAGATAGCCATGCACGATGAGGTACTGTGCCTCATCCCCGGCATCTCCCTCTCCAATGATTCTCATGCCTTCATCCAGGTGGTCTCAAGCTCCCGGAACAAACCGTGGTATGTGCGCTTTCCCCTCTCTTCGTTCCACTCTGATGAGAACCGGTTTCTCATCCGTATTGGAGAAAACACCTTCAGCAGGGAACAGGTGCACCTTCGGCTCCAGGAAGCAAGCCTTGCTTTGGACTGCGCTTTCACGTTCTCGGATGTGAAGGAGTATCCGGTAACACTTTCCAGCCCGGGCATCATGGGTTGGTATGCCTATGTACCGAAGATGGAGTGCCTCCATGCCGTTGTAGCCACCACTTGCTCGGTCACCGGCAGGTTTGTGCTCAACGGCCGCAGTATCGTCATCGACCAGGCAAGCGGATACATGGAAAAAGATTGGGGCTCCTCGTTTCCGAAAGCTTACTTGTGGATGCAGGCAAACTCATTCCAATTACCCGATGTATCAGTCATGCTCAGCATCGCCCACATTCCTTTCCACGGGCTCTCCTTCACCGGTTTTCTAGGATTTTTGCAGCTCAAGGACTCCTTGGTCCGTTTCGGCACCTATACGCGCGCACGGTATGCAATCCTTCACATTTCGGATGACCGCACAGAGGTGATGATCACCACCAAGGAACACCGGATTACGCTCACCGGCACATTGGGCAGCGCAAGCGGCCTCGCCGCTCCAGAACAAGGTGATATGAAGCGGACCATCTATGAGAGTATCGATGGGATGCTCCATCTCAGGGTGGAGACGCTGCAAGGGGACCTGCTCTTCGAAGGCGACAGCAGTCATGCCGGATTGGAGTTCAGCGAGGCCTCCAAGCTGATGGATGGCAGACAAAAAATATAGTATAGTGACTGCATGACAAACATCGCCCACGTTTTCCAAACCTTCCAAGAGCAGTATATGATCTCCTTCTTCATACTCCTCGGCACCTTGATGGTGCTGCTTGCGGCAAACGCAATCCTTGGCAAGCGCATCAAAGGACTTGAAGAGCTCAAGATGAGGGATGAGAAACATGCAAAGGCACGCGCACTGCCCGCCTTGCGCTTCATCAAGCGCATCGCCATCCCCCTGCTCTTTTTGGCCTCCCTCTCCCTCTTTCTCGACAGCGTCTCGTTCGGGGAGGGCATACAACGAATAGTTCAGATAGTATTTGCGGTGATCATGACCATCATCATTGTACGTTCGGTCAACAAAGCACTTGAACTGAGTTTCTCCAAGTATTTCGAGAAGGAGTATGCCAACCGCGAGCATGAAAAGAACCTCAAGCCGCTGCTCTCGTTTGTAAAATTGTTGTTGTGGGTAATCGGCTTTCTCATTTTGATCAGCAACCTCGGCTTCAACATCACCACAGCCCTTGCAGGACTGGGAGTCGGCGGTATCGCCGTTGCCATCGCCGCCCAGGGAATCCTGGGAGACCTATTCAGTTACTTCGTAATCTTCTTCGACCATCCCTTCGCCCTCGGAGACTTCATCGTGTTTGGGGACAAGTCGGGTGTAGTCGAGCGGATCGGCATCAAGAGCAGCCGCATCAGGGTCCTCAGCGGCGAGGTGCTCATCATTTCCAACTCCGATCTGACCTCCAGCCGGATACACAATTACAAGCAGATGCAACGCAGGCGCGTAGTCTCTGCCATCTCGGTCCCCTTCCATACATCGGAGGAGAAGCTGAAAAGGATTCCACAGCTCATCAAGGACATACTGGCATCAATTCAAGTTGTTGAAGGGGTTGTCTGCGACAGGTCGCACTTCCAAAGCATCGGAGCCTCGGCTTTCGTCTTTGAGACCATCTACTATATCCCGACATCCGATTACATCACCTTCATGGACGTACAACAGGAGTTCAATCTCAGGTTGGTGGAAGGCTTCCGAGCAGAAGGAATTGAATTCGCCTACCCGACCCAGCGGATCCTTCCTGCCGAAGCATCCACTCAGATGACTTGAACCTCGCTCTCCTCATCCTTGTCCACGCTCAGGATGCGATCCATCTCGTCATGGACCGCCTGGGTGTAGGGACCGAAATCAAAGAGCGCCCTGAGTCGGGAAAAGAGAGGCCGTACAAAATGCCTGAGCTGGCTCCGATCCTTCTCAAGGGTGGATTTGCTTTGCAGCACCATCACGGTAACAGCCGAAGGAGAGTTGTAGGTGCCGACTTCCACGAAGCCGAACTTCTTGTAGAGTTTGATCGTCTTCTCATCGTCGGCGAACACATCGATGATCAACTCCTCCACCCCGGTTGCTCGTGCAAGCAGGAATACCAGGATGATCAAGCCGATGGACGCTGAGGTGTTGCGCATCTCGGGCAGCACGGCCAGGCGGATGATCTCAGCCGCCTTGCGAGTCTTGAGCACTTTCTGGATATCGAAGTATTTGGAGATCGGAAGCGGCCAGAAATGCTCGCTGGTCATCAGCGAGACTGTCCCCACCGGATGCAGGCCCCTAAAGGCAAGAATATGCATCGCCTTCTCATCAACCTTTCGATGGATTGACTCCTCAAGATAGCCCTTCTCCCCCACCAACACTTTACGCTGGATGAAGAACACGTCGTTCATGCCGTTCTGGTCGTTCACGAGCTGGAAACGGATGTTCTCCTTGTTCTCCTCGTTGAGGGCGAAAATGGTGGTAAATTCCGAACCCACCTGTTCCTCGCTCCTGACCCTGATGCGCCCGCCCATCTTCTCTACGATGTTGTAGCAGTTGGAAAGCCCGAGACCTGTACCGCTTCCAGGAGCCTTGGTGGTGAAGAACGGGGTGAAAATCTGGCTCATGTGCTTTTCGGGAATCCCGCAGCCGGTATCACCGACCTTCACTTGGACAAAGCCATCCTTCTCCACGCAACTGAGGGTGAGTTTACCATTGCCGTTCATCGCTTGGATGGCATTGACGATGAGATTGAGGAAGAGCTGCTGAAGCTCACCCTCATTGGCCTCGATGGAGGGAAGTGCATGGTAATTGCGCTCGACACGAATGTTCTGGGAATCGACACCGCGAAGCGCAAGCCTCAAAGAGAACTCCAAGACCCTGACAATCTCCACCTGCTGGGTCTGCTTCACCTCTTCCTTGCGGCTGTAGATGGAAAGCTCCTTGATGACGTCGCTGGCAGTCTTTGAGTACGTGAGAATATCCTGGACATATTCATGATGCGGGCTCTGCTCATCCATCTCGCTGAGCATGATCTCTGCGGTTCCCACGATGCCTGCAAGCGGATTGTTCAGTTCATGGGCGATACCTGCTGCAAGCGTTCCGATGCCGGCCATTTTTTCGGTCCGCACCAGCTCCTCCTGCATGTGCTTCTGCTCGGTGATGTCGTTGATGATCTCAATGAAGACGCTCTTGCTCTTGTCAGGAGAACGCACCGAGTGGAATTGGAACGAGAATACCTGTTCGGCCACATCGGCCTCGGTTTCCTGCAGCACCCCGGTATGCAGGCATTCAAGCCCTTGGCAGAACGGGCAGGGGCGGCTTCGGTGGAAGAATGCACGGTAGCACTTGCCGCCTATGAGCGTTTCCCTATCCTGACCGAAAAAGCTAACCGCTGCAGTATTGGCTTCCTGGATGGTATAATCGATATCGATGAGGCATACAGGCGACGCGATGCCGTTGAAAATGGCTTCGAGCTTGTTCTTGCTCATAGTCAACTCATCACCTTGGATGCGCAGTTGTTCAAAGGAAAGTGCATTTTCAAGCGAAAGGCTGCTTTGGGCGGCCAGTATTTCCAACGCCTCGCGCTCTATTTCGCTGATCAAAGCCTTTGTGTGATCGTAGCCGATGAGAATGTAGCCGGCGATCTGCTTGCGGAAAACCAGGGGAATCAGCACATCGGCCGGAGGCAGGGAACTGCTGACCTCTATGCGCTGTTCGTCAGGAGTCACACTGATGACCGAACTTTGGTTCTCCTTCTTGTACAGCTCCAGCTTCTGCTCGACTTCACTGGAAAAGGTAAAAACAATTTCCTGGCCGATTTTACAGGTGGATGGACAGTTGTTGTTGGCTACCAAAAAAAACTTTTGGCTCTCGTCATAGCGTTTTGCCACAAACACAACCCACTCTGTTTTCAGACCCGTACTCAAGCTCTTGACCACTTCGTTGCCCAGGTCATGAAGATTGACAATCGTCGTGAGCCGCTTGCTCAGGTTCTTGATCGTCGTTTGATACGGGTGGCGTTTGGGAATTATGACGGTGTCGACAAGATAGGAGAGCAGGTTGCGCAGCGGATGAATGATCAGGACCGTTGCAACACCGAGGATGAAGGAGAGCTGGAAAATATTGCCTGGATCAAAGTTGGAGTTGTTGTGTTGGATGAACGAGAAGATCAACAGGTACACGACCGAGGCGGCGATTGCCAGGATGGTGGAGTAGATGATGGAAAGCCCCAGGCGTGAGTAGTTGATCAGCTTGTACTTGTAGATGGTATAGAAGAGAAGCACAGCATTGATGGTGGCTGCAAAAATATCGATGGGATACCGGCCGAACTCGGGAAAGACGTTCATGAAAATACCGACAAGCATGATCGCGACACCAATCAGAGGAAGTACCAGATTCTTTTGAAAGCCTTGGCTCGAACGTCGTTTCGCCCCGAACAGGAGCATGACCAAGGTGAAGATGAGATAGACATAACTCAAAGAATACGCCGACAGCGCCCCGGGGGCGAGCTGGTAATAGAATTCTCCCTGTGCGGTGAATCCCGCATCGCTGACGATGTTGCCGGAAAAATTGAGGTACATCAAGGGGATAATCAAGAGATAGCTGAGCTTGATGACCACAAAGATCATGCGTTTTTGTATTTCCAGGATATCAACCACAAAGCTGCACAGTGCATACGGAACCGACAGCAGGCCTATGAGCATGATGCGGTTCCAAAACAGCGGAGTCTGAATGGGACTATTGAGGTGCATCATCATCGAGCCGAAGCTCCAAATCGACACAAAAATCATGTAGAGCTGGAAAGACCAATAGAAGCGATCTTTCTTGTATTGGAGAAACCCGAATATGACAAATGACACATATAAGACGAACGCAACTGCAGGGATGATAGTTGAGACATCAATAATCATGAGGATTCCTCGTTTTTTCTTTCACTTGCGTAAAATTTGTATTAGTATAGAGTCAATTTATGGACTTAATCAAACTATTTCTGCTGGGAGCATGCGGTTATTTGCTTGCAGCTCTATACGATATTGCTTTGTTGTATAAAAAATCTTGGCTTGTGAGGATTTTCTTTGCAGGATTCTTCCTGACGTTTGTTCCTTTCATCTTCTTTTTCATCCTCTACCAATCACCCCATGCAGTCGGGCTTCGGGTGCTTCTTTTAGTCCTGATGGGGCTATTTCTGCTTTTAACCCTCTATTCGGTCCTGCTTGAGCTCCCCTTGCATGGAGATGGAACACTCTATACAAAGGGGACCTACAGCCTGTGCAGGCATCCGGGCTTTCTGTGGTATTCTTTTTTTACCTTGTTGACTGCCCTGTATTTCTGGTATGCTCCTATTGTTTGGGTGTGTCTTGGTTACATCATCTGTAACTTCGTTCTCATCGTGATCGAAGATGTAGTGCTGTTTCCCAAAATGTTTCCCGAATATGAGGCCTACAAAAAGACAACACCTTTCCTCATTCCTTTTTAGGGGTGGCGAAACCGGAGAAGCTCGTAATGACTAGACATATTGTGACCACCGATGACGATCCTGCTATCCGAAAAATCCTTCAGATCATGCTTCGCAAAGAAGGCTATATGGTGACAGCCTGTGAAGAAGGCAACGCACTTCTGAACCTGCTCAAGATAAGCGAGAACTCCATAGACCTGATTCTGCTGGATATCAAGATGCCGGGATTCTCCGGTCTCGAGCTGCTGGAGATGATTCGCGCAAGCTATCCCCAGATTCCCATCATCATGATCACTGCGTTCAACGACCTCGATACCGGCATGCGTGCCATCCGCCTCGGGGCTGCCGATTACCTGGCAAAACCGGTACATCGCGAAGCCTTGCTTGCCACCGTACAACGGGTGCTGCAGGAATCTGAGAAAGTACAGCTTTTACTGCAGAAGCAACATCAGGCGCAACATCAGCAGGCGTTGCTCGAAACCGAGCTCAAGGAGGTGCTCGCCTCGCTGCAGGACACTACGATGGCCACATTGGAAGCCTTCAGCGAAACCATCGAGCAGAAGGATGCGTACACCAAGGGGCACTGCAACCGGGTTCGCAATCTTGCAGTCGCCTTGGGCAAGGTCCTGAATCTTCCGAAAGAGACCTTGGACATTCTGGAAGGCGGCTCCTTGCTCCACGACATCGGCAAGATCAGCATTCCCGAGGAGATATTGAACAAGGACTGTTCGCTCACCGAAGAGGAGTATGCGGTCATCAAGACGCATCCGGAGGCCGGACAACGCATCATCACCCACCTTCCCTACCTCAAACGCTACATCCCCATCGTACGAAGCCATCATGAGCGAGTCGACGGGCTGGGATATCCCGATGGACTGAAGGCAGAGGATATCCCCCTTGAAGTACGCATTGTGAGCCTTGCCGATGCGTATGATGCCATGACAAGCAGTCGAGCTTATCGTGCAGCCCTTCCCACCGAGATAGCAATCGAAGAGCTCAAGTTCTTCAGTGGAACACAGTTTGATTCCGCCCTGGTGAGTGTTTTCATCGAAAACGAGTTGTATCTGCTCTAGACCAATGCCCTGAATCGAGCGAGACTGAGACAAGGAGGCTTCACATGGCAGATCCTTGGTATGTCTCTCTTTTCAAGAACTACGCACATCACTACGACAATGAGTCCTTCACCCAAGGTACGATTGGCGAGTGCGACTTCATCGAACAGGAGCTTGGCTGTGACAAGAGCCTCAAGGTCCTGGATGTAGGCTGCGGGACCGGCAGGCACACCATCGAGCTTTCCAAACGTGGTTATTCGGTCACCGGAATCGACCTGAGCGAGGCGCAACTGAGGCGTGCGAAAGAGAAAGCCGAACAAGAGAACCTGAACATCCAGTTTCTCCAAGCCGATGCCCGGAATCTGGACTTTGAAAGCCGGTTCGATGCTGCAATCATGCTCTGTGAGGGTGGATTCTGCCTGATGGAGACCGACGAGGAAAACGAGGCGATACTGACCAGCATTGCAAGATCCCTCAAGGATGACGCCCTTCTGATATTCACTGCCCTCAACGGGCTGTTCGCTCTCACCCACCCGCTTGCAGAGTTCTACGAAAATGTCGAGGATGCAGGCTCTGTCTGCGCCCAAAACCACTTCGATGCGATATCGATGCGTGATGAGAATACGACCACCTTCATCGACGACGATTTGGAAAAACACACCATACACAGCACGGAACGCTTCTACGTCCCCAGTGAAATCCAAACAATGCTCGGCAGGCTCGGCTTCTCTTCGGTTGAGTTCTTCGGTGCAACTTTGGGCTCGTTCAGCAGGGAGAAGGAGCTCTCCTCCGATGATTTTGAGATGCTTGTGGTGGCAAAACGAAAGCTTGGCAATGATGCCCTTTTGGGCCTCTATACCCAGAGTCTGCAGTCTGACTTGACCCAAAGAGGCTATCGACTGGTCATCTCCCTTTTCAATGAGTTGCATGCAGAACTGCAGTTGCGGTTTGTCCAAGCTAAGATAATCGCTCTCTATCAAGGGTATCTGGATATGAGCTATATAGCCCTCGTTCCCAAAGCATTTGAACCTCTTGGACTGAAGCTTGCCGTCGTCTACCTGCACAGGGAGAACTCTTTCGAGTTCTGGCTGGCTACCAGGAACCGCAGCCTGCAGGATATCTGGAGGGAGAAACTCAGGCCCAGGGTGCAGCAGCCGTATCAGTTGGTCGAGAAGGGACGGGGCGTCGATGCCATTGTCAGCACAGTGTTTGAACATCCTGTTTCCTTCGAAAACCAAATCAGGCTGATCGCCCAATTATGTGATACACTACAAGTGATGCTTTCATATGTGGAGGAATTACTGCAGTAGGAGAGAGGTATGTGGGACGCTGGAAGATGGCATGAGCAATTCGAACGGGCTTCTCGCGAACAGGACTTTGACAAGTTGCATGCGCTCAGGCGGGATGTGTTTCTCGATACCATCGGGGATGTACGCAAGGGCTTCTATACATCAAAAGGGGGAAGAAAGATTACCTTTGATGATGAAGCGCCCTTGCTTGAAGGATCGGTCCTCTACCAGCAACAGCTTGCATCAAGCAAGCCCAAAGAGAAACGCACTACCTTGGTAGAGGTGAAACAGATCGATACCATCAAGGCTGCAAGGCTTTTGGAGAACCCGGTCGTGCTGAACATGGCCAACCGCCACCAACCGGGAGGTGGAGTGCTCAGCGGCGCGGGTTCCCAGGAAGAGTACCTTTTCCGCATTTCCAACTACTATCGGTCGCTTTACCAATTCAGTGATATCGGTCATTCCTTCGATGTTCCCAGACGGCCGGAGTCCTATCCGCTGGATCGAAACCATGGAGGCATCTACTCTCCCGGGGTAACGGTGTTCCGAGGGGCCGAACAGGAAGGCTATCCCAAGCTCGATGAGCCGCTGAAGCTCTCCTTCATGGCGGTGGCTGCCATTCATGAACCCAACCTGCTGCGCGACCATGACGACCGCTACTGGCTTGAAGGTTCTTTCATCGAGCCGACCAAGTGCAAAATCAGGACCATGTTCAATATCGCCCTTGTCCACCACCACACAAACCTTGTGCTTGGGGCTTTTGGTTGCGGCGCTTTTGCCAACCCTCCCAACCATATTGCACTGTTGTTCAAGGAGGTTCTTGGGGAGCCTCTCTACCAAGGTGCCTTTGAGCACATCATATTTGCCATTCTCGATGATCACAACACCTATACGTGGTTCAACCCTGAAGGGAACTTCAAGCCGTTTCAGCAGGTGTTTGAACCCAGCCAAGGACGATAAGCATGCCATTTTTTCTCATCAGAGGTGACATTACCACCCTTTCGACCGACGCCGTCGTCAATGCCGCCAACACATCCCTGAAGATGGGAGGCGGGGTGTGCGGTGCGTTATTCAAGGCAGCCGGGATGGAAGAGATGGAGAGGGCCTGCGCCCCGCTTGCCCCGATCAAAACAGGGGATGCGGTTCTTACTCCAGCCTTCAACCTGAGGTCGAAGTATGTCATCCATACTGCAGGTCCGGTCTACCGGGACGGCAAGAGCGGCGAAGAGGCACAGCTTCGCGCCTGTTACACAAACAGTCTCGCCCTTGCCGCGCAATACCGGTGCAAAAGCATCGCATTCCCCCTGATCAGCAGCGGCATCTACGGCTATCCGAAAGAAGAGGCGCTCAGGATTGCCGTCGAGGAGATCAGAGCTTTCCTTGAAAGCCATGAGATGGAGGTCCATTTGGTTCTCTTCGAAATGCTGCAACCGGAACGTTCGCTGCGGGAGCATGTGGATCGTTACCTTGATACGGTGTACGACCCTGCTGTGGAGCATCAGCTGTTCGATGTCGCAATGGACGGTTGTGTCTACAGCCCGCAGCCCTCGCTCGATGATATGCTGCACTCACTGGATGAACCCTTTTGCGACTCACTGCTCAGGCTTATCCGGCAGAAGAAGAAAACAGAGGTTCAGGTGTACAAGAAGGCAAACCTCGACCGCAAGCACTTCTCAAAGATCCGAAGCGGCAACGGCTATACGCCGGGCAAGAAGACTATTCTTGCCCTTGCCGTTGCATTGGAGTTGAGTCTTGGGGAGACACAATGGCTTTTGGGCTTGGCAGGGTACTCCTTATCCCATGCCAGCAAGTTCGATGTAATCGTTGAATACTGCCTAACCGAGCACATCTACGACATTTTCGCCATCAACGAGATTCTGTTCAGCTACGACCAGCCGCTTCTGGGCAGTTGAAAATGTCGCCTCCCAAGTGACCTTCAGCCAAACAGGACATGGTACTCCTTACCTAGCCTAAGGAGGGCGCAGATATGACCGAATTGGTTTTTATTCTCGACAAGAGTGGTTCGATGAGCGGCTTGGAGTCCGACACCATCGGGGGATTCAATGCGATGCTGGACAAGCAAAAGCGTGTTGAGGGTGAGTGCTTCATCACCACTGCCTTGTTTGACAACACGTATGAGCTGCTGCATGACCGACTGCCGATCAAGGCGGTGAAGCCGATTACCGATAACGAGTACTGCGTGGGCGGCAGTACGGCACTGCTGGATGCCATCGGGCGGACAGTGCATAAGATTGAGAACGCCCAGAAGCATCTAGAGGCAGGATATCAGGCACAGCAGGTACTGGTGGTCATCATCACCGACGGGCAGGAGAATGCAAGCAGGGAGTACACCAGCGATTCGATACAGAACCTGATCAAGGCAAAGCAACAGGAGAAATGGGAATTCTTGTTCCTGGGTGCAACCATCGATGCGATAGCGACTGCCTCAAACCTGGGCATCCATGCCAGCCGTGCCCAGAGCTTTCATGCCGACAGCGAGGGCATAGAGGCCAACTTTGATGCGGTATGCGATGCAGTCTACAGCGTACGCGCCTACAAAGCGGTTCCCGAGAACTGGAATGAGGGGATCAAGCAGGATTTTGAGAAGCGCCGAAGCAAGAAGCGGTGACAACCAGGTCACAAAAGGGGCTGGGGAAACTCCACCCCGGCCCTCTTCCCGATCGCGCTCAGCTGCTCATACACCTTCAATGAGAGGGGGACACCGTTGAGGTTGCTGTTCCTTTCTGCTTCATGCTCCTTCTGACCAGCATAATAGACCCGTTCACACCCTTGAGCGGGCTCGGTGTTGTTCAATTCTTCCAACAGCCTGTCCATATCGGTTTTCAACTCCTCGGGGTCCCGGAATACGTCAAGGCGGATGGCTCCGAAGAAATGGCAGACGCGTGCACTGGTGGCCTCACTGTCCATGACAGACTTGCCGAATACCCCGCCGCTGGTGATAGCGGTCATGATATCGACCATGACTGCCAAGCCATATCCCTTGTGCCCGCCAAAGAGCTCTCCCGCACCTCCGAGGGGAATGAGCCCTCCTCCCCTCTGATAGAGCATGTCCTGGAGCAATTGGCTTGCATTACTGGTTACTTGTCCCTTGGTATCAACCGCCCACCCCTTGGGCAGCTCCTGTTGCTCGCGTTCATATACTTCAATCTTTCCTCTTGTCACCGCCGTGGTGGACATATCCAGGGTGAAGAGCTTGCCTGAGTGACCGGGTATGGAGAAGGCAATGGGATTGGTGCCGAACATCGGCATCCGACCGAAGGTCGGCACCCCCAACGCAGCGGTATTGGTCATGCAGATGCCGATCATGTCGTGTTTGGCAGCCATCTCCGCATAATAGCCGGCTATTCCATAATGATTGCTGTTACGAATTGAAGCAAATGCTGCCCCACTTCCTTTCGCTTTCTCAATCACCTTGGTCATCGTCTGTTTGCTCAGGTACATACCCATGGCTCCGTTTGCATCCAGAACCAGGGAAATCGGTGTTTCACGGAGGATTGTCGGAATGACAGAGCTTGCCATGATGCCTTTTCGTATTCCATTCTCATAGCGCCAAAGCCGGGCCACCCCATGGCTGGGGATGCCGCGGGCATCGGCTGCAACCAGAATCTCAGCTGAATCAGCAGCCTCCTCGGATGAGAGGCCCAGGTTGCTGAAAACACCTGCAACAAACTGTTCCAACGAGTTTCGCCCGATCCTGATTTCCTCTTTCATGCGTGCCCTCCTGTTAGATTTCCATACGGTAGTGACGATATCTGAAGTGTGCTCTGATGGGTTCGGCCTTTTTCCAGGACCACGGCGGCCTTCCCGCTGTTGACCTGCTCGACACAGACAAAATCCTTCCAGGCATCCAATACTTCTGGATTCTGCCTTGCTTTCTCATCACCGGGATTCCAGACAAAGACCTGTTTCAGGTTTTCCTGTTCCATTCGGATGGTTCGTCCAAGAATAGGATCGTGGAGCACCACAACCGGTCCTGCAGGCTCAAAGATGCGAACAAACTCCCCGCCGACGAACACAGGCCCGTTTTGGGAGTACTCCCGATTGCCGTCAGCTCGGTCAACGACGGGACATCCCTCCAGCCCGGTGATCGAGCAATCCGGCAAGCTGCCGATGTGAAAATACGTGTGGAAGGCTTCTTCAAAGGAGATTGGCTGTTCATCAGTATTGGTCACCTGCAGCTCCAATCGCAGGAAAGCGGCGACGGTTATCGTCAGCTGCAGGGAGAATCGATGCGGCCAAATGGAGCGGGTGCATTCGTCATCCTCAGTGGCCAAGATGATCTTGGTCGAACCGTCGGCAATATCATTCACCTCTCTCAGTTCCCATGCCTTGGTGCGAACCAAGCCGTGGAGATACAGGTCATCCCTTTTCGGATGCTTGCCAAACCAAGGAAAACAGATTGGAATGCCTCCCCGAAACGGCTTTCCTTTCTCGTATGCACTGTATGGACTCATGAACAACAGATTGCCCTGGCCATTCGGAGTGAAGGAGGCTACATGAGCTCCCTGTAGGAACAGCTTGCACCGGGCTTGGTCATTTTCAATAAGGAGAACGCTCAATCCAGCCGGCCCTGAGGCCATCCGAACTGTCTGGGAGAGCTGATGCACGTGTACAGGTGCTGCTGTTTTCATCGTTTCGTCTCCTTCTGTGATGGTGAAAACAAGAGTCTTTACAAATCGACAATGCTAAGATATCATTTATCTAAGATATCAGCAAGCCTAAAGGAGGTTCGTTGTGAAAAAGATCATCAGTATCATCTCACTCTTGCTCATCATCGCTTCCGTACTGCTTACCGCCGCAGGGGTACAGGAAGCGCCCGCACAAAAGAAGTATGTTTTACGTTTCAATCATGTATTGACACCGCAAGATCCGTATCATACTGCATTCTTGAAATGGGCAGAGGCGGTCAAGGAAAGGACAAACGGCGGCTTGACCGTCGAAGTCTATCCCAGCGCCCAGTTGGGGGTTGAAGAGGACATCCTCGAGCAAATCCGTCAGGGAGCGAACATCGGACAGAATACCGATGCAGCACGTCTGGGCATGTATGTTCCCGACATGGCCGTGATGAATGCCCCCTACTTTGTCGAGACGCTCGATGAAGTTCAAAAACTGAACACGCTGCCGACCGTACAGGCATGGAAAGCCGAGCTCGAACGGACCCAAGGCTTCAAGGTCCTTTCATTCTTCTGGGTGCAGGGATTCAGGCAAACGGTAACCAATAAGCCGATTACCAGCCCCAAAGACTTGAATGGACTGCGTATCAGAACGCCGGGAGCACCGATTTGGCAGGAGTCCATCAGGGCCATCGGAGCCATTCCGGTAGCCATGAACTACGGGGATATGTTCAGCGGCCTACAGACCAAGGCCATCGACGGACTCGAGCTCTCCTTCACCGCCACCTCGGCAGGGAATTTCCATGAGGTTTGCAAGTATGTGAACGAGACCAAGCATATCCTGCTGATTAATTTCGAGGTCATCAGCAGCAAGTGGTTCAATTCATTGCCTCCCGAATACCAAAAAATCTTGGAAGAAGAGTGCAACAAGGCAGGATTGGAAGTTTCCCGCCAATATCTTGAGGAGTTGGATCCGAAAAACCTTGCGCTGCTGAAGAGCAGGGGCATGACCGTCATCCCTGAAGCGCAAATCGACATGAAGGCATTCAAGGCTGCAGGAGAAGCTGCCTATGTAAAACTCAACCTGCAGGCGGCCCGCGACAAGATCTATGCTGAAATGGGCAAAGCCAAGTAAGAAAGCATGGTATCGCTTTGTATAGTCAGTATTCTTTTACCACTTTTGCCAGGTATGCGGGTGCGTGCAACACGCTCCCGCATCATGATACCAATGCATGTTTCCTGCAGTCTTAAGAAAGGGGGTTTCCATGCGGAAATTCTATGAACGGATATGTAGACTGGAAGTCATAGTCTCGGCAGTATTCCTGTCGGCCAGCTGCCTGCTCATATTCATTGGCGCCTTGGCCAGATCGGTGGACAAGCCGGTGAACTGGTCCCAGGATTTTTCTCTTTTCTTGTTTGCTTGGAGTGTTTTCTTGGCTGCAGATGTTGCATTGCGCCATGACAAATTAGTGAAAATGGAGCTGTTGCTGCTCAAAATCTCGGAAAAGAGTGCCAGAATCATCACCATCATCAACTATCTGCTCATCGTCGCATTTCTTGCCGCTCTCGCAGTCTACGGGGTGAAGCTCAGTTTCATCTCCTATCGAAGAGTGTTCCAGGGCATTCCAGGCTTCAGTTATACCTGGGTGATTCTCTGTGTACCTGTTGGTTGCACGCTGATGATCATCACCTCGATTCTAAAACTCAAGAATCTGTTCCAGAGCTGCAGGAAGGGGGTCTGACATGCTGCTTGTAACAATCCTATTCATCGTATTTCTTGTCATGGGCATGCCTGTGGCCTTCGCAATCGGAATATCAGGAATGGCATTCTTTCTTCAGCATCCAGAGCTGCCCTTCACCATCACGGTCCAGCTGCCCATTTCCCAGACACAGAACTTTGCCATGCTTGCTGTTCCCCTGTTCATTTTTGCAGGAAATCTGATGAACTCATCGGGAATCACAAAACGCCTGATGAAGCTCTCCTCGGTCCTGACCGGTCATATGCACGGGGGACTGGCACAAGTCAGCGTGGTGCTCTCCACCTGCATGGGAGGGGTTTCCGGTTCTGCCATTGCCGATGCCTCCATGGAGGCACGGGTGCTTGGGCCTGATATGATCGAACGGGGATACTCAAAGGGGTATACCGCAAATGTCATCAGCTGGACGGCCCTCATTACTGCAACCATTCCTCCCGGGGTGGGCATCATCCTGTATGGGACTGTCGGAGAGGTCTCCATCGGCCGGCTCTTTGCTTCAGGCATGCTGGTGGGCCTGCTTATGATGATCGGCCTGATGATGACCGTTTGGATCACTTCCACACGCCGCGGCTACGGGGCTGAACGGAAGAAAGCGACCACAAAGGAAGTCTTCTCTGCAATCGGAGAGAGCATTTGGGCTCTATTATTCCCCATCCTTTTGTTGGGAGGCATCCGCAGCGGCATCTTCACACCTTCTGAAGTGGGAGCCTTTGCCTGCATCTACGCCATCATCATAGGCGCTTTCATCTATCGGGAACTGGACTTCCTCAAAATTGCCAGGACACTCGGAGACACGGTCATCGATGTCGGGGCTATTATGTTCATCATCGCCCTCTCAGGTATTTTCGGATATGGGATTCCTCTGGAAAACATCCCCAAACTGCTTACGGATGCAATATTGGGTATTTCCCAAAACCAATATTTGGTCATGCTCATCATCCTCGGAATTTTGGTTATTCTTGGCATGTTCATGGATGGTTCGGTCATCATCCTCCTATTCACCCCGATCTTCCTTCCATTGGCGAAGGCGGTTAATATTGATCCGGTCCACTTCGGCATCCTGTTCTGCACCATCATCACAATGGGAAACATGACCCCGCCGGTGGGCTTGGCTATGTATGCAGTGTGCCAGATACTCGATATTCCAATAACCGACTACATCAAGGATATGTGGGCGTTTTTCTTCACCGTCATTGTATTGGTGGTGATCCTGATGTTCTTCCCCAGACTTGTTTTATTCCTGCCGAACTTGTTGTTCGGGTAAATCATAAGGAGAGTCGACTATGAAATTGGATGGAAAACTTGCCGTCATCACCGGTGCAGCCCGCGGTATAGGAAGAGAGATTGCAATCCGCTTTGCAAAGGAGGGTGCTGCAGTAGTCCTGGTTGATGTACGGATTCCTGCCGAAACCGAGCAAGTAATACAAAGCTTCAGCCCGAATGTGTTGTCCGCTGTTGTTGACATTGCCGATGCTGAGGCTGTGGAGCGCCTGGTCCAACAGGTTCATGCCTGGAAAGGTCCTGTTGATATTGTAGTGAACAATGCAGGTATCATCACACGGGAAGGAATCCTCGACTTGACCCCGCAGCAGTGGCGCAAGGTCATCGACGTCAATGTGAACGGAACGTTCTATATGTGCAAGGCATTCCTGCCCGATATGGTGGCCAAACGCTGCGGGAAAATCGTCAATGTGACGTCCATAGCGGGAAAGATCGGCGACATCACCGCAAGTCCTGCATACGGCACCTCCAAAGGTGCTGTCAATACCTTCACCCGTTCACTTGCCCGCCAGTTGGCGGAGTACGGCATCACGGTCAATGCCGTAGCTCCCCATGCCATTGAGACGGACATGAGTGCTGAATGGTCCGATGAGAAACGAAGAAATGTGGTCGCTTCGATTCCTCTCAAGCGGATGGGGACATCCGGCGAGGTAGCCGCTGCAGTACTCTTCCTGGCCTCTGATGAGGCTTCCTTCATCACCGGGGAAACGCTGAACGTCAATGGTGGTTACTTGATGGATTGAGTTTCTTCATCGCCGGCAAGAAAAGCACCGCTGAGGATGTTTTTCTTGCTGGTATGCAGATGCTTCTCTATGATTTGCAGCGCAACCGGCGAGTGATGTTCCAAGGCTTCCAGGAGATCGATATGGTCTTGGAACGTCTGCGAGTAGTTCGGCTTGATTCCGATATCATACATATACTTCATATTCAGGTGCAGGTTCAACTCCTTGTAGGACCGATGAATGAACTCATTGTCACACAGGGAGCAGAGCATGAGATGATATTGGCAGTCGAATTTTATATACGTAGGGAGATTCTCTTGCGCCAGAGCTTCCGCCATCGCTGAAGTGAGGGCCTTCAGGGGTTCCAACCTTTCTTTCTCAATGGTTTCATAGATGCTCTTTACGGAATAGACTTCCAGCAACTCCCTCATCGCAATTGCAGAGAGGATGGTTTTCTTGGTCGGCGTCCTGAGCAAGCACATGCTTCTGGGCCTGATTTCCACCAGCCCATCGATTTCCAACCGCTTCAGGGCCTCACGGATCGGCATCATGCTGACATCAAGTTCCTTGGCCAGCTGCTTGGTACTCAAGGTATCACCATAGTTGAATCGGCCACCGATGATGGAATCACATAGATACTGATAGACTTGCTCCGCCAAACTCCGTTTATCAATTACGGCAACCGGTTCCTGCTTCATAAGGCTCCCTGATACTCATTATTTTATCTTAAATCTATTATATCAGAATTTGAAATCGTTTTACAATGCACAGAAAGGTGAGAGGGTAATTTGCACCCAGGCACTCTTTGTGGTTTGCGTGTCACGATGGTTTTCAGATTCCTTTCCAACTTCCTTCCTGCATTGAATCAGCATATTCGGCTATGGTAGAGTATGCTGATTTACCGATGAGGCCCAGAATGTATAAGAAGTTTTTGCTTGTCCTTTTCATCACGATTCTCTTGGTTTTTTCCGGTTGCAGGAAATCTGAACAGCAAGCACGTGAGAGTGCTTCCAGTCCCTCCCTGACGGTGGGCATGATGAGCGCCGTCGATGCCGCCCCCTTCTATGTCGCCCTTCAGAAGGGTTATTTCAAAGAGGCGGGGGTCGATGTGCAGCTTATGCTCTTCACCAACGGACAGAACCGCCAGACTGCCTTGCAGACCGGCCAGGTCGATGGGGCCATGACCGATCTTGTCGCCCTCATCACCCAGACAGCTGGTGACTTCAAGCTCATCGGTACGCTCTCCACCGATGGGGACTTCCCTCTTCTGGCAAAGCCGGGCTTGCAGGAGAAGCAAGCTGTTTCAGCCGGAACGATGGAGATCAGCGTGACAAACTACCTCATCGACAAGTATTTGGGGCAGAACCAGTCCGTCAAGAAAGTCTATATCAATGAAATCCCCGCCCGCCTTGAGGCAGTAATCTCCGGTCAGCTGGACACCGGCATTTTCCCCGAGCCCTTCGCCTCCATCGGGGCCCTCAGGGGCTTGGAGAAGCTCTTCTATCCAGGCATTCCTTCCGAAAGCTTGAATATCATCGCCTTTACCGAGAAGGCGGTCAAGGAAAAGAGTGAGGCGCTGAAGCGCTTCCATCGCGCTTATGCAAAGGCTGTGAAGGCCAT
>JAAZAT010000310.1 GCA_012514185.1 Spirochaetales bacterium | reverse complement strand
TTTCTGACCTATTTTGAGGATTTGGTGCTTGCAGGCAGATTGTATATTCTGGAGACTCCGCTCTTTCGGGTGCGCAACAAGAACCAGACGGTCTACTGTTACAGTGAGCGTCAGCGTGACGATGCAGTTGCACAAATCAAGAACAGCGAGGTGACGCGCTTCAAGGGCCTCGGGGAGATCGACCCCAAGGAGTTCGGCCAGTTCATCGGTGAGGATATGCGTCTCATTCCTGTCTCGATTGCAGGCATGAACGAGATGCATAAGACCATGGAGTTCTATATGGGCAGCAATACTCCCGATAGACGCGAATTCATCATGGAGAACCTAATCTAATGACCCAGGCACACTCAATCTTTAAACAAAACTTTCTTGAATATGCCAGCTATGTCATTAAGGAGCGGGCGATTCCCGACCTTGTGGATGGGTTCAAGCCGGTTCAGAGGCGTATCATCCATACGCTTTTTGAGATGGATGACGGTAAGTTTCACAAGGTGGCGAACGTCGTAGGTTGGGCGATGCGTTACCACCCGCACGGCGACTCTTCAATCTATGAGGCCTTGGTGAATCTGGCCAACTGCGACTTGTTCATCGAACGACAGGGTAACTTCGGCAACACCCTCACCGGTGACAGCGCCGCCGCCGCCCGGTACATCGAATGCCGACTGCTTCCTTTTGCCAAGAAGGTGTTGTACAACCCCGAGCTTACTGAATTTGTCGACTCGTACGATGGAAGAAACCAAGAACCGGTTGCCTTCCCCGCAAAGATTCCCGTCGTCCTGATCCAAGGTGTCAGCGGCATAGCCGTTGGTATGAGCACCTATATCCTTCCCCACAATCCGTTGGAAGTGCTCGATGCAATGGCCGCCTCCTTAAAGGGGGAGAGCTATCAATTGTACCCCGACTTCCTTGGCGGGGGTATCGTTGATGTTGAGGACTACCGCGATGGAAGGGGTTCTGTGTCTGTGCGGGCCAAGCTCAACACCTCCGATCCAAAGCGCATCATCATTGAGGAACTTCCGTACGGGACCACCAGCGAAGCGATGATCCGGTCGGTTGAGGAAGCTGCCAAGAAGGGTAAGTTGAAGATCAGTTCAATCAACGACTATACCGCCGAGAAGGTGAACATCGAGATCAATCTGGCTCGCAACACCTATGCCCAGGAGATCGTCGACGCCCTCTATGCCTATACCGATTGCGAGACAAAGCTTTCGATCAACCCGCTGGTGATCCGGGACAATGTGCCGACCATTATGGGAATCCATGAGATCCTGGATTGGCATGCCCGGCATCTGGTGGTCGTCCTGAAAGCCGAGCTTGAGCTTGAGAAGGGTCATCTGCTGGACAAGCTGCACGCCCGGACCCTTGAACGTATTTTCATCGAGGAGCGCATCTACAAGCGAATCGAACAGAAGAAGAGTGCGGACGAGGTGAACAAGGCTGTCATCTCCGGCTTCAAGCCCTTCACGGAGCGGCTTCTCCGACCGGTCGATTTGGATGACGTCGAGCGACTTTTGAAGATTCCCATCAGGCGCATCAGTCTGTTTGACATTGAGAAAAACCGAGAGGACATCGATCAGATCAATGCAAACCTCGCCGAGATCGAACGCAAGCTTGCCGACTTGGTCGGCTACGCCCTCACCTATATTGCCGAGCTGAAGACGATGCTCGGCATCAAGGAACATCAGCGCAAGACCACGATCAAGACGTTTGAGCTGGTTGATGTGAAAGAGGTGGCCGAGCGCAACCTGGCCGTCAAGTACGACCCTGCCAACGGCTACCTCGGCTATGCGGTCAAGCAGGGCAACACCCTTTTGGAAGTAAGTACCTTTGACCGCGTCCTCATCATCCGCAAGGACGGAACCTATCAGGTCATCGATGCGCCTGAGAAGGAATTTGTCGGCAAGGGGTTGCTCTTCTGCGGGTACGCGGACAAGAGCGAGCTTGCAAACCTTGTGTTCTCGGTCATCTACCAGGAGAAGACGTACAAGTACCTCTTCCTCAAGCGTTGCCAGATCATCAGTTACCAATTGAAGAAGGTCTACCCCTTGCTGCCTGAAGGCAACTTCAAACTGGTCAAGCTCAGCACCTATGCAAATGCCGAGCTGACGCTCTCCTATAAACCCAAGCCGGGTCTGAGGATTCTGGAAGAGAAATTCTATTTCTCCGATTATCTGGTGAAGAATGTGAAGGCGAACGGGGTGAGGATTTCTGTGAAGGAAGTCGCTTCCTTGAAACTGAGGTCGGTCAAGGAAGTGGTGCATGCCAATACTGCAGAACCTACCCTGTTCGATGATGAGAATCAGGAGGAATGATGGACATCAAGGATAGGATTCTTTATGAAGACAACCACCTGATCATCATCAACAAGCTGTGCGGTGAGTTGGTGCAGGGGGATGCAACCGGGGACGAAACGTTGGCCGATCAGGTCAAGGAGTACCTGAGGGTGACCTACGGCAAGCAGGGAAACGTGTATCTGGGCATTCCCCACCGCCTCGACCGCCCCACCAGCGGCATCGTTGTCTATGCCAAGACTGAGAAAGCCTTGATCCGTCTCAACGAGCTGTTCAAGGGCAGTTCGGTGAAGAAGACCTACTGGGCGATTGTCGATCGCATGCCCAATCAAACCGAAGGTACGTTGGTCCACTACATCATCCGTGACACCAAGACAAACAAGAGCGTGGCGCTTTCGGTGGAGAAGAATGGCGGCAAGCTTGCCAAACTCGACTACAAGCTGATCGCCGCCTCCAAGAACTACTTCCTTGTGGAAGTGAATCTGCATACCGGACGTCATCACCAGATCAGGGCGCAGTTTGCAGCCATCGGTCTGCACATCAAGGGAGATCTCAAGTATGGATCTGCACGATCGAATCCTGATGGCGGCATCTGCCTGCATGCACGCTCCATTGATTTCATCCATCCGGTGAAGAAGGAGCGGATTTCCATTACAGCGGTACCACCTGACGATGCACTGTGGAATGCTTTTGTTTCAGAGAGTCACTGAAAATTCCTGCCGAAAACGGCAATAATTTTCAGTGATGCATATCTCTCCCCTCACAATCATCCTGGAGCATCCATCCCCTTTTCGTGGATTGCGGCGCGGCGCTCTACCAGAGTATCTTTCTGGACATGGTGTAGCATCCGGCTCATCTATCTCATTGATATGGCTGTGACATCCTTATAGCTCATGTTGATGTCTACGTCCTATTTTTCTAGGTAATATGCATACAAAATAGTTGACAATCTCTATAAAAAGCAGGTATAAAAACGGTGTCTGCTAGGAGTAGGCATTGCCACGCGTGGCAAAAGGCGTGATGGACAGAATTTGAATAATGCTATCCTGACGCTTTCCCACCCGACTCCGAAATCGAACTTACTTCCCAATCAACAGTTGCAGCAACCATGGGCCTTGTTCTTATGTTGGTCGTAGAGATACAGCTTGAGAAATCGCAGGAAGAACAGTCTTCTCATTCTCTATATATGGAGATGGTGGGAATGATTGCGGCACGCTCTTCAGGAGGATGATAATGATTCAGATGAGAAGAACAATCCGACAAGACAAGTGTCGAAGAGAGACCCGTCCCCAGCTGCACAGTGCAAAACGCATGTATATGTTCGGATGGAGTCCCAATCTTCAGCACAAAGCGGCTGCATTACCCTGCTGACAACGAACGTATCACCAAGTATTTTTCATACAACCTCCGTTTGTCAGTAGTGTGATGCCCTGATCCGGGTACAAATCCCGTATTTCACACTAAGACTGATGCATCTCCACGAAATCTGGGAGATGCCGATAATGACAGGACGGATTATCATGGAATCGACACGATTCGACCATGCGCGATATCGCGAATACTTACAAGAAAATCATCATATTGAGAATTTTTGCAAAACGGAACAGATGGATGAGACCTACCTTGAGAGCGTCATCACCCATTCTGAAACACTACGACGGGCCCAGGATGCGACCCGGTTGTTTCGCACTATCTTTCAGATCCTCAGGAAGCTGTTTCCCAAAGGTTCTGCAAGACAAGAAGATGTACGATAAACAGCATGATCCATGGTTTTTACCGGATGACGGACAACAGTTTACAACGTGTCCATGCCCGACATCCGGTATATTTTCCTGCTTTAAGGCATGATCGTGCATCAAAGCTCTCGTACGTGCCCTTTTAGAACCATAAGCCCATACTTTAAAGATTTGCATGAAGATGGACCTGATAAGACTTTATACCATGGTTGTTCAAAAACAATTATTGAGTCAGATCAGATTTATGGAAGGCATATCGGAAATCCCTGTCGTGTTGGATGGTGGTTGGGATTTCTTTTGCCATCCAATCGGTATTCGAAGGATATGCGACTGCCAAGCAACGCACGTGCATCCAGCAATCAGCGTAACACGACAAAGAGCAATGATGCACTCGCCTATCATGGGGCAGGTGTGTCTTCTTGTACTCGATCATCCATAAACGGGATGGATAGTTTTTTCTTGACAGATTGCAAAACGTGCCTCATTCTTCATATGTATGATGTATGATGTTATTGACTACGGGGGTACATGAGATGGCTGGACAGAAGATTGCTGCAATATATACGGGAGCTGCTTTGGTAAAACCACTGTCGGATTTACTGAAGGAGGTGCTTCCCGAATGCAAGGTGATGAACATCCTTGACGACAGTATGATAGCTGAGATCATCGAGACGGGGTATCTTACCAAGGCGGTAAAGCGCAGGCTGTACGGCTACTATGAAATCGCTTGCGCCTCAGGTGCCGAATTGATTCTCAATACCTGCTCGTCAATCGGGGATGCCGTCTATGGGGCGAGGGAGTTCTTTCCCATTCCCATCGTGCGCATCGACGAGCCGATGGCCAGGCGGGCGATCGAGCTCACCGATTCCATCGCCGTACTGGCAACCCTTCCGACCACCCTCGACCCGACCATCCGCCTGCTCGAACGCTGCGCTTCAGAGATGGGCAAGTCGATCCGCACCATCAGTGCCTTGGCGGACGGAGCCTTCAGCGCCATTACATCAGGCGATGCCCAGACGCACGACCGTCTGATCGCCGAGACCGCCAAGCAGGTCAGTGACCGTGCCGAGGTGATCCTGCTCGCCCAAGGCTCGATGGCCAGAATGGAAGAGCCGCTTGCAAGGCTTACCGGTAAGACAGTGCTCTCCAGCCCCCGACTTGGAGCGATGATGGTCAGGGACATGCTCAGGGAGGTAAAGTGATGGATATTCAGGCACTAGAGGAAATCTCGTTGTCCCTTCGCCGCGATGTGGTTGAGATGGTCTATCGGACCAAGGACGGACATCCCAGTCCCAGCTTCTCGGTTGCCGATATCATCACTTCCCTCTACTTTGAAGTCATGCGCCTGGATCCGTCCAACCCTGATTGGGAGGACCGGGACCGCTTTGTTCTCTCCAAGGGTCACAGCTGTCCCGTTCTCTATGCAGCACTGGCAAAAAAGGGATTCTTTCCCCGTGAGGAGCTGTTCAGCCTCCGCTATCTCAACAGCCATCTGCAGGGGCATCCCTATGCACCCAAAACCAAGGGCTTGGATGCAACCACCGGCTCATTGGGCAATGGCGTATCCATCGGGCTTGGGATGGCTTTGGCTGCAAGGATTCGCAAGAAAGCGTATCAAGTCTATGCCATCACCGGAGACGGAGAACTCGGCGAGGGCATGATTTGGGAGGCAGCGATGGCTGCAAGCCATCATAAAGCTTCAAATTTGACCGTTTTCATCGACAACAACAACTACCAGAGCGGTGGAACCGTGGGTGAAATATCCGGCCCCTATCCGATCGAGGATAAGTGGAAGGCTTTCGGCTGGCATGTCCAGACGATTGATGGACACGATATCGCCCAGATTCTGAAGGCTGTAAAGAACGCTCATCAGGTGGAGGACAAGCCCAGTGCCATCGTCTGCAAAACCATCAAGGGAAATGGAGTCTCCTTCATGATAGGAGAAAACTCATGGCACAAGCGTGTCTATACCGAAGAAGAGTACAAGCAGGCCATCAAGGAGTTGGGAGGAGCAGTATGAGCACAGTTGACAGCACAAGAATAGGATTCCGCGATGCCCTCCTGAAATTGGCCTCCGAGCGCGAGGATGTGGTCTTTGTCTCCACCGACTCCCTCAAGGTCGTCAAGGGCGAGCCTTTTTTGGAGCAGTTCCCCGACCGGGTGGTGGAGCTGGGCATTTCCGAACAGAACGGGGTGGGTGTTTGCAGCGGTCTTGCTTCCAGCGGACTCCTTCCTTATATATGTACCTATGCAGGATTCTTGACGATGAGAGCCTGTGAGCAGATGCGTACCTTCGTCTCCTATCCGAACCTCAAGGTTCGCTTTGTTGGAGCGAACGGGGGCTTGCACGGGGGCAATCGAGAGGGGGTCTCCCACCAATTTATCGAGGATGTAGGAATCCTGAGGGGTATGCCGAATTTCACCATCCTCTGTCCCGCCGACGGTGGGCAGGTGTATGAAGCCATGCTGGCAAGCGCCGATATCGATGGACCCGTCTACATTCGCATCGGCAGCGGCCGCGAGGACAAGGTGTTCCCTGATGGAACTCCGTTTCCCTTGGGGAAAATCCGCATGCTCAGCGATGAGGGTGATGATGTTGCCTTGCTTGCCCATGGCTTTGTACTGGGTCGTGTCATCGAAGCCGCCAAGAGACTGAAGGCTGAGGGAATCAAGGCAAAGGTGGTGGAAGTGGCTACCATCAAGCCGTTGGACAAGCAAGGGCTTATAGAGGTGTTGCACTCCACAGGTTGTGCAGTGACCGTGGAAGATCATACGATCATCAATGGGCTGGGCAGCGCCGTAGCCGAGGTGATCGCTGAGAACGTTCCTGCTCACCTGATCCGCCTCGGTCTACAGGATGTCTATGGAGAGTCGGGTTTCCCTGAAGAGCTGCTTGATGCATACGGTATGCGCATAGAAGATATTGTGGCTGCAGCCAAGACGGCTGTGGCACATAAGAAACAGTAACGGTTTCCGGATCATCCGGAGTTCGTATATCAAAAAGGAGAACATTGTATGAAGAAAAGGATTATCGCATTGCTGCTCGTTGTTTCCTTGGTTGGTTTCCTATTTGCCGCCGGGCAGGCTGAAGCCAGCGGTCCTACCGCTGCAAAACCCTTGGTCCTTCGGTATGCACACATGAACCCTGCTTCCAGCCCGAACGGACTGCAGGCAACCTACTTTGCTGACAAGATCGCCGAGAAAACCGGTGGTGCCATCAAGATCGAAGTGTATCCTGCAAGCCAGCTTGGTTCCATTTCTGAAATGGCCGAGGCTGTCTCGATGGGATCGATCGCCATGCATCACAACACCTACGGAGGTCTTCAGCCCCTGCTCAACGACTTGGGCCTGTTCGACACCCCGTACCTGTATCGCGATGTCGACCACCTTCTGAAGGCAACCGATCCCGAAACATCTCCTGCACTGAAGGAATTGAATCAGAAGCTCATCGACACCAGAGGTGTAAGGATTCTGTACTCATTCTACTTCGGCACCCGTGAACTTACTGCAAACCACGCCGTTTACTCTCCCAAGGACCTGGCAGGCAAGAAAATCCGCGCCATCCCCTCGCCGATCTATTTGGCGGCGGTCGAAGGCATGGGTGCAGTCGCTGTTCCCATCGACTGGGCTGAAGTACCTGTGGCTCTTTCCACCGGCGTAGCCGACGGACAGGAGAACCCGGTAAGCACCCTGGTGACCAGTGCCATCTATGATGTGCAGAAGTATGCCATGATGACCGACCATATCATGGGCTCGGAGCCTGTTGTCATCAATGAGAAGGTCTGGCAGGCTTTGAGTGCCGAACACAAAAAGATTTTTACCGAAGTGGCACGCGAAACCCGTGACTGGGCTTCCAATTATGTGTTGCAGAATGAGGCCAAGGATGTGCAGACGCTCAAGGACAAGGGCATGAAGATCATCACCAAGGCAGACGGGCTGAAGGTTGATGAGTTCCGCGCCTCTGTATCCAAAGTGGTGAATGATCGCTTCGGTGCTGCCTGGGGCAAGTACTATGAGATGATCAACGCAATCAAATAGCTTTGTATGGTTTCATGTGGATGGAAAGATTCTTTCCATCCACTCACATTTCAATGAGCAAGGAACAATCCTATGAACAACCTAGCGAAAAAGGTGACCAAGGGATATCAGGCAGTGGCGGTGGTTTTTCTGCTGGTGCTGTTTCTTTCGGTCTTCATCCAGATCATCATGCGCAACGTTTTCCATGCAGGCTCTATTCAGCTGGAGGAACTTGCCCGAGTTTCTTTGGTCTCTTTGGTCTTTTTGATGATTCCCGTCCTCACCTATGAGAAAAAACACATCATCGTCGATATCGTAGTTCTCTATCTGCCCAAACAGGCAAAGAAATGGGTTTCTGTGGTAACCCAGCTTCTGGTCATGTGCTTCGGCATCTATGTCCTGTGGGCTATTGCCACGATCATGGAGCGCAACTGGAGTGTAAGGACTCCAGCCTTGAATATGCCCAACATTGTATTCTACATTCCCATCACCTTGGGGATTCTTGCCATGACCGTCCTCTCCCTTCTGGGAGTCTGGATTACCTTGTTTGGAAAGGAGGAAGAGGTATGAGCGGTTCATTGGTGATCTTTCTCTTTCTCTTTTTGCTGGCAACCGGGCTTCCCATCGCTGTGAGCATGGGAATCCCTTCGGCTCTCTATCTGATGATGGCAAACATTCCTCCCAGCCAGCTGATCCAGCGCATGGTGACCAGCCTCAACTCCTTCCCGATGCTTGCCGTCCCCTTGTTCATTCTTGCTGCCGGCATGATGAACAGTTCAGGGATCACCGAACGGCTGTTTGAGTTTGCCAAGCTGCTGGTAGGAAGAATGAAGGGAGGCTTGGCGCAGGTCAATATTGTCGCCTCCCTGATCTTCAGCGGTATCAGCGGTGCGGCCCTTGCCGACGTAGGCGGACTGGGAAACATCGAGATCGAAGCGATGGACAAGCAGAACTATCCCCGCACCCACTCGGCGGCCATTACGGCAGCCTCTGCAGTAATCGGCCCGATTTTTCCCCCATCCATTCCCCTGATCATCTATGGCGCAGCCGCCGAAACCTCCTCGATGCGCCTGCTGATCGCCGGAGTTCTTCCCGCCCTGGTCATTGCCATGGCATTGATGATACAGGTAGCTTTCTTCGCCCGCAAATTCAATTATCCCCGTGGAGTGGACCGCAAGTTTTCCTTCCCTGAGATCATGACCATTGCCAAGCGCGGCCTTCCTTCCATGTTGATGCCCGTCATCATGATGGGCGGCATGCTCTCGGGATGGTTCAGCCCGACCGAGGTTGCGGCTATTGCAGTGGCTTATGCCATCGTATTGAGCCTGGCGTACAAGGAACTGACACTCTCTTCGTTCATCAAGACGTGTGTTGAGACGTTGAGATCAACGGCGAGCGTCCTCTTCATCGTCGCCTCGGCGGCCATCTTTGCCTGGGTGCTCACCGTCGAGCAGATGCCCCAGCAGGTCTCCGCCCTCATGCTCAGCATCTCGGACAATCCGGTTATTCTTCTGATGCTCGCCAACGTGATTCTTCTGGTAGCCGGTATGTTCCTTGAGTCCACCGCCGCCATCATGATCCTGACTCCGATTCTTCTGCCACCCTTGGTTGCTGCAGGAGTCGATCCTGTCCACTTCGGTCTGGTGATGGTGTTCAACCTGATGATCGGCATGATTACCCCGCCGGTGGGAATGAGCGTATACATGCTCAGTCCAATCGTTGACTTGCCGGTAGGAAAAGTTTTCAAGGCTTGTCTTCCGTATCTGGCATCGCTGCTGGTCGCCTTGGTCATATTGACGTATGTTCCGCAGATTTCCCTGTGGCTTCCCAATCTTGTATTTGCTTCGAGGTAACATATGAAGAACACCTATTTTCACCGTGTGCATAACGAGACTCAGACAAGATTCTGGATCAACAACCCCACTCTTGAGCAAGCCAAGCTCGCCATCGAGGCAGGTGCGATAGGATGCACTACCAATCCAAGTTATGTTTCAAAACTTTTCTCTTCTGAAGAAGACCGAAGAGTGGTGAACAGGGCAATCGACTTGCTGCTGCCATATGAAAAAAACGACTCGGTCATTGCCTCGAAGGTGCAGCAGATGATGGTAGCCCGCCTTGCTGACCTGTTTCTTCCCCTGTATGAGCTGAGTGGGGGCAAAGAAGGCTTGGTAACCATCCAAGGCGATCCGTTTGCCGAGACCGATACCGCCCTCATCATTGAGGAGGGCCTGGAGAACCGCAGGATCGGTGAGAATGTCTGCATCAAGATTCCGGTGACCACCTGGGGGATCGAAGCCATACGGGCGATGGTTGAACAAAACATACCCACTATGGCAACCGAGGTGATGGGGCTCTCCCAGGCTGTCTCCATTTGCGAGGAGTATCAGAAGGCGAGCAGGGAGAGCGGCAACACCCCTCCGTTTTTTGTCACCCACATCACCGGTATCCTTGATGATCACTTCAAGCGGGTCATCAAGGAAAACAACCTGAAGCTCGATGAGAAGCTGGTAACATATGCAGGGCTCTCTATTGCCAAGAAAGAGTATGAGCTGCTGAAGAGCCGAAACTATCCCGGCATCATGATCGGAGGAGGTGCCCGCAAGCTGGAGGACTTCACCGAACTGGTCGGCGGGGACCTGCATATCACCATCAACTGGAAGGGAACAGCCGAAACGCTCATTGAAGCGGATAAGGAAGCTGTTAGTCGTATCGAGGAGAATTTGAGCGACGATGAGATGCAGATTCTCAAAGATCTGCTCCCCGACTATGGGCGGGCCTTGGATGTCGACGGGATGCAGGTGGATGAGTACTACGACTACGGCGGGGTTGAGCTGTTCAGGACATCCTTTCAGAAAGGCTGGAACGAGCTGCTCGCCTTGATCGCCGAACGCAGGAGAAATGCAGAATGAAGGATGCAAAACATCGAGGAAGCCTCACTACGGATGCACGGGTCAGCAGGGCGAAGGGGATCGATCGGGTCACCCTTACCTACGACAAGGACAATATGATGTGTTACTTCTACCTTGAGAAGGGTTCGAAGCTTGAACTTCACACCCATGTCCAGAGCCAAAGCGGCATTGTGATCAAAGGTCATATCCACTTCATAAAGAAAGATGGGGAGATTTTGGACTTGCATGCCGGTGATGCCTACTACTTCGCCTCCAACGACCCCCATGGTTCGGTTATTCTTGAGGATACCGAACTGATCGAGTGTTTTGCTCCCTCGCGGGACGATTACAAGGACTGAGTCCGGCCTTTTCTTGCTTTCGAGCGAAGGTGTTGGTATGATAGGTGTGCTAATCTTTAGGGGGGTGCTTTCTCATGGAAGACATATTCGCAGTCCGCGAGGCTCGGCCTTCTGCGGTTGAAGGGGTGATTGAGAAGATCAAGGCCCTGTTGATCGAACAAAAACTCACCCCCGGGGATATGATTCCCAATGAGATTTCTCTTGCAGAGAGCCTGAAGGTTGGAAGGGGTACGGTGCGTGAGGCACTGAAGATTCTTTCAGCGTACGGGGTGGTGGAGATCAAACAGGGGTATGGGACCTACGTCTCCAGCGCCTCGAACAAGCGGCTCTTCGACCCCCAGCTCTTTCAGATCCTGGTCCAGGATAGGGACTACAAGTCCCTCACGCAGGTCA
Organism: Spirochaetales bacterium; assembly: GCA_012514185.1. Classification (GTDB taxonomy): domain Bacteria; phylum Spirochaetota; class Spirochaetia; order Sphaerochaetales; family Sphaerochaetaceae; genus Sphaerochaeta. Next base: position 16,613 of record JAAZAT010000310.1, on the reverse strand, counting down.
GGCAGCTGCTTGAGGAAGGCATTGTGAAGCTTGTCATTGAGAGTGTCAGCGACGACGAACTTGCCCTGCTCGACCAGACGATGCAGAAGTTCCAGGCCGAGCTGGCAAAACCCGATGCCTCGGCCCAGCATGCCGGATCCTTGGACTTGCGCTATCATCGGCTCCTCGCCCGTTTCTCACACAACAGCATCGTGGAGAATATTTACAACTTTGTCATCGAGCTCTTCACCAAGACGATCAACCCCATCCATATCGGGGTTGACGAGGTGCACCAGAGGCTGCATCAGGCGATCATGGATCGGGATACCGACAAAGCGGTCGAAGCAGTCAGGGCCCATACCGCCATCTGGATTTCAGGCTACCAGGCGGCACACAACGCCGGCTAAGGCAGCAGCACCACTCCTTCTCCCTTGAATCCATTCACCTTGATGGTGAGATTCCCGCTGCTGCGGGCATGCACGAAATGCTCGGTCTCGTCGTAGATTTCCAGCTGTCTCAGTTTCTCAAGATCAAGCCTTCCTGAACGGCGGTCGGGGTTTATGGTCAGGTACATGCACCCCAGGCTGGTCATATTCTGGAAGAAGTGCGTTCCTTGGCTTGGTTCGACCTGAAAACCCTTGAGCCCGGTTTCAATGATCACCTTCGATCGTGATATCTGCGACCAGGTGACGGGTATTCCGAGCCACGGGTCGCAGGACCCGAGCCTGCCTGCAACCAGCAAGGCGTAGTCCTTCTCGGCGAGCACCATCTCGGCGTTGAGCTTGTCCAACTCCTTTGCCATATCCTTCATGTGTGAGGCATCGAAGCTGTCCACCTTCAAATAGATGATATCCTGGATGTCTTCGATTTTCCCGTTCCCCATCACGACGGTTGAGTGAATGGCTGCCGCTTGTTTCTCCTGATCGGTAATGGAGACGTCGCTCTCTTCATTTCCTGCTGCGATCGGTCTGATTTGCAGGAGGCTGAACTCCGGTTTCTTGGGGGCCTTGCGGTTGAGGTTTACGGCAAACTCAATCTCAACAGGTTTGCCCATCGCCTGGGTTCCCAGGGTCAGGACATCCTTGACGATGCTTGCCAAAGGAAATGCGTCGTACTTGAGCACCCCGTTGAAGGTGATGACTTTTTGTCCTTCGGCCCGTATCGATTCGCTGAGTGTCCCGCTTTGCATGTCGAAGGTGCTTGCTATGAACTTCAGCGACTCTGGATGCTTGAGTGCCTCGTCGAGATCCAGGAGCTCAAGATTCTCCAACCCGCCCTCTTCCAAGGGATGATAGCCATGTTCCAGGTTCAGCGCATAGAACATGTGCTGGCTGCTCGTCTGGTCCCCTCCGAGGAATTGGGCCGGACGCTTGGGATGGGTGGGTGAGAACCGCAGGGCCGACCCGTTGTCCACTACCGATTTTCCAAAACCGAAGCTGAGCATTCCCACCCCGTCCTCGGGTCTTTCTCCGCCGAGCGGGTAGTAGTTCAACGACCGCGCGACTCCGCTGATGTTGGGGTACCAGTACGAGCCGTGCTCGCTGCCGATGACCTGCTGGATGATGATCGCCATTTTCTCATCCTCCAGCATATGCTCGGTGGCTTTCAGGTACTCCTTTGCACTCCTGAAGTAGGTGGAGGCCCATACAGCACGGACTGCATCGCACAGCTCCTCCAATCGCCGCTGGTCGTCGCCCCGATTGGGGAGCATGCAGGTTTCATAGACGCCCGCAAAGGGTTGGTAGTGGGAGTCCTCAAGCAGGCTGGAGGAGCGTACACAAATCGGTTGGTGGATGACCTGGATGATTTCTGCAAGGTTGAGCACCAAATCGGATTGCAGCGGTTTGGAGAGGAAAATGTTCAGCAGCGTCTCATCCGGCAGGTCGGCTGTGGTGATGTCCTTGAGGTTGTTCTCATCGATGAATTGGGTGAACTGATCGGTGGTCACCACAACGGTACGGGGGATGGAGAGGTAGACCTCCGGATACTTTGCCTGCAGCTTCGCCGCCCTGAGAACCATGTCGATGAACGCAAGACCGCGGCCCTTGCCGCCGAGCGAGCCTCCGCCGATGCGGCTGAAAAAGAGTGTTTCATCGTAATTGTTTCTGCTGAATTGGGCGATGACACCCTTGGTCCGCTCGCTTCGATAGGTCCTGATGATCTCGATGAGCTCCCTCTGCACCTCTTTGGCGCTTCCATGTTGGGGTATTTGCAAACCCTTGATTCTTGCCGCCAGGGTATAGAGGCTCTGGGCCCTGAGCCACCGGGAGAACTCATTGCGGCGGCAGTGGAAATCAAAGCTCTCCTCGGGAATGGAGGGGAGGATTCGCTGCAGGTCGCGCATCGTCTCAGCCCTGGCGATTTCTTCCATATTCTCCGGATTGCGGAAGATGAACGGGCCGAAGCCGTAATGGCTGGTCATGAACCTGTTCAGTTCGAACAACAGCGAAGAGCTGTTTTTCCAGATGAAGTGGGCGCCGTTGTCCTGTGCCATGTCACGGGCGTTTGCATCGCTGCTCTGCACCAGTACCGGTATATCCGGATCCTGATGGAGGACCTGTTGGGTGAGGGCGAGCCCGGCATACTTGTCCTGCTCTCCGCCCCGCAAGTAGGACATGTCGGTTATGACTCCCAAGATGTTATGTCGGTAGGTGGTGTACAGCCCAATCGCCTCTTCGAAGGTTCTTGCAAGCACGATCTTGGGCCGTCCGCGCATCCTCAGCGTCTTGCCCCAGTTGTTCAGCGCCTCCAGGATTGCAGAGCGGTTCTGCTGGATGAGGCAGGTGTACATCATGGGAAGGTAGGATGAGTAGAAACGGATCGAGTCCTCGACCAGGATGATCACCTGTACATCGGCTTCCTTGGTGTCGTGGTCGAGGTTCATTCGGTCTTCCACCAACTTGATCATGGCAAGGAATATGGTCGGATCCCCCTGCCAATAGAAGAAGTAGTCGATGTCCTGGCAGTCCGAACCTTTGATCAGCTTGTTGCGCCGGTGGCTGGAAGAGGGGGAGAGGGCGATGACCGGCATATCCTTGTCCAAGGCTTTGATGGAGGAGGCCAGCTGCTCCACCGATTCCGGTCCGAGGTCGAGCATGGTGATGACAAGCTCGAACTTGCGCTCACCGATGAGCTTGAGGGCTTCCTCCCCGCTGCTGGTGTGGGTGATTTTCGGCGGGTTGTTCAATCCGAGCTGGGTGTACTCAAGATACAGCTCTTCTTCCACCCGCCCGTCTTCCTCGAGCAAAAAGCGGTCGTAGTCATTGCAGATCAGCAATACGTTGTAAATGTGCTTCAGCATCAGGTTGCTGAAGGGCAGCCAGGTTGGATCGAGGGTGTACATAAAACGTAGTGTAGCATGAGCGGCTGGTTTTGAATAGAATTTATAAGTGTGTTGAATATTGATAAAAAATTCAAAATATATACACAAATTTGAACAATCGAGTAATAATAAAATAAATACTAACGTTTAACTCAATTTAAACATTGACAGATTGAAATGGCGGGTTTAGTCTTTTTAGACAAGCAACACGAATTGTCGCTTATATGAAGGAGATAAACCCAAAGATGTATAGCGTTGATGCCTTGATGGAAGAACTGGAACGAAAGAATCCCGCCCAACCTGAGTTCATTCAGGCGGTAAGAGAGGTTTTGGAGAGTGTCATCGACGTGGTCAATGACAATCCTGTGTATGAGAAGCACCGGATTCTGGAGAGAATGACCGAGCCGGACCGCGTCTATATGTTCCGTGTTGAGTGGGAGGACGATGAGGGCAACCTGCAAGTGAACAGAGGCTACCGGGTTCAGTTCAACAATGCCATCGGGCCGTACAAGGGCGGCTTGAGGTTCCACTCCAGCGTGACCCTCGGGTCGCTCAAGTTCCTTGGTTTCGAACAGACCCTGAAAAACAGCCTCACCACCCTTCCGATGGGCGGCGGCAAGGGGGGGAGTGATTTCAACCCCCGTGGCAAGAGTGACGCAGAAATTTTGCGGTTCTGCCGGTCATTCATGACCGAACTGCAAAAGTACATCGGTCCCGATACCGACGTTCCCGCTGGCGACATCGGTGTGGGGGCGAGGGAGATCGGCTTCCTGTATGGACAATATAAACGTATCAGAAGCGAGAATACCGGCGTTTTGACGGGAAAGGGCCTTGGCTACGGAGGTTCGCTGGTTCGCCCCGAAGCCACCGGCTATGGGACGATGTACTTTGCCAAGGCCATGCTTGAGGCCAACGGCGACAGCATGGAGGGCAAGACGATTTCGCTCAGCGGTTTCGGCAATGTGGCTTGGGGTGCTGCAGTGAAGGCGACCCAGCTTGGTGCGAAAGTCGTGACCATCAGCGGTCCGGACGGGTATATCTATGACGAGGACGGGGTGGGTACTCCGGAGAAGTGGGCGTACATGAACTATCTGCGTACTTCAAACAACGATGTGGTCGCCCCCTATGCGAAGAAGTTCGGCGCCCGGTTTGTTGCCGGAAAAAAGCCTTGGGAGGTACCCGTTGATCTCGCCTTCCCCTGCGCCATCCAAAATGAGTTGAATCTTGAGGATGCCAAGACGCTTGTCGCCAACGGCGTCAAGTATGTGGTGGAGACTTCCAACATGGGCTGTACAGCCGATGCGGTGACCTGCTTCATCCAAAACCGCATCCCCTTTGCACCAGGCAAGGCTGCCAATGCCGGCGGGGTAGCGGTCTCCGGACTTGAGATGAGCCAGAATGCAATGCACCTCAGCTGGAGTGCCGGGGAGGTGGATGAGAAACTGTACTCCATCATGGTCAAGATCCACCAGGCTTGCGTCATCGAGGGCAGGGAAGCCGATGGGTACATCAACTATGTGAAGGGTGCAAACATCGCAGGGTTCAAGAAGGTTGCCGACACCATGGTGCAACTAGGCTATTAGCAAAGATACTTGGTTCGGGATTGTGTATCAAGAGAGCTTTCCAGTTTGGAAGGCTCTCTTCTTTAGCACTAGAAGCAAGACAAATTCGCTGTGTTGTCGGTCTCTTTGCAAAGGTTTTTTCTGTGGTGAAACCGGCTGGCAGCAAGAGGAAAAACGGGGCGGGCGTGAAGTGTTTCGGGTATGACCAGCAAGGAATTGAGGTATATTTTCTTTTTCATATTTGACCCTTTCCGTCCTTTCCGATACACTTTTTTCAAGAGACTATACCTAAGTGCTATTAAACCTATATAACACTATATATAGCGTTATTCAACTTTCTATAGCACTATAAATATTGTAATCATGCCTTGCCAATCTTTCTTCTCCATGCTATGGTTGATGAGGGTCGACGCTGGTCGACCCTTTAGCTTCGCCTCGGAAATCGGGGTGGAGAATCGAGAATTTATATTCGCGTAAGTTCAATATATAGAGGGATTACATGAGCTCAGCAAAGAACGAATTGAGTGCATTGGGTCGCAAGATTTTTCTTGACCGGTATGCGTTGAAGGATGTGAAGAAAGAGACGCTGAAAGTCGGGGACGTCGTGGTTGCCGTGAGCAATCCCAAGACCGGACAGCGTGAAATCGGTGTGGTCACCGAACTGAAAGCAGCCGATGGGATCACCGTCAAGCTCGATGACGGCATGGTCCTGCACGTCAAGCGTGAGGATGTGGACAAGCCGCTTGAGATTGAACCCGCACAGATGCTGGCCCGTGTAGCGAAAGGCATTGCTTCCATCGAGAAGCAGGAGGTTCGAACGAAATGGGAAACAGAGTTCAATTGGCTCCTGGAGGATTGGAAGTTCGTCCCTGGAGGCAGGATTCTTACCGGTGCAGGAACGGATCAGAATCTGACCTATTTCAACTGTTACGTGATCCCTTCCCCGAAGGACAGTCGTGGTGGCATCATTGCTTCACTGGGACAGATGACCGAGATTATGAGCCGAGGAGGCGGAGTAGGGATGAACATCTCCTCCCTCAGGCCCCGTCACAGCTACGTCAAAGGCGTCAATGGCCGTTCCAGTGGGTCGGTAAGCTGGGGCGGACTCTTCAGCTTCGTCACCGGGCTGATTGAGCAGGGTGGGTCCCGCCGCGGGGCCCTGATGTTGATTCTCAACGTCTGGCATCCGGACATCGTCGACTTCATCAACTCCAAGCGGGAGATGGGCAAGATCACCAATGCCAACATCAGCGTCGGCATCACCGATGACTTCATGGAAGCGGTTCGCAAGGACGCCGACTGGGAGACCTACTTCCCCGATACTTCCGACCCTGCCTACAACACTGAATGGGACGGCGACATCGCCAAATGGAAGGCAAACGGTCATAAGGTTGTGGTCTACCAGACACAAAAAGCCAAGAAAATCTGGGATGCAATCGTCGAGAGTGCGTGGGCGAGTGCAGAACCCGGTGTATTCTTCATCGACCGCTACAACAAGATGTCGAACTCTTGGTATTATTCCACCATCCAGAGCACCAACCCGTGCGGTGAGCAAGGCCTTCCTCCTTGGGGTGTCTGCAACCTTGGGTCGATCAACCTCAGCCGGTTTGTGGAGGACAAGAAGGTCCTGTACGAGGACTTGGGCCGTGCGGTGCGCAATGCAGTCCGATTCCTGGACAACGTCATCGACGACACTCCCTACTTCTTCGAGGAGAACAAGAAGCAGCAGCTTTCCGAGCGGAGAATCGGGCTGGGGACCATGGGTCTTGCGGACATGCTGATCAAGATGGAACTTCCCTACGGCAGTGACGAGTCTCTTGCTTTCATCGATGAGCTGTACAAGTTCATCTGCGTAGAGGCGTACAATGAAAGCAGCGACCTTGCCCAAGAGAAGGGAAGTTTCCCCTATTTTGATGCTGAGAAGCTGCTAGAGAGCGGCTTCATGCTGCAGATGCCCCAAGAGGTCAGGGAGAAGGTGCGCAAGCAGGGCCTGAGGAACGTCACGCTGCTGACCCAGGCTCCCACCGGCACCACCGGCACCATGGTCAATACTTCCACCGGTATCGAACCCTACTACTTCTGGGAGTGGGAAAGAACCGGGCGGATGGGAACAAACATCGAACGGGTGAAAGTCTACGATGATTGGGTGAAGGACCATCCCGGCCAAAAGAAGCCTTCCTACTTTGTATCGGCCATGGATCTTGCCCCGGAAGGGCACGTGAAGGTGCAGGCCGCCATCCAGAGGTGGGTTGACTCTTCGATTTCCAAGACGGGCAACACTCCCAAGGAGTATACCGTGGAGCAGACCGGCAAGCTCTACGAGCTGCTCTATGATCTGGGATGCAAGGGTGGTACGACCTACCGCGATGGTTCGCGTGATACCCAGGTATTGACTGCCAAGATGGAAGAGCCGAAGGTGGAGAAACCGGTGGTTTCCCGTTCCACCGAGCCCAAGCCGCGGGTGCGCTCCACCGTGTTGCAGGGGACGACTTATCGTAAGGCTACTCCGATTGGGACTGCGTACATTACGGTCAACTGCGATGGTCCGAATCCCAGCGATATTTTTGAGGTTTTCATCAATGTGGCCAAGGTGGGTTCCGATGTGGCCGCTGATGCAGAGGGGCTTGGCAGGTTGATCAGCTTGATGCTGCGCATGCCCTCTCCCTTGACTCCGGACCAGCGGGCTCAGGCAATCATCGGTCAACTTTCGGGGATCGGCAGCGGTCGGTCGATGGGTTTCGGTAAGAATCGTGTCATGAGCCTTCCTGATGCTGTAGCCCAGGTGCTGCAACAGCATATCGGCTCTTCCGACAGTGAACGCGAAGCTTCACGTCTTCCCGATGAGGAGGATGAGGATGAGGATGGCGGTCAGCTTGATCTGGGGCTCCCTTCCTCATCGGCCAGCGTAAAGCCCGATATCTGCCCGATCTGCGGCAATGTCACCTTCGTCAACATCGAAGGTTGCAAGAAATGTTTTTCTTGCGGGCACAGCGAGTGTTGACCAAGACCAGTACTATCCGTACCCTCTGTTCTGGGTAGGGTGGTATGAACACAATACGACAACCCCGTCCTTTGTTGACGGGGTTTTCTGTCTACAAGGGTTTGGGGTCCAGCATCTATTCGCTGTTTGCAATCCGGGTCATCAATCGATTCGGGGACTTCGTGCAGCTGCTCCTGGTCCTTATCCTGACCATCAGGCTCGGACTTTCCCCCAAGGAAGCAGGGATTTTTGTCTCTGCGAGCATCATAGCCACCATGGTCGGGCAGATGGTCATCGGTATGGCGGCCGACCGTTGGGGCAAGAAGCCGCTGTTGGTGCTCTGCCAGGTGATGGTGAGCCTCTCGTATCTCGCCTGTGCTCTTTCGGTTGCGCTTCGTCCAACCATCATCCCGTACCTGATTCTTGTCGCCAGTCCATTTCGCGGGGGAACCGCTCCTTTGACCAACACCATGGTTGCCGATTTCAGCCCGCAAGAAAGGCTGCCCCATTCGTTCAGCCTGCTGTATCTGGGGACCAATATCGGGGTGGCACTCGGCCCGATGGTTGCATCGCTGCTGTTTGCCCGCTCGTTGTTGCTGCTGTTTGCAATCTCGGCCGTTTTGCTTTCCTTATCCACCCTCCTGTTGCTTGTGACGGTGCCCGACAAGCGTGTGCAGCAGCCAAGCAAGGAGAATCGGCAGGCAAAGGTGCACATTCCTCCCATCCTCTGGCTTTTCTTTTTCTTCATCGCCTTGTATGCCCTGACGTACGGCCAGAATTCCTTTACGCTTCCGCTGCAGTTCAACTCGCTGTACGGTGAGGTGCTGGGTACAGGCCGTTATGCAACGCTGATGATGGTCAATGCCGTGGTGGTTCTGGTGTGTACCACGCTGCTCACTGCCTGGACTCATCGGTTGGGGCAATTGGTTTCAATGGCGGTGGCTTTGTTTCTCTATGTTGCAGGCTATTCAATCTACGCCTTCTGCTCGTCCTTCAGCTTGTTTTTGGCGGCCACCTGCATCTGGACCCTCGGAGAGATCTTGATGGCAACCAACTCCAACGTGTTTCTCAATGCCTATGCGAATGAGCGTATCCGTTCGCAGTGCAATGCCTGGATGCATGTGTTCTCAAGCCTGGGACACTCGTTGGCCCCCACCTTGGGGGGTGTGGTGCTGCTGGCCACCGGCTACCGCCAGCTGTGGTTGCTTGCCTGCGGAATCTGCTTTCTGCTTGGGTGCGGTTATATTGCACTAAATAAATACCTGAAGAGTTGATATGCTGCTAAAGGACTGCTAATCAAGGAATTCAATCTGGACAAGGTTGCAAACGATTCCTTATTGGTTTATGATGATTCATGGGAAAATCTGTGAGGATTTTTTTTTGTGTGTGCATAGGGTGACCTCTTCAAGGTCGCATCAAATACTGTTTTATGGAGTGTCAAAATGGGTAACAAAAAAAGGGTTACTATTGACGGAAACACCGCTGCTGCGCATATCGCATATGCCTTCAGCGAAGTAGCCGCAATCTATCCGATCACCCCCTCCTCCCCGATGGGAGAGTTCGCTGATTCTTGGGCCAGCACCGGCCGCAAGAACCTCTGGGGTAAGAAGGTGGAGATCATGGAAATGCAGTCCGAGGCTGGTGCGGCAGGTGCCGTTCATGGTGCCCTGTCTGCTGGTGCTTTGACCACCACATTCACTGCTAGTCAGGGATTGCTCTTGATGATCCCCAACATGCACAAGATTGCTGGCGAAATGATTCCTACCGTTTTCCACGTGTCTGCAAGATCGCTTGCTGCACAGTCTCTCTCAATTTTCGGAGATCACTCCGACGTCATGTCCTGCCGCAACACCGGCTTTGCCATGACCTGTGCAAACAACGTCCAGGAGACCATGGACCTGTCCTTGGTCGCCCATCTGGCCACACTCGAGGCACAGGTTCCGTTCCTCAGCTTCTTCGATGGTTTCAGGACATCCCACGAGCTGCAGAAGGTCGAGGAGATCACCTATGAAGATCTCAAGCCGCTGGTAAACGAAGAGTATGTCCGCCGCTTCCGCGAGCGTGCCATGCGCCCCGAGCACCCGAAGTTGAAGGTCGCCGCCCAGAACGAGGACGTCTACTTCCAGGGTCGTGAAACCGTCAACCCGTATTATGAAGCGCTTCCTGAGATGGTACAGAAGTACATGGATCAGGTTGCCGCGCTTACCGGTCGTGCCTACCACCTCTTTGACTATGTCGGCGATCCCAATGCAACCGATATCGTCATTGTGATGGGAAGCGGTGCCGATACTTTTGAATGGGCCAGCGACTACCTGAACGAGAAGGGCAAAAAGACCGGTGTCTTGAAGGTACGCCTCTACCGCCCGTTCAGTGCAAAGCACTTTGTTGCAGCGATTCCCGCATCGGTAAAGAGAATTGCAGTACTCGACCGCACCAAGGAGCCCGGTTCCCTCGGCGAGCCCCTCTACCAGGATGTCATCACCGCCCTCAGCCAGATGGGCAGAACCGATATCAAGGTCATCGGCGGACGCTTCGGCCTGTCCAGCAAGGACTTCACCCCCAGCCATGCCAAGGCTGTGTATGACCATCTTGCAGGCAAGGCTTTCAATAACTTCACCGTCGGCATCATCGATGACGTCACCAATCGCTCCATCCCCGTCAACGAGACCATCAACGTCTCTCCCAAGGGTGTGGTTTCCTGCATGTTCTGGGGCCTTGGCTCGGACGGTACCGTCGGTGCAAACAAGAACTCCATCAAGATCATCGGTGATAACACCGACCTTAACGCCCAGGCTTACTTCTCCTACGACTCCAAGAAGAGCGGTGGTATCACAGTAAGTCACCTGCGTTTCGGCAAGAGCTCGCTCGATATGCCGTGGTTGATCGACCATGCCGACTTTGTCGCTTGTCACAACCCCGCATACATCGGTCGTTACGACATGCTCGGCCCGCTCAAGAAGGGTGGTGTATTCTTGCTCAACAGCCAGATTCCCTCCGACGAGGTCTTCGAGCACCTGACCCGCGAGATGCAGGAGCAGATCATCGAGAAGAAGATCCGCTTCTACAACATCAACGCGCTCGAGATTTCCGAGAAGGCCGGTCTTGGCAGCCGCATCAATACCGTTATGCAGGCCGCGTTCTTCAAGATCAGCGAGGTTCTTCCCGAAGCTGAGGCCATTGACTTGGTCAAGCAGTACGTCAAGAAGACCTTCATCAGAAAGGGTGAGGACATCGTCAAGCAGAACTGGGCCGCCATCGATGGTGCAAGCGATGCTCTGTACCAGGTTGCCATTCCTGCTGTGATCACCAAGAGCTACGAGCCGGCCCGCCTGATTCCTGCCGATGCCGACGACTTTGCAAAGGATATCATGGAACCCATCATGCACTTGAAGGGCAATGATATTCCTGTTTCCAAGATGTCGTTCGACGGAAGCCTGCCGACCGCCACCGCCAAGTTTGAGAAGCGCGGTGTTGCTCCGTTCGTACCCAAGTGGATTGCCGAGAACTGCATCCAGTGCAACCAGTGCGTACAGTCCTGCCCGCACGCTGCAATTCGTGCAAAGCAGATCGATCCGAAGGACCTCGAGGGTGCTCCAGCAACCTTCAAGACCCTGAAGTCGAACACCAAGAACACCCGCGACCTCCAGTTCAAGATTCAGGTCTACACCGAGGACTGTCAGGGTTGTGGTGTGTGTATCGAAACCTGTCCCTCCAAGGTAAAGTCCCTCGAATTCAGCCCGATTGCCACCGAGCGTGAAGCCGGCGAAATCACCAATGCCGAGTTCTTCGAGGCTCTGCCTTACGACGTGCTCGACGGTGCTCCCGAGACCTCGATCAAGGGCCTGCAGTTCAAGCAGCCGCTCTTTGAGTTCTCCGGCGCCTGTGCAGGATGTGGTGAGACTCCGTATGTGAAGATGGTAAGCCAGATCTGCGGCGACCGCATGATCGTTGCCAACGCAACCGGTTGTTCCTCCATCTACAGCGGTACCTTCCCGACCACTCCCTACACGGTCAGGCAGAGTGACGGCCAGGGTCCGGCTTGGGGCAACAGCCTCTTCGAGGACAACGCTGAGTATGGTTTGGGTATGCGCCTTGCCGTAGACTCCAACCGCGAGCAGCTTCGCATCTATATCGACCAGCTCTTTGCCCTTGGTACCACCGAGGCCCTGAAGAGTGCAATCGAGAAGTCCCTCGAGCTGTGGGAAGAGTCCTCTGAAGCCGCCAATGCAGCCCAGAAGGCTGTCCAGGCCGCACTCCCCGAGGCAATGGCTGCTGCCAACGCCGAGCAGAAGGCAGTGCTTGTCAAGATTGACGAGCTGAAGGACTACTTCGCCGACAAGGTTGTCTTCATCATCGGTGGTGACGGATGGGCCTATGATATCGGTTACGGTGGTGTTGACCACGTTATTGCTTCCGGCAGAAACGTCAACATCCTGGTGCTCGATACCGAGGTGTACTCCAATACCGGCGGTCAGGCTTCCAAGTCCACTCCGATTGCGGCAGTTGCAAAGTTTGCAAACGCAGGCAAGGAGATCGGCAAGAAGAACATGGGCTTCATGTGCATGACCTACGGCCATGCCTATGTTGCATCCATCGCCCTCGGTTCCAACCGCCTGCATGCCCAGAAGGCTCTGCAGGAAGCTGTAGCTTGGAAGGGTCCCTCGATCATCTTCTGTTACTCTCCGTGCATCAACCACGGCATGAACATGCGTTTCAGCCAGGTTGAGGAGAAGAAGGCAGTGGAAGCCGGTTACTGGCCGCTCTACCGCTTCAATCCCGCACTCGAAGAAGGCAAGAGATTCAGCTGGGATGCCAAGCCGATTTCCGGCTCCTTCCAGGATTTCATCAAGGGCGAGGTCCGCTACACTTCCTTGTACAAGACCAACCCTGAGAATGCCGAGACTTTGTTTGCCAAGGCTGAGGAAGATGCACACAAGCGCTGGAGTTTCTTCGAGAAACTTGGTCCTTTGATGTAAGCTTCATCAAATCAATGTTCGATACGGGGGCTGCCGAAAGGCAGCCCTCTTTCCATCAAAGCACACCCCCTGCAGTTTGACTTTTACATCCATGTATCCGATGATGAACAGCTGGAAGAGCGGAAAAAGATAATGAAATCAAGGATGTTGGTGACCGTACATAGTGGTGGAAGCACCGGAAAAATGAACAGTATCGAGTATCTTGAACAAGCTTGTCGGGATCTGCCTGATGTCCTTGAGGTGGATGTGCGTTCCTCAAGGGATGGGAAGATTGTTCTCTGGCATGATGAGCATCTCCCCCAGAGTGTGCTTCCTATCAAAGAACTTGCGTATGAGGCAATAAAGGCTGCCCATCCGTCGCTTCTTTCGCTTCAGACGGTACTTTCGATGTGCGGCAATGCGGGAATCCAGGTGAATCTCGATATTAAGACAAGAGAAGCGATTGAGCCGGTTCATAGGTTGTTGGCCTCACATGAATACAGGAGCCAAGTCATGTTCAGCGGTTGTCAGGAAGATGAGATTTCAGACATCCACCGCCTTCTTCCCGGCTGCAAGGTGCTCTTTAACGCAGACAGGTGGAATAAGGAGCAACCCTTTGCTGAGTTTGCAGCGCAGATGCTAAGCCGTACGCTTGATTGTGGGGCGTTTGGCCTGAATATCTGTCATGAAGATGTTCTGCCGTACTTGGTAAAGTCCTGCAAAGCAAGGGCTGTCCCGGTATTCGTCTGGACGGTTGATGATCCTGCCAGGATGGAAGAACTCATTGGGATGGGAGTCGATTCCATTACCACCCATGAGGTAAATCTGTTGAAATCGATACTGAATAGGTAGAACTGAAACATCCCGCAGATCATGCAGAGCAAATCGAAAAAAAACCAAGATTGTCAGCAAAAATTTGCATGTACGGCCTTCCGGTACCATGCAAAACTGGATATAGAGAAAATCCATCAGGAGGGATCTATGAAAAAAGTAATGGTCGTTATGTGCTTGGCACTCGTCCTCGCAACTCCCGTCTTCGCCCAGGGGCAAGGTGAGAGCAAAGGTGTTGAAATCGGATGTGCAATCTATAAGTTTGATGACACCTTCATGACCGGCGTCCGCAACGCAATCACGGCTGCTGCAGCCGAAACCGATGCAAAGGTTGATGTCGTCGACTCCATGAACATCCAGGCCACACAGAATGAGAAGGTTGACTTGTTCATCACCAAGGGCATGAAAGCCATGCAGATCAACCCTGTCGACCGCACCGCAGCCGGTGTCATCATCGACAAGGCTAAGAAAGCCAACATTCCCGTAGTATTCTTCAACCGCGAGCCGCTGGCTGAAGATATGGCAAAGTGGGACAAGATTTACTATGTCGGCGCCCGTGCTGAAGAGTCCGGTACCATGAGCGGCCAGATCATTGCAGACTTCTGGAAAGCCAACAAGTCCATGGACAAGAATGGCGACGGCGTTCTGCAGTATGTCATGCTCAAGGGCGAACCCGGCCACCAGGACGCAGAGCTGCGCACCGAATACTCCATCAAGAATCTGCAGGACAACGGGATCAAGGTGCAGAAGCTTGCTGAAGACACCGGTATGTGGGATCGTGTAAAGGGACAGGAGAAAATGGCTGCTTTCATCGCCAGTCAGGGCGATAAGATTGAAGCAGTCTTCGCAAACAACGATGATATGGCTCTTGGTGCAATCGAAGCCCTCAAGGCTGCCGGTTACTTCAAGGACGGCAAGTTCATGCCCGTCGTAGGTGTTGACGCCACCGCTCCCGCTCTCCAGGCTCTCGAAGAAGGCACGCTGCTCGGCACCGTCCTCAACGACGCAGTCAACCAGGGCCGCGCAACCTTCAAGCTCTCCTATGATTTGGCAAGGGGCATCACCCCCACCGACGCTTCCATCGGCTACAAGATCACTGATGGCAAGTACGTATGGGTTCCCTACCAGAAGGTCACCAAGGAGAACTACAAGCAGTTCAAGTAATGTTTGCACTGTAGAAATTCCCCCTCCGGGTTACTTGATGATCCGGAGGGTTTTTTCAAGGGACTACACCCCGGGCAAGCCGGGGAGGCGAGGGAAGTCATGTATGTATTAGAAATGAACCATGTTTCCAAATCGTTCCCAGGCGTAAAAGCATTGGACGATGTAAGCTTGAAAGTAAAGCCGGGAACAGTGCATGCCTTGATGGGTGAAAACGGGGCGGGCAAATCCACCTTGATGAAATGCCTGTTCGGCCTGTACTCCATGGATGAGGGCGAAATATCATTCAACGGGAAACCCGTCAAGATTGCAAGTGTCAAAGAGGCGCTTGGCCTGGGAATCTCCATGATTCACCAGGAACTCCATCTCATCCCCTACCGGTCGGTGATGGAGAACATCTGGCTTGGCCGGTATCCACGCATCGGGGGATCGAAGAGCCCTGTTGTGGACCATAAGAAAATGTATGAGATGACCGCTTCCTTGTTAAAGGAGCTCAATCTCACCACCATACAGCCGACCGACTTGCTGCGCACCCTCTCCGTCTCCAAGGCCCAGAGCGTCGAGATTGCAAAGGCGGTCTCCTATGAATCAAAAATCATCATCATGGATGAGCCCAGCTCGTCTCTGACGGAGAATGAGGTTGAACACTTGTTCACCATCATCCGCTCGTTGAAGGCCCGTGGGGTTGCGATCATCTACATTTCTCATAAAATGGAGGAGATTCTCAAAATCTCCGATGAAGTAACCATCATGCGCGACGGAAAGAATGTGGGAACCTGGCCTTCCAGTGAATTGACCACCGCCGTCATCATCAAGAAAATGGTGGGCCGCGACCTCACCCATCGCTTTCCATCGGCCGGGAGCAACATCGGCAGTGAGTTGCTCAGGGTGGAGCATTACACCTCTCCGAACCCAAGAAGTTTTAAGGACGTCTCGTTCACCCTGCACAAGGGTGAGATTCTGGGAATCGGAGGCTTGGTCGGAGCCCAGCGCACCGAAGTCATGGAAGCCGTCTTTGGTCTCAGGCTTCACAGCGAAGGAAGCTTGTATGTGAAAGGCAGGCAGGTGCATTGCAACAGTGCCTACGATGCCAAGAAACTAGGAATGGCCCTGCTCACCGAAGAGCGGAGAGCGACGGGAATATTCCCGGTTCTTTCTGTTCTGGAGAACCTGGTCATCGCCAATATAGCCTCATACGTGAACAAGAGCGGGTTCCTCAATGCAGCGAAAATGGCTGAAGACACCAAGAAGAGCATCAAGGATTTGGATATCAAGACTCCATCGGCGAGAACCTTGATCAAGAGCCTCAGCGGAGGAAACCAACAGAAAGTACTGGTCGCCCGCTGGTTGCTCACCACTCCTGAAATTCTCATTCTGGATGAACCGACGCGGGGCATCGATGTCGGGGCAAAGTATGAGATTTACGTCATCATGCGTGAACTTGCAGCACAGGGCAAGGGTGTGGTCATGATCAGCAGCGAGATGCCTGAGCTTTTGGGAATGACCGATCGGATCGTCGTCATGAGTGAAGGCCGTGTATCAGGCGTCGTGGACAGCAAAAAGACAAGCCAGGAAGAGATTATGGAACTGGCGACTAAGTACGTCGGGTAGGGGGAAAGCATGCAAGGCATTGGGAAATCTATAATGAATAAAAAAAGTCTGAAGCAGTTTATCATGGATAAGGCAATCTTCCTCGTCCTGTTGATGTTGGTTATCGTCATCGCCATCATCAACCCACGCATATTGCGACTTCAAGTGCTTCGGGATATCCTGATGATGAGTTCAACGAAAATCATCATGGCCTTGGGCATGATGTTTGTCAT
>JAAZAT010000123.1 GCA_012514185.1 Spirochaetales bacterium | reverse complement strand
TTCTGGATTCGGTTCATAGAAGCCATTAGGCAGTTGCTTAACTGATTTGACATACCAAGGGATACCAATGGAAGCCTTCTCAGCTGCGAAGAAAAACTCCTGTTTCTCATCATGATCAACCAAACTTGCATTGACCTCGGCAACCGAACCGGGATACGAGAGAATGGAGAGAGAAACATCCTCAACCTCGCTGTTGGTGTGGTTGACATTGCTCATCACCGATACAACCGAGTCCGGCATCCCGATGAGCCACTGCAGGATGTCTATTTGATGCACTGCATGATTGAGTGTACAACCGCCACCCTCTTTCTCATACGTCCCCCGCCACCAGAGATCATAGTAGTTCGAACCTCTCCACCACATCGAGTTCACCCGTGTAAAAAGAACCCTTCCGAGAGCACCCTCGTCCAAGAGTTGCTTGACCCGCATGGGAGCGGTGCGGAATCGATTCTGCGATATGACTGACAAGACCTTGCCGCTCCTCTGTTGGGCTGCAATCATCAAGTCGCACTCATCAAGAGAGGGTGCCATGGGTTTTTCTACAATGACATGTTTTCCTGCAGAAAGAAAATCAACAGTCGCTTGGCAATGCTGAGATGGAGGCAGACACAAGGAGACCAGATCAATATCCTGCCTGTCCAGAAGACTGTGATAGTCCTCGACGATTGAGACGTCTGATAGTCCAAAGCGATTGGAGAGCTTTCTCGCTTTTTCTGGGTAGATATCACAGAGCCCCTTAATCTCGCAAAGCTCGTGAGAATTTTGATAGCCTCTGATATGGGCCGG
This sequence comes from Spirochaetales bacterium, assembly GCA_012514185.1. Taxonomy (GTDB): domain Bacteria; phylum Spirochaetota; class Spirochaetia; order Sphaerochaetales; family Sphaerochaetaceae; genus Sphaerochaeta. The sequence goes on along the minus strand of JAAZAT010000123.1, from coordinate 5,029 downwards.
TGCGATATTGCCCGCCCCAATAATAGCAACACCAAGTTTTTTCATAGCATTCCCCTTTTTCCAGTATTCAGCATACCCGTCTGTACGTATATCACAATGTGAGTTCTTTCACAGAACTTGGACATCCTTTGGATTCAGCTCTTCTTCTTCGCTCCGGTAGACGAACGGCAACCTGATTTCCACAGAAAAGCCTTGTTTAGAAGGAATCAAATGCAACCCGTATCCTTGCCCATACGCATAGAGGATGCGTTGGTGGATATTCAACAACCCGATGTGCTTGCCGCGTACATTCAGGGTCTCCTGGGAGTACGATGAAGTGGTTCTGCCAAGTTTCTCCTCCAAGTCTGCAATGACTTCGGCACTGCATCCAGGTCCATCATCGACAACCCTGATGCAGAGCCCAGATGCATCGCAGAACATGACAACCTTGATGGTAATAGGGTTCTGGCGCAGGTATACCCCATGCACGAAGCAGTTCTCAACCAACGGTTGCACGCAATACTTGAGAATCCTGATGTCGTCGGGGACCGTCTCCTGGATATCCAAATCGAAGCTCACCAAATCCCGGTACCGTATCTTTTGCAGATGCACATAGTTGCGTATGTAACGAATCTCGGACAGAAGCGGTATTTCATTGCGCTTCTCCCTCAGGTCGAAATGCAGGATATAGGAAAGCGCTCGAAGCGCTTCCAGGCTTTGCTTCTTGTTTCCAAGCTCAATTATGCTGACCAAGCTGTCCAGTGTGTTGAACAGAAAGTGAGGATTCATCCGAGCCTGCAACACCTCGAACCGTGATTGCGCCTGCATCGCTTCATAATGCCTCAGGTTTACATACATCTTGTTGAATGCAATCATGAGCACAATGAAAACCAGAGAAAAAAGCCCTGTCAGAATCAGGATGAAAAGATAGTTTTTCCTTGATTGATTGATAATCTTTGTCCAAGAGATGCGGGTCGAAAAGGTCAATCCCAACTGCGTATTCCTGGAGAACATAGAGACATATGCGTCTTCCTTGGCAAAGACCATGCCGTTGCTCAAGTCGATAGAATCCAACACCTGGGAATCTTTCTCATATTGAAGCATCGGTTGTACTTGCAATGGGATGTTCTTGCTCGATTCCAATGCCCTTCCTTCACGATCATACACAATGACTTCAATCGGGGTGAAATCATCACCGAACCCAACCTGATACGTGTTCACTTGTTGAATCAAGAGTGAGGTGAGGTTGAACTCAAGAAATGCGAAGGCGATACCCCCTTCTTCAGTCCGATACCAAAAAGCTACAGGAAGAAGCGTCGACAAATCCAAATCATCACGAAAAGCTTCAGCCACTTCGAAACCAAAGGCATTGAAACCTCTAGATCCCAACAATTTCAACATGGATTGCTTCTCTTCGGTCATGTAGGCTTTCCACCAAGGATTTCGTTCAGTAACCGGCTTGTTGACATTCGGTGCATAGAATTCTGTTCCATCACTGGACACAATCCAGGAACGATCCAGGCTTGAGGATGTCTGACGCAAGTCAAACAACTCCTGAACCAAGTCAAGGTTACGCTCTCCTTGTTCGTGGAACCGAAGCAGCATCTGTACCCTCAACGCCGCTTTTTCAATCGGAGCAAAGATGGTGGTTTGTAAATTTTCCGTATAGACCTGCAAAAATTGTTTTTTGTTTTCAAGCAGGAGCAACGTACTGCGCTGAACCCAAAGCCAACTGAGGATTAAGATGACAGAGATAAGTATCGAAAGGGACACAACCAAGATCCTGTTCCAGGATCGCTTTGCTTGAGCTTTGAAAAGTTCATCACCGCCCATGTTCGCCCTCAGGCTTGGTCATGATGCTTCTTCGATATTGGCCGGGGGATGCCATATACCGCTTTTTAAAGCATCGATTGAGATAGGAACTGTCACCAAAGCCAACCCGGTCGGCTATCTCCTCCAATGTCAAATCAGTATCCAGCAGATACTTTGCAGCCATATCGCTTCGATAGGCATGCAAGTATTCTACAAACGTCATACCGCATTTCTTGCTGAACGAAGCACTCAGATAGCTTGGAGATACATTGGCGAACTCTGCAACAGTACACAACGAAATTTCTTGGTTGTAGTAGTGTTCAACATATTGGACCGCTTTCTTCACATACAAAGGTAGATTGAGATCAGCAAAATAATGAATCTCTGGATCTTTTGTATCCATAATGCGAAGAATCTTATCCAGAACCTGTTCCAGGTCCTTCTGAAATACCGGTTTCAGCAAATAGTCGAATACCGAAAGCTTGATGGCCTTCTGTGCGTAGGAAAAATCCCCATATCCGCTGATGATGACTGCCAGTCCATCCCACTGAGTTTCACGAATTTCTTCCAGGAACCGAAGGCCGGTGTTTCCAGGAATTACGATATCACTGAATATGATTTCCGGTTTGTTTTGTGCAAAGAGCGAACGAGCCTGTTCATAAGTGGAGGCCTTGGCTACAATTTCAAAAGCCGCATTATATGAAGAGATATAGGAGCTGTACCGTTCCATGGCATTGGGTTCATCCTCAATCAGCATTACCCGCACACATTCCTCCTCGGCATCACCCCTTTACACCGGTCAAAGCAATCCCTTCTACGAAGTACCTTTGAGCACTCAAGTATACCAGAACTATGGGGGCAATGCTTATTAATGTTGCTGCCATCACCTGGTTCCACTTTACATCAAAGTCTCCTCTCAATAATGCGATTCCCAAGGTCAAGGTACGATTGACATCACTTTGCAAAAACACCAAGGCATAGAGGTACTCATTCCATATCGCCAACAGGGTGATGATCAGCAATGTGGTCAGGGCTGCGTTGGAGAGTGGGATGATGATATGTACAAAACGAGCCCAGTACCCGTATCCGTCGATTACTGCAGCTTCTTCCAATTCCTTGGGTATGCTGAGGAAGAATTGACGTAGCAGGAAGGTTCCATATGCAGTAAAAATTCCACTGAGTATCAAAGACCAATGGGTGTCGAGCAACCCCAATTCCCGAAATATAATGAAATTCGGGATGAGCACAACCTGACGGGGAATCATCAAAGTCGCCAGATACAGGAAAAAAAGAACATCCCGGCCTTTGAAGCGGAGCCGTGCAAATGCATAGGCGGCCATGCTGCTGGTTGTGAGTGTCCCGATAATCACCAAGCTCGAGACCTTGATGGTGTTCCAAAGATATACCCCAAAAGGAAGTGCATTGAATACCTCCCGATAATTATCAAAATTGAACGATGTAGGAATGAGAGAATATTGTTTGGTATAGACTTCTGAATAGGTTTTGAAGGAGGTGGCTATCATCCACCAGAACGGGATGAAGAAAAAGGCCGCCAGAAGAACCAACAATACGTACCAAACCCAATTCTTGGTGACTTTTCTCCATTGGATTGTTGCTACTTGTGTTTTCATCAGTTGAACACCCACTTATCAGAATAATGGTTCTGCACCAGTGTGATGATAAAAATAGTTATGAAGAGAATCAGGCTGAGTGCAGAAGCGTATCCCATCCTGAAAAACTGAAAACCATTTTGGTAGATATACATGACAAGCGTGTTGGTAGCATTGGCAGGCCCACCTTTGGTCAGCACCGAGGTCAGGTCAAAGATCTGAAATGAACCAATCAGGCTCGTAGTGAGTGCAAAGAATGTAGTCGGGCTGATCAGGGGTATCGTGATATGAAAGAACACATCCCGGCTATTTGCTCCATCGATGGATGCCGCCTCATAGTAGGAACGAGGGATTCCTTGCAAACCTGCAAGGAAGATGACCATGAAATAGCCAAGTTCCTTCCAAAGCCCTACGAGAATGACAGAGGGCATCGCCCAGAAAGGGGAAACAAGAAAAGGAATGACGTTGATTCCCAGCAGGGAAAGCACATGATTGATCAAGCCATTTTCCGAGCTCTCAAGCAGAGGCGTCCAAATGAGAGCTACCGCCACACTCGAACAAACCGAGGGGAGAAATGCGATGGAACGAAAAAAATTGCGTCCATGCAACTGCTTGTTCAGAAGGATGGCCAAGAGCAGGGAGAGCATCAGATTCAGAGGGACCTTGATGAATGAGTATGAAGCAGTATTCTTCAATGCCAACCAGAACACATCATCTGTAAACAGTTCCCGATAATTGGTAAACCCGATGAAGGACGGACTATTCAGCAATCCCCAGTCCAGGAAGCTTATACCAAACGAAGCGAGCGTTGGAATCATTGAGAAGAGCAGAAAGCCAAGGATATTCGGCAATAAGAACAGGAATGCCGCCAAGCCCTCGCCATGCTTCATTGTTAGTTTCATACTACGTAACCTTTGGTGGGTAATCATGGAATAAGACGTCGGATGGGCTTCCATCCGACGACACTCCAGCACTTATTTTGAATTTGTCTCAATGATTTTGGTGATATCCGCACGGATATCGGCCATGGCTTGTTGAGCGGTCTTAGTTCCAAGCATTGCACTTTGCACCGCCGGGATTACCTTCGATTCAATCGCTGCATATCCGGTACGAAGCGGCAACGTATGCCCGTACTCCTTGGCGATCAACTCACTGTTCTGCTTGATCTGCTTCGGATAGAGATTGGGATCGAGATAGAATGCCCAGTTCTCAGGGATATTGAGCGTCGGGGGGAATCTCTTGGCCCGCACATACAGGTCCTCGCCTTCTACACCACGAAGGAACTTGGTAAAGATCCAGGCAGCTTCTTTCTGCTTGGAGGACTTGCTGATGCTGATGGTATTACTCTTGAAAACAGTGGTATTCTTGCTATTAAGAGCCTGAGGCATGGTCCATGCTTCGAAGCGAATCCCCTCGATCTTCTGGATGGCAAGAATCTCTTGGGCGGAACCGCTCATCATGGCAATGGTGCCATTGCTGAACCAACGGCGTAATGCTTCGGTATTCCCACTGTTAATGGTGTCCTTGGGCATGTAACCTTCTTTGTAAAGGTCCGCAAGCATCTGGATGGCACTCGAAGCTTCAGGACTGTCACCGGTATAGCGACTCTTATCCTCACTGAGCAAGGT
>JAAZAT010000245.1 GCA_012514185.1 Spirochaetales bacterium | reverse complement strand
TCCACAAAGGGGGTGAATGAGAAAGCGGGAAGTGAGAAAGAGATGAGTGCGATCATCAGAGTGGTGGCGATCAGTGTTCGTTTCATGGAATTCTCCTTAATTTGATAAGTATAAATATAGAGAAAAATAATATTGAAGACAATATAGTTTATAGAAATATGTTGCCGGTTGTTGTTTTCTTTCCCTGAATTTTAACTTTGGGTGTATTACACTGCTATATATCGATGAGGCATGAAAAAAGATTGAGAATCATACATCAATGTTGTATGCTACAGGTAATCAAAGCGATAATTTCTTCCCTCCTGGGGTACAATTTTTGGTAGGAGAAGGTATGAATACACATCACGAGAAAGAACGCGTACGGAAGACTACCCTCGTATATCTGGTAGTCATGGCTCTTGTCGTTATCTTGATTCTGATTGCAGTCCCCAATCCCACATTCAAGGCTGTAGCCAGTATCCTGGTTGTTTTAGTCTGTGCGATTGCCATCATCATTCAATGGATGTTGCTGGGCAAGAGGCCGGAAGAGGACAAGAAGCCTGTACAGCAGACGCAAAATGTCGAGCAGCAGAAAGCTGAACGTGTCTCCACCCAAACCGGTGCCCCCTGTGAAGTCAGTGGACAATACCACTGCAGTGAACATCCCGAGCGCAAGGTCTCCATGGAAGAGGGCAAGCGCTTTCCTCCCTGCAGGGGGGATAATAAAGGCCATTCGGCAACCTGGATATTGGAAGCTTGAAGCAAGCAGCGCTCCTCTTAAGGAGCGCTGAAGTATAGTACTCGTTTGATTATGCTTGCATCTTGGCGTTCTGTTTCGCCTTTTTGGCTGCATGCCGCTGGTACAACAGGATCAGAATCAACAGAGCCAAGCCGATTGCATCCTGCACCACATTGGCGGTGATCAGCAACAAGGCACCAGCAAACGCAAGGATGCGCAGGATGATGTTCATGGTGGTGAACAGGTATCCTTCGGTTGCCATTCCGATCATGCATACGCCGACGATTGCTGTAATGGATACCCTGATCGCGATGAAGGGCGTGGTATCGAGCAAGAGCAAGGCAGTGTTGTAGATAAACATATAAGGAACGATGAATCCTGCAAGTGAAAGCTTGACCGATTGCAGGCCGGTCTTCATTGGATCTCCTCCGCTCAGTCCCGCAGCTGCAAACGACGCAAGGGCCACCGGCGGGGTGATGTTGGCAAACATCGCAAAGTAGAACACGAACATGTGAGCGGCAAGCGGGGGGATTCCCAGCTTCACCAAGGCAGGGGCGGCCATGGTCGCGGTGATCAGATAGGCAGGGATGGAAGGAAGGCCCATGCCCAAGATCATGCACGTGACCATGGTAAGGACAAGCGTCAGCATGAGATTTGATTGGCCGAGCTGTATGATGGCATTGGCCATGTTCAAGCCGAAGCCGGTAAGGCTTACCACACCGATGATGATTCCCACCACTGCACAAGCAACGGCCACCGAGACTACAGCCCGTGTTCCTTCACTGAATGCATCGAAAATCTGTTTGACTGTCATGCGCGTTGATTTTCTGGCCATGCTGACGACTATGGTTGCAACAATAGCCCAGAAGGCACTGAAGATGACCGTTGCTCCGCTGAAGAGCAACATGTAGAGTAAAAATGCGATGGGAATGAGCAGGTGCCCTCGCTCACGCATGACATCGCGAACTTTGGGAAGGTCTTCCTTAGGAATTCCCTTCAGGTTCTTCTTGGAAGCCCTGAGCTGAACTTGTACGAGTATGCCCAGGTAGTACAACAGGGCAGGGATCGTGGCACTGATTACAATGGCTCCGTATTTTACGCCCAGCATTTCAGCCATGATGAAGGCTGCAGCCCCCATGATGGGAGGCAGCAGCTGTCCACCGACCGAAGCCGATGATTCAACAGCACCTGCAAACTCCTTGCTGTATCCGGTCTTCTTCATCAATGGGATGGTGAAAGTTCCGGTGGTTACCACGTTTGCCACGGCGCTTCCGTTGATCGATCCGAGAAATCCGCTGGCAATGACGGCAACCTTGGCCGGACCGCCCTTCGTACTTCCTGCAAATGCCAGGGCAAGGTCATTGAAGAACCTTCCCATTCCACACTTGTTCATAACTGTACCGAACATGATGAACAGGAAAATATAGGAGGCGGCAACGTCGACGGAAGTGCCGTAGATGCCTTCGGTGTTGATGAAGATATGGTTGACCAAGGCCCTCCAGTCATAGCCGCGGTGCATAAGAATGCCCGGCAGATTCCGGCCGACCAGGCCATAGAGGAGAAAGAGCAGGCTCAGGATGACCAGCGGCCAACCTGAGATTCTTCTGCTGGCTTCCAGGACGAGTACGATGAGGATGGTACCCATTACGACGTCCATCGTGTTGGGACTGCCCATCCGGTTGATGAAGTTGATGTAGTCGACCCAGACATAAACGGCAACCGATACAGACAAGAGTGCCAGGACAATGTCATACCAGGGGATCGTCTTGCGCGGAGATTTGTTGTTGAACGGGTAGAGGAAGAACGTCATGAACAACATCATGGCCACGTGCAGCGAACGGTGCAGATGCGTTGCCGGGTAGCCGATGAAGGAGGTGATGAAGTGATACAGGGCGATGCCGATGGTCACATAATAGACGAGTTGTACCAGAAGGACATGATCGAATGTTCTGGTCTTCGACTCTTTCTCAAATTTGCCCAGCAGTTCTTCCTGCTTTGCTTGTATTTCGGGATTCATTTCGTCAAGAGTGATCTTGGCCATAGTGTTCTCGTTCCTTTGATAGAAAGTTCCACCGGAAGGTGATGCTCAACGTCCTTTCCGGTAATAAAAGTGGTAGGCCCCAGTGTAATGGAAACCAAGGCCGTTTGGGAATGTATCCAACGAATCTCGTTGAATTGCTCTTCGATAGAGCGCATGACAACCATGCCATCCTCGATTGCTACCACCCCTTTGTTTTCAGGTATGCCTGCGCCGAAACCTGCAACTGATATGGTGTGAAGGACGAATGTGTCATCCGCTTCAATGGAGTATTTCTCGTTCCAAGGGATATGTTCGAAGGAGTGGATCCAGTGAAAGGTGACCTCATCGCCCTCTCGTACCGGATGGGAAAACAGGACCTGTCCTGTTTCTTGGTCACTGAGCACAAGCTCTAGTCCAGGTCCTTGATTCAAGTATGAGAAGAGCAAGGTCCCCATCACGAGGATGAGGACAAATGGCAAGAGTACAAGCGCTTTGCTCTTCATTATCTGTTTTACATGCCTACTTCGCTGTAATAGCGCTTGGCTCCTTCATGGAAGGGAATGTCAACACCGATGTGACTGTTTGCAAGGGTGATGTGCTCCTTGGCCGTCGCATGGGCTGCCTGGATGTCGCCGATGTTCTCGAAAACTCCCTTGGTCAGGTCATAGGCCACCTCTTCATCGAGGCTTGCGTTGACGATCATGATGTTGCGAACCGTAGCGGTAACCACATCGCCTTGTGTGTCATAGACATCGGCGGGAATGGTTGCCTCGACAAAGAACGGATACTTTGCTTTCAGGTTTGCAAGGCCTTGCCCTTCGATGGGGATGAGCACGATCTGGCTGGTGGTTCCCAGTTCCATGATGGTGGCATTGGGAATACCGCTGGTTACGAACACTGCATCGACCAGGTTGTTTTTCAGCTGTGCAATGGCCTCTCCATAGTTCAGGTAGTCAACCCTGCTATCGGCATAGGTCATGCCGTGGGCTTCATACATCATCCTTGCATTGAGCTCGACGCCGCTGTTGGGCGCCCCAACGCCGACGCGTTTGCCCTTCAGGTCGGTGAACTTGGTGATACCGGTTCGGCTGGTGGTTACCAGCTGCACATAGTTGGGATACAGGCCGAGCAAAGCCCTGAGCTCTGTTGCAGGCTTCTTTCCCTCATAGGCACCGAAACCCTGATAGGCCTGGGCGACGGCGTCACTCATGGCGATGGCCATCTCTGCACGCTTTTCAAGAATCAGGGTGATGTTCTCAGCCGATGCACCGGTTGCCTGTGCCGAGGACTTATACCCAAGCTTATTCTGAAAGACCGATGAAAAGGCTCCACCGATCGGATAATACAATCCGCTGGTAGGACCGGTAGCGACGGTGATGAAGTGCTTGCTGCGGTCCAAGCCCTCAGTTTTGGCTGTTTCCGCCTGGCCGGCTGCAAAAATATTGACAACCAGAAGCAGAGCCAAAATTGCGGTAAGGAAAACTCTCTTTTTATTCATATCATTCTCTCCTGTTGGTATGACTGCAAGGAAGAAAGTCCTGCACCTTCCTGCGTTTCTTAAAATCTTGATTATAGAGATGCATAGAGTTTGCATCAATATGCAATACCAAGAATACCGGTAAGATTATGGTGAAATCAAGCAAAAAAGGAATTGCTGTAGTAAAACAGCGAACAAATCGTTACTATACCGGCATGAAAGCAGCCCAATTCTTCCACATTGTTGAGATGCGCACCAAGATCATCAGCATGGGAACCTTCTTCTGTGCAAGCATCTATGCACTTTCACAGACCGGATCGGTGAAAATCGTCAATGCCTTGGTCATGGGTCTTGCGACGCTCTTCGTTGATATGGGAACGACAGGCTTCAACACCTTTTTTGACTACTGGAGAGGAGTCGATAATGCACTCTACACCAAGGAACAGGACAAGGTCCTGGTGCATGAGGATGTAAGCCCCGTCTCAGCTTTGTTGGTTTCGCTTCTTCTCTTCGGCATTGCAGCTTTGTTGGGTCTCTACCTGGCTTGGCTGACCAGCTGGTCGCTGATTCTTGCCGGAGGGGTGTGCATGCTTGTCGGATTCTTTTACACCGGCGGCCCCCATCCGATTTCAGGCACTCCCTTGGGTGAGTTATTTGCCGGTTTCTTCCTGGGAACCATGTTGTTTCTCATCACCTTGTATGTACAGGGCGTTTTTCCAAGTTTGCAGCATGTGGTGGTTACGGTGCCGTTTTTGCTGATGATCGGTATGATCCTATCGGTGAACAACGGTTGTGATTTGGTCGGGGACAAGGCAAGCGGACGCAAGACGCTCGCCGTCCTCTTGGGCAGCGACAAGGCCTTTGGCCTCATCGCCGTCGAGGGGCTGGGTGCCTATGCCATCTCATTTTTTCTGGTAATCCTGGGCTATCATCCCCTGACTCTGGCCTTCTGCCTGGTCCCTTCGCTCGTGTTGTACAGCACAGCACTGATCAGGGTGCGAAAAGCGGGGCTCGATGCAGATCACAAGTCCGCTCATATGCAGTTCGCTGCAAAAAGCTATCTGCATTTCTGCCTGGCTTTTCTCGCTTCCTATGTGATCAATAGAGGATTCTCTCTTCCGGTTTCTTGATGGTTGCAGCAAAGATTGAGTTGATCACCCCCAGTATGGCCGAAAGGGTGAACAGCACCTCGATGCCCAAAGTCTTCCAGATGTATCCACCAAGCAAGGCGATCATGACGCTGATCAGATGGTTGACGGAGATTCCCGTTGTCAAGGTTGCCGTCAGCTCTTCTCGGCTGGAGGATAGATCACGTACATAGACGTTGGTCGCCATGCTTGCCAAGCTGATGATCGAGTCCAGGACAAAATTGACGCAGACCACGATGAAGGCGATGTGCATGGGGAAAAGTCGGTGGGCATAGCCGTATAAAAAGCAGACAACAACTAAAATTAGCGTGTCGGCCACCATGATTATCTTGTACCCAAGCTTGTCCACCAGCATTCCTATTGCGGGGCTGAGCAGCATGCCGAATACAGCGCAGACGGCCAACAGCAGGGCGATGACCGAGGTGTCTGCTCCATAGAAGAGAATGAGGGCGTAGGGAGCAAACGTCAAAAATATTTGTTTGCGGGCCCCGTAGAAGATTTCCAGCATATAAAACTTGGTGAATTTCTTATGGAAATACAGTCGAGAGCGCTTTACCTGCTTTCCTTTGTCTTTCATGGTCAGGGCGATCATGGTGGAGAGAAGGAGCAGGATGGCTGCAACCAAAAAGACTATGCGAAAGCCCAGAAGGGAGTCACGTTGATAGCCAAGGCGCGCCAGTATGACAAACAACAGCGATACCAGCATGTAGCCTATGATGTTTCCCCCGTGGCTGATGGACGATGTTACTCCCAGACTGGCTCCACCTTTGTCGCTTTTGGCAAATGAGAGGGACATCGAGCTCTTGATCGGCATGACGATATGCTCCCCGGTGCTGAACACCACCATGAAGAGGATGACAACCACTTTGCTTGAGCCGAGCAGCAACAGGCCGAGCACGCCGCACAGCATGATCGCCGTTCCGATCTTGAACACCTTGGCTTCAGAAAGCCGGTACATCCAGGCGAGGATGAAGACGAGCATGAGGCCGGGAAGCTCTCGGAAGAACTCGACTATGCCGCGTTCAAACTCGGAAATCTTGACAATTTCAGCCAGGTAATTATCCTGGATGCCTCGATAAAATCCATAAGCAAGACCCGAAAACAAAATGGTGGACAAGAAGATTTTCACTCCCTTGTCCCCTGAATAGATGGATGGTTTCTTTGTGTGCATGACAGGTTCTCCCGTTCCCATACAGCCGACTATGCTTATAAATGGGAAGGATGTCAACAATGATTCTACTTCTGGCCTTCGAGAACCTTGTTGATGTCGGCTAGCGAGCTTCCCAGGTGGGCCAGCATGTATGCAGCAGCCTTTTGGTTGTCCCGATCTTCTAGAGCCTTGATGATCAACTCATGCTCTCGGATGGTGTTGTCCGAGCTTGTCTTCACCGAAATCGACATAAGTCGGTATCGCTTGAGCTCCATTGCCATCAGTTGATTGATTTTCAAGAGCAACGGGTTGTGCGCCATGCGACAAATCTGGGTATGAAACTGCTCATCCAGTTCGGCCAAGGCGGTTACATTGTTGACCTTGTTCTCTTCGATGAACTGCCGGTGGATCTGCTGCAGCACATCAAGCTCCTCATCGCTGCCCCGTTTGATGGCCATGCGGACCTGCAACGTCTCCAGAGCTTCGCGCACTTCGGTGGTGTCCTTGAGGGTGGGGGCGACTTCGATGAACCACGAGCGGATTGCGTCGTAGTCGTGTCCTTGGTTGTCCCTGACAAAAGCTCCTTTGCCGGAGATCAACTCGACATAGCCTTCAGCCTGCAGCGAACGCATGGCTTCGCGAACGGTGGAGCGGCTGACCGAAAGCATTTCGCAAAGTTTTACCTCAGGGGGGAGTTTTGTTCCCACCGGGTAGGTGCCTTGGAGAATGGACTCGCGGATCGAGTCGATGACTTGGGTGGTGACTGATATGCGTTTTATTTCTTTCATGATGTTTGTCTGACAACAGACTAGCATAGAATTGTGACAGAGTCAAAAAAATAAACAGAAATTTGCAGTTGACAACCGAGTATTTCATGTTAGACTCACAAGCGTAAGGCCTATATTGTCTGACAATCAGGCATCCTACAAAACTTTGGAGGTTTTCATTATGAAACGAATGTTGCTCGTTATGGCCGTCCTCATGCTCGGTCTCTCACTGGCTTTTGCCCAAGGCGGCAAGGAAGAAAGTTCCCAGGAAAAGAGTGTAACGCTGACAGTCTACTCACCTGGAAACGTAAACTCTGTTCCCACCAAAACCATTCTCAAATATAAAGAGTTGGTCGAGGCTGCGTCGAATGGGACCATCAAGATTACCGCCCACCACAGCGGAGAGCTGGGAAATGATGCGGAGGCTTTGCAGTCGACCCGTATGGGAACCATCGACATCATTTTCGCCGGAACCAGCGGTTTTACCAGTTTCTACGACAAGGCAAAGATTCTTGACCTGCCGTTCCTCTTCGATTCAGCCCAACAAGCCTACGAGATCGTAAACAGCGATATCGGTGAGCAGATTTTCGCTGACCTTCCGAAGACAGGACTTGTCTATCTATCTGAAGGCGACAACGGCATGCGTCACATCGCCACCACCAACCGCCCTGTCAAGAGTGTTGAAGATGTAAAAGGCCTGAAGATCCGAGTCCCGACCAGCAAAATGTATCTCGATGTATGGAGTGCCCTAGGTTCAACTCCTGTTGCTCTTGCACTCAATGAACTTGCCATCGCCCTGGCCAACGGAACCGCCGAGGCTCAGGACAACGCTACCTACCACTTGGTTGCAAATGCCACCTATGACGATATCAAGCACTACAGCTTCATCAACTACATGTGGATGGGTTGCACCATGGCAATGAACCAGAAGTCCTGGGACAAGCTTTCCGCCGATCAGCAGAAGATTCTCAAGCAACAGGCTATTGCAGCAGCAAAATACTCCTTTGATACCATTGAAGAAGACAACGTGACTGCTACCGAGACCCTGAAAAAGGCCGGTGTCCAGTTTATTGAAAATCCGGACATCCAGAGCTTCAAGAACAAGCTCGGGGGCTCCTCCTACTACAAGCAATATGCATCAGAAGCTTGGTATGACCAGGCAATCGTTGATGCAATTCTCGCAAAATAAGGTATCATTTTCAGAAGGGCGGCCTGTTCCGCCCTTCTGTCAATGGTTGATAGGAAAATAGTCAATGCATGCAGTGAAAAAACTCCTCGATCTTTTTGTCCGTCTTGTCTCGACGCTGCTTATGTGCCTGGTCTCTGGTATCGTACTTTTAATGCTCAACGAGCTGGTCCTGCGCAATCTCCTGGGTAAATCCTTTCGCGGGATGACAGAATTGGCGGGCTTCATGTTCTTGTGGATGGCTTTCTTGGGCGTCATCGTTCTGTATGACCAGAACAGGATGATCAGTCTTGATATGTTCTTTGTCAGAACTAGGGGCAAAGTGCACACCATCCTTTGGGTTGTCCATAAAGTAGTGGCTGCCGTCCTGGGCGTTATCATGGTTATTGCTTTCCTGGGTTTGTATCCCTATGTAAGCACTGAATATTACTCCTCCATGCCGTCCTTTGCAAAACTCTGGCAGTATGTCCCGATGGCAATCACGGGAGGGTTTCTTTGCATCAAATCACTGTACGACCTTGTTGAGAAAGCAAGAGGGGAGAGGAGACGATGATTCTGTTTTTTGGAAGTTTTGTACTACTCTTGTTGATTGGAGTGCCTATCAGCATCTCCATCGGTGCAAGTGCAATTCTTGGTTGCTTATACCTTGGTTACCCGTTGATGGTCATCGGACAAAAGATGGTCAGCGGTATAGATTCCTTTCTGCTCATAGCAATTCCTCTTTTCATTCTTGCAGGCAATTTGATGAATGCAGGCAAGATAACGGAGAAAATCTTTGACTTCGCCAAACGATTGGTCGGCTGGATCCCTGGAGGCTTGGGCCACGCAAACGTGGTTGCCAGCCTCATTTTTGCAGGCATGAGCGGCAGCGCAGCCGCCGATGCAGGAGGTCTGGGCACCATCGAGATGCAGGCAATGACCTCAAATGGCTATGATGAGGAATTTTCAGCAGGTATTACTGCTGCCTCCTCGGTCATCGGCCCCATTTTCCCGCCATCCATCCCCTTGATCATTTATGGATCGGTGGCTTCGGTCAGTGTATCACAGCTGTTCATGGGAGGCGTGGTTCCCGGCATATTGATGGCTGTCGCCCTGATGGTGTTGGTGTATATATTTGCCGTTAGAAGAAAGTACGAACGTACTGCATTCAACCTGCGTTTGCTGGTGCAGCAGTTTTTTGCTTCCGTATTGTCTATCATCACCCCCCTGATCATTCTCAGCGGTTTTGTTTTTGGTTTGTTCACCCCGACCGAAGCCTCCAGTGTTGCTGTGGGGTATGCATTGGTCATTGCATTGTTTGTATATCGGACCCTCGACTGGAAAACCTTCAAGCAATGCTTGCTTGAAAGTGCCATTACTAGTGCGAACACGCTGTTCATCATTGGAACTTCCATGTTGTTCAGCTATGTCTTGATCAAGGAGGGCGTGTCAGCGCAGATGGCTGGTTTCATTCTTGGCATCAGCGATAATCCGTACCTCATTCTCTTGGTGATAAACGTTCTATTGCTTGTCTTGGGTATGTTTATGGAACCGGGTGCAATCCTTACGTTGATGCTGCCGGTCCTGCTTCCCATCGTAAAAGCACTCCAGATTGATTTGGTTCACTTCGGAGTGGTCATGATTCTCAACTTGATGATCGGACAAGTCACCCCTCCGTTTGGTGTCTGTCTCTTCATCATCGGTGACGTATCGAAAGTTTCACTCAACAAGATGTATAAGGCAATCCTGCCGTTCATCATTCCTTTGGTGATTGTTCTCTTCATGTGCACGTATATACCCGCTGTGGTTACGTGGCTTCCCACCACGTTGCTGCACGCATAAATCAGAAACATAAGGAAATACCATGAAAGACCCATTGTTCGATGTTTCAGGAAAAATAGTAGTTATAACCGGCGGCCTCGGCCAGATCGGTGCTGAATTTGTGAAAGAGTTTTTGCGCCGGGATGCGAAGGTTGCTGTCTTTTCACGCACGGCTAGTGCTCTCAAGGCCGAGAAAGCCTTGACCAAAGCGTATGCCCAACACACAAATTTGCTGTTGGTCACTGCCGATATCACCAAGAAGGATTCCATCAACAACGCACTTGATGCGGTTGAGGCGAAATGGGGCGTCAGTGATGTATTGATCAACAATGCCGGTATCGACACCCAGCCCAGCGCTCCCCCTGAAGTGTCCGGTCCCTTCGAAACCTTCCCCGAGGAAGTGTTCCGCGAAGTGGTCGAAACAAACCTTGTTGGAACCTTCTTGATGACTCAGGCTTTCGGTGCACGACTGATCAAGGCAGGCAAGGGAGGATCGATCATTAATGTGGGTTCCATCTACGGCATGCTCAGCCCGGTGCAGGATATCTATGCCTACAAAAAGGAGATGACCGGCGTTCCTTTCATCAAACCGGTAGCCTACAGCGCTGCAAAGAGCGGCATCTACAACCTGACGCGGTACTGTGCAACCTACTGGGCCAAGCAGGGCATCCGGGTCAATACGCTCACTCCTTCGGGGGTGTGGCGTGAGACCCAGGACGAACACTTTCATAAGAACTACCATGCGCGCATGCCGATGGGCAGGATGGCCAAAGCCGATGAGTTCAATGGTGCGGTTGTCTTTCTTGCAAGTGATGCTTCGACGTATATGACCGGTTCCAACTTGGTGGTGGACGGGGGATGGACAGCATGGTAGAAACGACCCCGGCGGTAGTATCGGCGCTCATCACGCCGATGCGCGAGGACCGAAGCATTGATGCAAAAAGTCTTCAGGACCTTGTACAGTATGAAATTGCTCACGGCAGTGAAGGATTCTACTGCTGTGGGTCTTCCGGTGAAGGCTTGCTCTTGAGTGTGGAAGAGCGGAAGCAAGTTGCCACGCTTGTCAGTGAGGTATGCGAGGAAAAGGTGCCCTTCTACGTACATAGCGGTTCGCTGGGGACTCGAGAGGCAATCCAGCTGTCGATACATGCACAGGAGGTTGGAGCAAAGGCAGTCTCCCTCATTCCCCCAATTTACTATCATTATTCGCAGGAAGAAGTAGAGAGCTACTACCTTGATGTGGTGAATGCGGTGGATCTGGGAGTAATTGTGTACAACATTCCGCAGTTCACCGGAATCTCTTTTTCCAAGGATAGTAGTGTCATGCAACATAAGAAGATCATCGGGGTGAAACATACCTCGATGAACCTCTACGACCTCGAACGACTCAGCCAAGCCTTCCCTGAGAAGATCCTGTTCAACGGTTTCGATGAGATTTTTCTCTACAGTCTCGCCGCCGGGGCTCAGAGCACTATTGGGACGACAGTCAATGTCTGTCCCTCCCTCTTTGCATCCATCCGAGAAGATTTCCTGCAATCCAATATCAGGGGTGCCCAACAGAAGCAACATCTGCTCAACACCTTCATCGAGGCTATGGTGAAAGAGGGGATTTTTCCTGCAGTCAAGTATTGCATGAGCTATTTGGGCATCCCCTCGGGTCCATGCAGAAAACCCTTCAAGGAGTTGGACGCTGGGGCAAAGCTCAGGATCGAGGGAGCCCTCAGGTGCATAGAAGCGTATCTTTAG
>JAAZAT010000118.1 GCA_012514185.1 Spirochaetales bacterium | reverse complement strand
GAGTGCCATCTCATTGGCGCTGGAGATTCTATTTGAAATCGGGCAGTGAACGAGCAGGGCTTGGCTTGATGCAAGCAGGGCACGGTCTTTTTCGGAGGTCTCAATACAGTGAAAGAGCACGGTCTTCCCATTGAGCAGGTTGTGCATGGAGAGCAATTCGACGGTTGAGAGGCCGAACTTGCGTAAGGATTCCGCTCTTCTGAATTCGGTTTCCAGGCAGTGGGTCATCAAGGGCCAACCGGTTCGGCTTACTCGATCAATCGCGTCCTCTAGGCCTGCTTGGTCAAGGTCCTCCTCTTCGGGCAGATGGGTGCCTCGCTCAAGGGTTGAGGTGGAAAGCTCCATATCCGGTGTTTGGTCGTACCAATCAACCAGTGCCTTAATGCCTATTTCCTGTGCACATGCTTCCAAGGCACTGCTGCTCTCATCAGCCTGTCCTGTCTCTACGATGCAGGCAACCCCTGCCTTGAGGTACTGCAGGTAGGCATAGAGCACAAGGGTGCGGAAGTCAGCAGAGGAAACCGCTTCATCGGTATAGTCGAAAAGCTGTTGCTGCAGCCTGCCTTGGGCGGTGTCGTCGCACCAGGCGTGAAGTGGTTTGTCACTGAACAGCCCGCGAAAGAGCGTATCCGGTGTATGGGTATGGCAGTCGGCAAGGGCGGGGTAGAGGAGATGGGAAGAACAGTCGATGACTTCTTCGTCTGCAAAGTGCTTGAGTTTTTTCTCAATGGCGACAATCAGTGAGCCCTCGATTCGGATATCTGCCCGATGGAGTTCGAAGTCGCTTCCCAGGTAGCGGGTATTGGTTAATAACATAGAGGTAGCATAGCATAGTGGGCTTTCAATGGAAGAGTGGAAGTGTAGGAAATACCAAATTAATGAAGCCTGCACACAGCATGAATGTATGAACAGGCTCCTGTGACTTGCTGTTTTCAGCTCTTCTTAATCGGCATCCAGACCTCAAAGCTCTGATTGTTTGGATCGTTGTCGAGGTAGACTTCCATATCCACGCCGGTTCCAAACTCATATCCGCTTGAGGGCAGCCAGTCGGTGATGATCCGTCGCTCGACCTCTTGGATCGTCTGGGGCATAGGGCCGCGACCGGGGAAGACCGCCCACAAGGCAGCATCCACCATCTGGATCTCAAGACCTTCGGGAGTTCCTTCCTCCATCGCTACGCCGATGGTGTAGACCCAGTACTCCTTCTCATCGCTATTGGTGCACAGCCCGAGCAGGCCCTGACCGGGTTTCAGATAGGAACAGAGTCTGGCAATGGTGCCGTCCTGTGCCTTCTTGGCCCAGAATTTGGGGACCTCCCTCATATTCTGCTCCATATCCTTTTCCAGCTTCAGTGTTGCACCCACTACCCGGAAAGCCTCTTTCCTCTCGATTCGATACTCCATTTCTTGTTCTCCTTTGATGGTCAGACTGAAGCTGATCTTGGGAAACGCTTTCAATGGTGTTCCTTCCTTCTTCGCCTGAGAGGGTGCCAAGCCATGGAGGGCTTGGAACGCACGGGTGAAGGAGGTGGGTGAGTCGTATCCATACAGAAGGGCGACATCCAAGACTTTCTGGCCCTGTTGTAGGGCAAGGGCTGCCTTGGTGAGCCTTCTGCGGCGGATGTACTCTCCCAGCGGAAATCCTGCCACATAGGAGAACATCCTCTGGAAGTGGTAGGTTGAGCAGTTAGCCAACCGTCCCGCTTTCTCATAGGAAATCGTTCCTTCCAGGTTGTCTTCAATGTAGAGCAGTGCCTCATTCAAACGTTCAATCCATTGCATTTCGTCTGACCTCACATCGGAGTATGGAGCAAGAACTAAAACTGTTCCTCTCAATTGATGCACAATGCTGCGAGGTTTGCAAGGGAGAAAATAAGCAAGATAGGGCCGATACGTTCTGCCTACAGGAAGAAATTAATAACAAACATGCAGAAAAAACTTGTAACTTGGACGAATGGAGGTAATATTGGTTCCGTGAGACTACCAAGCCTTGTCGGAAGACATATCAGTTCCTCTTGTTTGTTGGTACTGATGTTCCTGTTGACTCCCTTGTACGCCTACAATCCTACGGCGGACTTGACTGCGTACTACGAGGAATCATCCGATACCACCATCTGTGATGCAACGACCTTCGGCATCCAGTCGGCCGGGTATCCGGTTGCATGCAAAATCGGCACCTTGCATATCGAAAGGCCAAGCAATGATCATGAAATGTACGGGCTCCGGTTGCAGCGTTCCGGAAAATGGAACAATGGAAACGAGTATACATTGATCAGTACCGAAACCATCAATTGGCAGAAGCAATTCGGGGCCCAAGTGGTTGCAAAGATCACCCGCGGTTCACAACCTGCAGTAGTCCAGCCAATCAATTGGAGCAGCGGCAAAGATGAGTTCGTATCACCCACGACCCTGTTGGGGATTTCCGATCTGCCTGTACATGTGGACTTTTATTTGGGAATCAGGAATATCCAGAACGCCCGGCAAGCCGAAGGGGTAGGCTTCCAGTTTCAAGGCGTCGGAGGTCATAATGTAGGAGACTTCCAAGTTATCAGCAGAAGACGGGTGCCGAAAAATCAGTGGGAGTATATATATTATGATGAGGTTGTCCCGATCGGCTCAATAACCAACCCTGTCCCGTTCTATTCGGTCAATTACAATAAGGATTCCTCATACTTCATCAATGGTGTTGGATCTGATAGGCGCATCTATGCAAACCTCTCGATAGAAGAGACCTTCCCCTCGGGCCGATTCGATCTTCTGCAACTGGTGGACGCTTCAAGATTGGCCATAGCAACAGCACGATTTACTCTATCCGGGTACGAAAGTACCAACTCCTACGGCGTCAGCTTGGTGTTCAACGACCTGCGAGGCAGCAATTTTCCTTCGTTTGCCATGAAACATGAGGATACCGAGGCTTACATCCCTTTTGATCTTTATCTGGGGACAGAAACAGTGGTGAAAGGGGTTCCGGTTGTATGGAACAATCTTTCCTACGGAAGCTCCAACCTCAAGGAGCTCTCTGTCGGTGGCATCTCCCTGTCCGATGCACAGAACAAGGTGAGTGGACTCTATTCAGATACGATTTCGGTACACATCACCCCGTTGGACACCAATATCGTGGTGCAGTAATCCACTCAGGACTTAGGCACACAAATATACCAATTGGCCCGTTTGCCGACCTGCACTACATCGACCTTTGAAAAGCAGTGCTGGAGTTCTGTTACACACTCCTGTAACTCCTTCTGTGCATGCTTGATGAAGTGAAAGTAGTCGCCGCCCTCCAGATACTCGATCAGGGAAGTGAGGGCAGAGCGGTTTGCATTGTAGTCGTGGATGATGACATAGTGTTTTGCCAGCCGGCTCATTTGCCGATAGAGGCTCTTTCTCATTTCTTCTTGCATGCCGTGGGCGACATAGCTTGCAAGAACAAGATCGAACTCCTTGTCTGCAAATGGCAGGGTTGTAGTTGCATCGGCCTGGATAAAGGTGATGGCTTTGTCTGTATTCTTCCGTCTTGCGATGGCAAGCATCTCTTCGGCAGGATCGACACCGGTAACGGACAAGCCCCGCTCGCTGAGAGCACTGCACAAGGCTCCGGTTCCACAGCCTATGTCGAGGACTGTCTCATGCTTGAGATATGACTGCATGGCATCAAGTGTTTTTGCATACCGTCGTTTTTGATAGGAGAAGAACAGACCGTAGACGGGAGCGATGGAGTTGAAGAGTCTGGTGCTGTCCGATCGGTTCATTGCTTTTTCTTTCTATATGCCGTATCTTCCAGCGGCAACGAGGTGCGGAATTTGCCGTCATAGCGATAATAAGCATTCTGACACGCCGGAGCAGTGGGAATGGTGGTCAACTCTCCAACTCCCTTTACTCCATAGGCAACGGCGTGTTTGCCAGGACCCTCAACCAGTCTCACCTCAAGGGGGGGAACATCGGTCGAACGAAGAAGCCCGAGGGTTCCATACCGTACGTCCAGCTGTCCATCCTTGATCGGGAAGTCCTCGGTAAGGCCGAACCCCAGGCCCATAACCACGCCTCCCTCCACTTGGCCGGTGAGGGCTTGGTGGTTCACCACCTGCCCTACATCGCAGGCAGCAACCACTTTTTCAAGCTTTCCTTGTTCGTCGAGTATCACAACCTGGGCGGAGTAGCTGTAGGCAACATGGCTGACCGGATGCTCTTTCTTGGAATTGATGGGGTCGGTGATGGATGTATACTCCCCGCCGAAAGCCTGTCCTTCCAAATCCAAGAGAGAGTTGGTCTCTAAAGCTTCCTTGAGCTTGAGGGCCGCTCGCTTGACGGCCTCTCCGGTGAACACCGACTGGCGGCTTGCCGTACTGGTGCCAGAATCGGGGGTTCGGCGGGTGTCAGGGTCCTCAACGACAATTTGGTCGGCTCTGAGTGAACAGGTCTGACCAAGCATTTGCATGCAGACAGTTGCCACCCCCTGGCCCATGCAAGCCGCACTGGTACGGATGTGTACTTTTCCCTGTTCCACACTCAGTATGCACCGTCCGGTATCGGGGAAACCCACACCGAGGCCGCTGTTCTTGAAGCCGCAGGCAATACCGGCCCTTGGAGAGGAGTAATAAGCATCTTTTACTGCTTCCAGACACTCGATGATACCGGTGTCCTCTCCTGCGATTTGGCCGTTTGGCATGGTGTCGCCGGGTTTTAAGGCATTAAGACGACGAATTTCGTAGTAATCCATGCCCAGTTCATCGGCAAGCAGGTTGAGATTGGCTTCCACGGCAAAACAGCTTTGCGTGACACCGAAGCCACGGAAAGCCCCGGCGGGAACCAAGTTCGTATAAATCGCCCTGCCATAGACCTCGAAATTCTGGAAGTTATAGGGACCCGAGGCATGGGTGCACGCCCGTTGGAGCACCGGGCCTCCAAGTGAAGCATAGGCCCCGGTATTGGCATCTATGATCGCCCGCATTGCAGTAATACGACCCTGCTCGTCGCAGGCTGTGGTCAGTTTCATCTCCATCGGATGGCGCTTCG
>JAAZAT010000116.1 GCA_012514185.1 Spirochaetales bacterium | reverse complement strand
TAGTCGGCGAAAATGACGTCGGCATTGCCGTCCCAGAGCATCTGCAGCTTGTCACCGGTGGAGCCGCCGATTACGACCTTGATGCGGTCTGCAATCGCCTTGCCGTAGGTGTCGACAACCCACTGGTAGTATACGATGAAACCAATGTGGGAAACGCCGCCGGCTTCACAAGCCATGCGCACGATTGCACCGGGGTTCTTCTGCAGGTACACAGGAATGTCTGCCATATCCTTGTACGGAGCATCGGCTTTGGCGCCCCAGGCTGAACCGGGGTTCTGTGCGATGCGGGGACCGACGGTCATGTTCTCGAGGCTGTACATCTTATCATAGGCACCAAAGGAGATGCCCAGGTACGTCATGTCGTGGAACATCATGATGGTTGCACCATCCGCTTTGGAGGTCTGCATGGCATCGAGGGCCTTTGCAGCACCGACGGCGTCGACTTTCAGGTTCGCACCAAGCTCCTTGGCCAGGTAGCGGCTCACCGTCTCGGCGATCAGATACGAATCACCACTGGTGGCGGTTGATCCAATAACAACACGGACATTCTGGCCTTTGAAGGTGGGAGCTGCTGCTTCGGTTGTTCCGGCTGCAAACAGCATGCCTCCTGCAATCATCAAACAAAGAGAGAGAATCAACAGTTTTTTCATGAAATGTTCTCCTTCTGAATCTTGACCACCCCCAAAGGAGGCGGCGATATGTCATACACCTGCACGCAGGTCCATATCCAAGTACCCGGCTGCTTGTACAGCCAACCCAGTATTGATAGCGTACGCTTGGTTTTTGCATCTGTCAACGAAAAAATACATCTTATCAAAATCCTTTTGATTTTTTATAATGAAATCCATATATTTTCAATTAATCGATGAAAGAATATCGCTATCTTTCGTTGTATGTCCCAACGAACTCAGATTTGTATAAAGTATGGATAAATTATTTATTTATAGTATTTTATGCAATTCCATCTCTCATAATCAATAAAATCATTACAAAAACACAGGAAAAAAGTGACAAGGAAACGTTCCAAATCAAGGGATTTTTTTATAATATCATTTGATTTTCCAAAGTAAAAAACAAATACTCTGAGATTACAGAATCATCCCCCAGAAAGGAATGGAAACAAGGGAGAGCATCGTGCTGATGATCACCAGCTTGGAGGCATACGTGGTATCCCTTCCATACTTGGAAGCCAGGATGACGGTAGAAGAACCGCCGGGCATTGCGGCAAGAATAACCCCCACTCCAATGAGCAGCCTGTCGATGCCCAACAGCTTTCCAACCAGAAGGGAAACCAAGGGAATAAAGACCAAACGGAGGAAGGAAAACTGCACAAGATTCCTATCGATGTGCAGGTGCTCTCGCTTCATCTCCCCGAACAATGAACCGATGAGCAGCATCGAAAGCGCAGTTGTGCATTCACCCAGACTGGAGAGGGTCATCCGGGCGAAGGAGGGAATCGGAAGGCGGGTGACCATCAAAAACAGCCCGACATAGACGGCTACCATGCATGGATGCAGGATGACCTTCCTTGCAGCTTGCTTCCTGCTGGCGGCAGCCGGGCTGAAAATCGCCAGCCCCGCGGTCCACATCACTATCCGTTGGGGAATGAGGTAGATGGAGGCATACATCAAGCCGGTTGCCCCAAACAGCTCTCCTGCTATCGGAAGCCCAAGAAACCCCGCATTGG
>JAAZAT010000286.1 GCA_012514185.1 Spirochaetales bacterium | reverse complement strand
CTGAGGCAGGATGACTGTATTCCATTGTTTTTGCACAGCCCGCCCAGGACCGTGCCGAATCCGACTTCCGCTATATCTGCATCCCATGTTGTCTTGATGCGCTGCATGACAGCTGTCCAGCGAACCGGCCTGGCCAGCTGTTGGCTGAGGTGTTCGCACGCTTCGCTGACATTCGTGATGGGCTTGCCATCGACGCTGGAAATGACCAAGCCTCTGGGATCGTTCATGACACAGCTGTCGAGGAATGTCCTGAACGGCTTGGTTGCCTCCTCCATGAAGGGGGTGTGGAAGGGTCCCGAAACCTTCAGGGGGATGAACCGCTTGGCACCTTTCTCCAAGAAAATCGACTTTGCCCGGGCGATGCTATCACTCAGACCAGAGATCACGACTTGGTTGGGTGCGTTGTCATTGGCGGCATAGAGGCCTTGTAGGTTGAGTACTTCCAGCAACTGCGTTACTGCCTCGTAATCGAGGCCGATGACGGCCGCCATGCCCAGTTCGCCAAGCATATGGCGTGCCTTTCTTGACATTTCGTCCATCAAAGCGGTTCTTCTCTGTACGATGGCAAACAGAGTTGCATCGTCAAAAATTCCGGCACTTGCATAGGCTGCGAGCTCGCCCAGGCTGAAGCCGCTGTGCTCTTCGATCTCGCCGCCCAGTTCCTTGAGCCGGATGTTTGCCGATCGGCTGGCCAGGGTGATGGCAGTCTGTGCATGGGCTGTGAGCTCCTCCTCCGAACCTTCCGAGAGGAGGGTGTAGAGATTTCGCCCGACAATGTCGCCGGCTAGTTCAAAGAGAACCCGCACCGCATGGCTTGCATGGTACAAGTCGATGGCCATCCCTTGCTTCTGTGAGCCTTGGCCGGGGTAGAGTGCTAGTATTGGTGCCATGTCAGTAGTGTTCCTCCATAGGTGAGTCCTGCACCGAAGCCGACGAGCAGCAGCCTGTCTCCCTCTTTGAGCAGGCCTTTCTCCTGCATCTCTGCAAGGGCGAGGGGAATCGAGGCTGCCGAGGTGTTCGCATACTGTTCGATGTTCAGATAAAACTTCTGTACATCGATGCCCAGCCGCTTTGCGCACGCTGCGATGATGCGTTGGTTCGCCTGGTGCGGGACGATCCAGGCGATATCCTCAAAGTTCAGGTTGTTTCTCTTCAGCAGGGTTTCGATGGTCTGGCCGATCGAGCGGACTGCAAACGAGTAGACCGAGCGGCCATCCATCTTGATCGTGCGGCTGTCGGGATCGATGACCAAGGCCTCAGCTCCTGCAGCTTCCGCCTTCAGGTAGGTATCGACGATGCCTTCTAGTTCTTGTTTGCTTTCAAGCAGCACACAGCCGGCTCCGTCTCCAAAGAGAACGCAGGTATTGCGGTCATCCCAGTCTACGACCGTAGAGAGGGTTTCCGATCCCACCACCAATGCA
Source organism: Spirochaetales bacterium (assembly GCA_012514185.1). Classification (GTDB taxonomy): domain Bacteria; phylum Spirochaetota; class Spirochaetia; order Sphaerochaetales; family Sphaerochaetaceae; genus Sphaerochaeta. The sequence goes on along the minus strand of JAAZAT010000286.1, from coordinate 2,280 downwards.
TTTCTCATGGTACCGGTGGTGATCATGGCCCTGCCGACTTCCAGAGCGTAGATGAAGCCCGTACACCCTGCGCTGATGTCCAGTGCAGGCCCCTTGATGCCAAGCCGTTGGGCAAGCAGGCAGGCTGTCGATGGGAACCCGGGATAGTCGGGGGTTGCTGTTGCGACCACGATGCCATCGATTTCAGCTGCGGTTCTGCCATGGTTTGCAAGCAATCGCTCAACCGCCTTGGTTGCCAGGTCGGCAGTAGTCTCCTGCTCTGAGGCAAGATGGCGCACAGCGATGCCGGTGTGGCTCTTGATCCACTCATCACTGGTATTGACCTTGTGGGAAAGTTCGTCGTTGGTGACCACTCTTGTCGGGCTGTAGGAGCCGAGGGCGGTGATCTGTATTGATAGTGGAGGCTTCAAGCTCTCCCTCCTTGGTTGCATAGCATAGGCTTATAATTATTACAAAATAGAAATATTTGTCAATATTGACACTAAACAACCGTACCGTTATTATTAAAACAGGTTGGATGCAGCCATTGTGCATCCCAATCCCCATTTGTAATGAGGAACAATCATGAATATCATCGACAACCCGGATCTCCAGCAGATCATTACCATGTTTGAGAACAGCTCGCTTTCCGAGCTGGAACTTTCCAGCTCAAGCTACAGCCTCAAACTCAAGCGGAACACAGCAAGCACTGAGTTTGTTGGGCCTGCTCCTAAACCTGAAATCGTAAAGAGTGCACCCGTTGAAACAAAGCCGGCGTGTGAAGTGATCACCAGTCCCATCGTAGGGACGTTTTATCTTACTCCCGCCCCCGATGCCCCACCGTATGTACGGGTTGGAAGCACGGTGGAACCAGGTTCGGTACTCTGCACCATCGAGGCGATGAAGCTGATGAACCAGCTGGAAGCCGATTTTGCCTGTGAGATTGTGGAAATCCTGGCCGACCCCGAACAGATGGTCGAATTCGGTCAGCCGCTCTTCAAGGTAAAGCGCGTATGATTGCATCGATTCTGATCGCCAACCGGGGCGAGATCGCCGTGCGGGTGGTTCGAGCCTGCAAGGATTTGGGCATCCGCTCGGTGGTCGCGTATTCGACCGCCGACAAGGATACGCTGGCTGTACAAATGGCCGATCAGGCGGTCTGCATCGGCGGACCCGAAACCAAGGAGAGCTATCTCAAGAGCAAAAACATCATCATGGCCGCCTGCCTCACCCGCTGCGATGCCGTCCATCCCGGAGTCGGCTTTCTCAGTGAGAACGCTGCTTTCGCCAAGGCTGTGGAGGATGCCGGCCTGATCTTCATCGGCCCTAAAAGCGAGACCATCGCCCTCTTGGGCAACAAGGTTGCGGCCCGCAAGGCTGCCTTGGAAGCAGGGCTTCCCATCACTCCGGGAAGCAAGGAAGCAATCATCGACCTGGAGGATGCAAAGCTGACAGCCGCTCAAGTCGGGTATCCAATCATTCTCAAGGCTGCTGCCGGAGGCGGGGGCAGGGGAATGCGCATCGTGCGCAAAGAGTCCGAACTTGCCTCCAATCTCGCCCTTGCCAAGAAGGAGGCTCTGCTCTTCTTCGGCGATGATTCGGTACATATGGAGCGCTACCTGGAGCAGCCCAGACACCTCGAGGTTCAGCTGCTCAGTGATGGTCAGGGTACGGTTGTACATCTCGGGGAGCGTGACTGCTCGGTGCAGAAAAACCATCAGAAGCTCTTGGAAGAGAGTCCATCACCTGTACTGAGCGATAGCTTGAGAAATGCAATGTGCAATGATGCCGTGCGCCTGTTCCAGGAATTAGGCTATCGTGGTGCCGGAACTGTCGAGTTTTTGCTTGACGGGGACTCGTACTACTTCATGGAAGTAAATGCAAGGCTGCAGGTCGAGCACCCGGTCAGTGAACTGGTCTCGGGCATCGATCTTGTCCACGCCCAGATTGCAATCGCCCAAGGAAAAACCCTGCCGTACTGCCAATCTGATGTCCGGTGCAAGGGCTATAGCCTTGAATGCAGGATCAACGGCCTGAGCGCCGGTTACATCAAGAGCTTCGTCATGCCTTCAGGTCCCCATGTCCGGGTCGACACCTACCTGCAAGCCGGGTCGGTTCTCAGTCCGTACTACGACTCTTTGATGGCAAAAATCATCGTCCACACCCCGACCCGCGAGATGGGCCTCTCTGTCATGCTGCGCGCCCTGGATGAAGTCGTCATCGAAGGGGTGAAAACCAATATCGAGGAGCAGAAACTGCTCATCCAAAGTCGCCCGTTCTCAAGCGGACGATTCTCAACCG
>JAAZAT010000094.1 GCA_012514185.1 Spirochaetales bacterium | reverse complement strand
CCTCGATTCCATCGAAGTCGACCACGGTCATGCTGTGGTTGGGATTGTAGGTGCAGGCGTCATGCAGGAGACCGATTTGATTGCGAAGAGCACCACAGCCCTGGCTGATGCCAAAATCAAGCTCAACTTCTACAATTACGGCTCCTCTGATACATCCATTTTACTGGGAGTGAATGCTGCTCAGGCTCAGGATGCAGTGAAGTGCCTGTATCACGCATTGTTCGAATAAGCCGGATAGATACCTGGAGCAACCCCCCTTTACAGGGAGGGTTGCGGATTTTCGGTATAAAAAATACATATTTAAATACTATCTAAAACATTCCTAAAAAGGTATGGTACATTAGCACATGAATTAGCATTGCTTCTTTCTGGTTTCTATCGTATGGTATGGGAGCGGACAGCAGTTCCATTTCCATTCCATATTGAGGGTAGGCTTATGTTTACCAGTGAATCCCTTGCTTTAGCCTTGGTCATTTTTACGGCCAGGGTGGTTGATGTTTCCCTTGGTACCATCCGTCATGCAATGATAGTACGGGGAAAGCGCCTTATTACGTTTTGCATTGCATTTCTCGAATCCTTGGTTTGGGTGTTTGCGGTTTCCAAAGTGCTCAGCGACCTGTCCGAACCTATTACGGCATTGGCTTTCGCCCTCGGGTTTGCAACCGGAACCTTTGTCGGCATGACCATTGAGGGCCTGCTGAAGATCGGTGATCAGGTGGTAAAAATATTTTCCAACAAGGGGAAGGAAGTTGCCTGTGCGCTCAGGGAGGCTGGTTTTCGCGTAACTGAGTTCGAAGGACGGGGTCGGGACGGCCAGGTCGTTCTTCTGTTTGTGCAAGTACGTCGCAGGGATGCCAAGAAAGTACTGCAGACAGCACGATTGTTTGACAAGAACTGCTATCTCGTCCTCGAGGATATCCGATGGCGTCAGAACGCAATGCTATCTTAGTGATGTGGACAACCAATGGGGCTTCGGCCCCAATTTTTTTTGCTTTGTCTGATGCATGTTTTTGCTGAAGCATGCAATGTAGAGAAGTAACGTTACCGCACCTATTCATCCATACGTCTCGTAGAAACCTCAGCCAGATACCCTTATAAAAAAGCTTGACGGCTCATTTTACCGATGATAGAGTTACTTAGACATCTTTTGGATGGATTTGTTTTCATGAGTGCGTTAACGATAACGCATGAAGCTTAAAGGAGGCTGTGTATGAAAAAGTTGCTAGTAGTGGGAATGGTCCTGTTATACGCAATGACCATGGTTTTCGCTGCAGGCGCTGCAGAGAGTTCGTCCTCGAAAGGGATGATCGGCGTTGTCATGCCGACCAGGTCCGAGGAGCGCTGGAACAAGGACGGAGCGGCGGTAAAGTCCGGTTTGGAAAAACTTGGTTACAAAGTTGACCTGCAGTTCTCGGACGACGATATTCCCACCCAGGTTCGTCAGATTGAAGACTTGATTACCAAGGATGCAAAAGTACTCGTAATCGCTTCAATTGACGGAGTGGCTTTGAGTGATGTCCTGGCAAAAGCCGCAGAAGCCAAGATTCCGGTAATCGCGTATGACCGCTTGATCATGAAGTCCCCGAACGTAGACTACTATCTGTCGTTCGACAACTACGCCGTCGGCCAGCAGATGGGTGACATCCTTATCAAGGGCATGAACCTCGACAATCCCAAGAAGAAGCCGCTTTTGATCGAGCTCTTCGGAGGATCTCCCGACGACAACAACGCGTATAAGTTCTATGACGGCGCCATGGACAGGCTCAAGCCCTATTTCGACAATGGCACGCTCAAGATTGGTTCAGGCCAGAAGGGCATGGATACCGTTGGTACGCTGCGCTGGAGCAATGAATTGGCAATGGCCAGAATGGAAAACCTCCTCTCGGCCTATTACACCAACCAGACACTCGATGGAATTCTCTCTCCCTACGATCCGATCAGTCTTTCAACGCTTGAAGCCTGCAAGGCCGTTGGATACGGCACTGCCGGCAAGCCGCTTCCGGTCGTCGGTGGACAGGACTGCATCGTCGCTTCCTGCAAATCGATTCTCGCAGGTGAGCAGTATGCAACCGTCCTGAAGGATACCCGTGTGCTTGGTCAGGCCACGGTCGAGCTCGTGGATACCATCATGCGCGGACAGGTTCCCCAGGGACTGGATACCACCAGTTACAACAACGACTCCATCAAGAACGGCAAGCCGTATATCGTTCCCTCCGTTCTGTTGAAGTCTGTCATCGTCACAAAGGACAACCTGAAGGCTGAAGTAGTCGATACCGGCTACCACACTGCTGCTGAAGTTGGCCTGTAAGAGTATGTATCCGGCTTCTTTCTTGAAGCCGGAACTGTATCGCATGATCGCGAACCCGGTGCCATCCGCCTGCGGCTGAATTGGAATCGGGTTCCGGTCTGTCTAGCGGGGGACCTGAATGCCTAACAATTCTATTTTGCTGTCGATGAAGCATATCACCAAGACTTTTCCAGGCGTGAGGGCGCTTGATGATGTCAGTTTTGATGTCAAAGAGCGTGAAATACATGCCTTGGTTGGAGAAAACGGCGCTGGAAAATCTACGCTGATGAAAGTCCTGTCGGGTGTATATCCGTATGGCACCTATGAGGGGGACATTTTCTTCGAGGGCAAGCGTTGCACATTCTCCAGCATACGGCAGAGCGAGCAGGCTGGAATCGTCATCATTCATCAGGAGTTGGCGTTAAGTCCCTATCTCTCCATTGCAGAGAACATGTTCATCGGTGATGAAAGGGCACGGTTCAATGTCATCAACTGGGACAAGACCCGTGAAGATGCGATGAAATACATGCAGCGTGTCGGGCTGCATGAGAACCCCAATCTTCCCGTGAACAGGCTGGGTGTGGGCAAGAAGCAGATGGTTGAGATCGCCAAGGCCTTGGCCAAGCATGCCAAATTGCTGATTCTTGACGAGCCCACTTCCGCACTCAATGAGAAGGACAGCAAGCATCTGCTTGAGATCCTCAAGGAACTCCGGGACAAGAGCAATATCTCTTCGGTCTTGATTTCCCACAAGCTCAACGAAGTTGCAGCCGTTGCCGATTCCATTACGATCCTGAGGGACGGCAAAACGATTGAGACGCTGGATGTCGATAGATCCAAGCAAGGATCTGTTTCCATCGGTGAGGACAGGATAATCAAAGGGATGGTGGGTCGGGAAATTACCGAGATGTTCCCCAAGCGAAACAATCCCATCGGAGACATCCTGTTCGAGATCAAGGATTGGACCGTTCAGAATCCCGATAATCCGGAGCGAAAGAAACTTGATGGGGTGAACATCAATGTTCGAGCCGGAGAGGTCGTCGGCTTGGCCGGCCTGGTCGGTGCCGGGCGCACCGAACTTGCCATGAGCGTGTTCGGCCAGGCTTATGGGGATGCTATCACCGGCAAAACGTTCATCGGGGGCACGGAAGTCGATATCAGTACGATACCCAAGGCAATCGAACAAGGTGTTGCCTATGTGCCTGAGGACCGAAAGGAACTCGGCCTGGTGATGATTCAGAACATCAAGGAAAATACGACGATTGCCAAGTTGAAGAAAATCTCCAATATGTCGGTGATCAACGAGCATGAAGAGAATGTCGCGGCAGAACATTTCTGCAAACGCCTCAATACGAAAACACCGACTATTCTTCAGATGGCGGGAAACCTCTCGGGAGGTAACCAACAAAAGGTTGTGCTCTCAAAGTGGTTGTTCTCCGATCCAAGGGTTCTTCTCCTTGATGAACCCACACGCGGCATCGATGTCGGAGCAAAGCATGAGATTTATACAATCATCAACTCTCTTGCTGCTCAAGGGATGGCTTGCTTGTTGATTTCCAGTGAAATGCCGGAGATCATCGGAATGTGTGACAGGATATATGTGATGAGCGAAGGCAAGATTACCGCTGAGTTGTCGGGCCAAACTGCGACTCAGGAAGAGATCATGCGAAATATCCTGAACAATTAGGGAACCCTGATTGCTTGGCGATGGTGTGACGGTAAATCCGGTATACGATAAGGAGTGTGGGATGAGTGTTTTGATTGCAATTTTGAAAAAGAATGTAAGGCAATACATGATGGTCATCGCCTTGGCTGTGGCGATGATCGCATTTGGATTCTTGACGGACGGTATCTTTTTCAGACCGGTTAATCTGACGAACCTGGTGCTTCAGAACAGTTATGTTTTGATTCTTGCCGTCGGTATGTTGTTGTGCACCCTGACAGGAAACGTCGACCTTTCTGTAGGTTCCATCGTCTGTTTCATCGGCGCGCTGTGCGGCGTCATGATGGTGGACCTGCAGTGGAATCCGTACATGGCGATGTTGCTTGCCCTTCTTGTCGGTGCCCTGATCGGCATGTGGCAGGGGTTCTGGATTGCATTTGTGAATGTCCCGCCGTTTATCGCCACCTTGGCCGGCATGCTTGTGTTCCGCGGCTTGGGGCAGGTAATCATGAAAGGACAGACCAAAGCCCCGTTCCCCAAGGAATTCCAGTTGATATCATCCGGATACATTCCCGATCCGCTCGGAGGCCTGACTATAGGGACCACGCAATTGCATCTTTTCACGTTGTTGATCGGGGTGGTCATTGTTGCGTTGATTGTGTTCGGCGAGGTGAAAAAGCGAAACAAGCAGAAGCAGTATGACTTTGACATCCTTCCAGCGGGAATATGGCTTGCAAAGGTGATATTCATAGCTGCCGCTCTTATTGCATTCACCGTTGTTTTCGCAAT
>JAAZAT010000060.1 GCA_012514185.1 Spirochaetales bacterium | reverse complement strand
TTGAAGTCGAATACCATACGAGTATTTCCATATCCATGGTCTTTAGGTACCTTTGGCATTCGGAAAATTGGTTCGCAAGTAACAAACTCAGCTTGGCTCCAACGACCAACCCTCACCAAGAACGTATCTTTAGAATCACCCAGATTCATCACGATTTTCTTAAGCTGTTGGTAGAGTTCCAGACGACGGTCTGAGCTACCGTCATAGAATTTCTCGGCTTCTCGTACAAATTCGCGCTTAAAGGAATAGTGACAAGCACTTACCAATGCTTGCATTGATCCGTAACGATTGCCCGGAAATTTTATCATCTGCATATCAACATCGACGATGGTATGACAAATGCCCTCTGCTGCAGAGTCCATCAGACTGCCCTTCAACACCTCTGCATAAATAGGAATACCCTTGATCTCGATAGCTCCGTTTTGGTTTCTTGCAATATTCTCAACCTTTCCGACAATTTGGGTATCCTTGGCAGGGAAAGAGGCATCTCCGAAAAGGATGGTTCTGAATAGATCATTTTTTGGATTATCACCAAAGGCTTTTTTCTGAAGCTGTTTCTCAATAGCTGCCGCATCACGAAAATTGAATCGTTCCTTTGCTTCCTTCAGTCGGGCATACTCAGGCCCATAGAACGTTCGTTCATCCCAATCATGCATTATCTGATTCAACAAGGCTGTCCTGAGAGCCCCCTTGAAGGAACTTCCTGGGATAACCGGAGATTTCTTTCCTGCCGGCCTGTACATCGAAAAGACCTCACAGGTACCATCCAAAGGACTCCCTTTCTGTTTCTTGCTATATTCTTGTGCAAAAGAGTCTGTTACCTCACAAAGATATGACAAATCCTGGCTGATACTGAAATTTGATTCAAAAAACTTGAACAGATCAATCAAAGAGGAATCATTGCAAGCACGGTCATATGCTTGTGCCTGAATGGGATCACCGATTACCCGTTGCAGGATGGAGTCTTGGGAATAGGCGACATACCGAGGAATCCGATTGACCGGTTTGACGAAATAATCCATGGCAGTCAGACTTTCCCCTGTCCCTATATGGATGCCGGTCAACGGTTTGAGGGTAATCTCATAGTGCTTCTTCATACTGCACCTCCCATGGGCAATGGAATGATAGGACAGAATCCCGATTGGCAGATACGCTCATCGGTGTGCATATGAACTAGAACGTTTCCGACAACACAGCCATCAGTAGTATTTATGAAAGTGGCGCCTTCATTGTAGAGAACCACTGTTTTCTTGTATGGATCCACCGAAGATGCAAAAGCGCCTCCGATTTTCCCCCTCCTAATGAAAATATCAGCCAAAAGGTCCTGCAATGGATGGTCAATATCGGCAATAAAAGGACCTAATGCCATGCACCGCTTTCCCAGAAGTGACGGAACTGGTACTTCCTCGATATCGGGATGGACAACTACAACCCCTTTGCCTATCGATGCGTCAGCACCGTACCCATTCTCAAAAGCCCAGGATAGATACTCAACAATCCTATCCGAAGTCACATTTGAGACAACATACACATCAAAGATTGGTCTTTCCTTGTAAAAGGCCTTTGATTGCGGCCAAAGCGATTCTGTTGCATACAAGCCTCCATCAGAAACAGTAAGATCCAACCTGCTGATGGTATTATGCAACTGAGTCTGTCTGACAAAATACCCATGGCCAGCCCCATCATTATCACTGGTCTCAAGAAAGCTCGGTATATA
>JAAZAT010000176.1 GCA_012514185.1 Spirochaetales bacterium | reverse complement strand
TTGAACGGGTACCTGTGTGCAGGCGTTCGGCTGGACCACGAAAGCTATGACCACGAAGAAGTGGTCGAAAAACTGCGCAAGGGTATGCACATGGTCATCCGCGAGTCCTCGGTAACGCATTTCCTTGCCGAGAACATTCGCTCAGTGACCGAAGTGAATTCCGCCCTGGCAAGGCGAGTGAGCTTTTGCACCGATGATGTCACAGCAAAGGATCTGGTCGAGAAAGGGCATGTAGACCACTTGGTCCGTCTTGCGATCCGGGCAGGGGTGCCTCCCATGACGGCCATCCAGATGGGAACCATCAACAGTGCCGAAGCGTACAGGATCGACCACCTAGTCGGCTCCATCTCTCCGGGCCGTATTGCTGATATTCTGTTGGTGGACGACCCAGAAACATTCAATGTGCAAGAGGTCATCGCAAACGGGAAGTTGGTGGCCTGTAACAAGAAGCTTGCCTACGATTTGCAGGCTCCAAAGCGAAGCAGCCTGCTTACAAGCGAGCTGAAGTGCAATCCAGTGACAGCAAAGGATTTTGAGTATCGGGTGCCATTGGCGGAAGGAAAAGCCAAGGTACTCTCGATGCAGGTCAAAGGTCCGTTTGTCCGCAAGCGACGTGATGTGATGCTGGATGTGGTCGACCATGTAGTGCAACCTGATACCGATCAGGATGTTCTGATGGTCTCGGTCCTCGAACGGTTTGGGATCAACGGGAACAAGAGTCTTGCTTTCTGCTCGGGCTGGAGCCTGAAAGCCGGAGCAATGGCCTCATCGGCAGCGCCGGATGATAACAATATCATTGTTTTGGGTGCCAATGCCGAGGATATGGCTGTCGCAGTAAATCATTTGATCAAGGAAGGAGGAGGCCAGGTGGTGGTCAAGGATGGAAAGGTCCTTGATTTTCTCTCCTTGCCTGTCGGAGGAATCGTCTGTGACCTCGAACCCGGGGAAGTGGCACGAAGGGAGGATGAAATCAACACGGCAGCACGGTTGCTTGGATGCGATCTGCCCGAACCGTTGATGTACATGTTCTTTTTGCCGATTACTGCGATCCCCGACTATGCAATCACTGATGTAGGACCGGTTGACTGCATTGCGTTGACCACCTTCGACCCGATACTCGAACTTGTAGAACACACATAAGGAGCACTGAAATGGAACGAACTCTTGGACATGCTGGACTGTTTCGGCCGGGAGATCTCGGCGGTGTCGTCTACTCATATTTCGGCAATATCATCAATTTCATCATCATCGCCTATGCGCTGCAAGGCATAGGCTGGCCTGAATCAATCATCTACGGTCGAGTAATTCCCGGTCTGGCTGTCGGGTTGATGCTCGGCTGTCTTGCCTATGCCTGGCAGGGGTATCGCCTGGCAAAGAAGACAGGTCGCAAGGACGTTACAGCCCTGCCTTCGGGAGTATCGACTCCGGCTATGTTTGTATACCTGTATGGGGTCATCTATCCCTTGCATTACTCAGGGCTTTCTCCAGAAGTTTGCTGGATGGCAGCCACCGCTGCCTGCTTTCTCGGTGGCTTTATTGAGATACTCGGCGGCTTCATCGGGCCAGTCATCCGTCGCTTGATCCCCCGTGTCGCAATGCTTGGTACTGTAGCGGGCATCGGCTTGGTTTGGATGGCTACGGCAGGCCTTTTTGAAGTCTACCATGATCCGATTCTCGGTATGCCGGTTGTCATCATTGCCATTATTGGCTTGATCGGGGGGTATGTGTTCAAGAAACGAATCCCCATGCTCCTGGTCTCGGTGGTGTTCGGCATCATCTGGGCCCTCTTCCTGGGCAGGGTGCAGGTCGATACCTCAACGCTTGGAGTATCGCTTCCCATTCTCTCCATCGGGGCTGTTTTTCAGGGCTTCAAGTACATTATTCCCTTCCTCAGCGTCATCATCCCCATCGAGGTGTACAACTTCATTGAAACAATGGATAACGTTGAATCGGCCATCGCTGCCGGGGATGAGTACAATGTCGGCCAGACCCAGATCATCGATGGTGCATGCACCATGGTATCGGCCTTGTTCGGCTCCGTTGTTCCCAATACCGTCTGGCTTGGTCATGCTGGTTTGAAGAAGAGCGAGACGGGAATATCCTACTCATGGATCTCTGCAATCCTGTATGCCCTGTCTTCCGTATTCGGGCTCTATGGATTCATGAACTCCCTGATGCCGGCAGTTGTTGCTTCAATCACCTTCCTGTGGTGTGCAATGTTGATGCTGGTCCAGGCGTATACCGATGTTCCGCGTCGTCACGGGGCAGCGTTGGCCATCGCCCTCATTCCTCATCTTGCCGATGGGCTGTACACCTATGTCCGTGATGCCCTGGGTGCCTTCGGTATTTACTTGGAGGAGACGTTGACCATGAACAGCTCCGATGAGATCAGCCAAGCCATGATCAACTACGGGGTTGTCTGGAAAGGGGTGGTTGCCATGCATAGTGGTGCGATCATCACCAGCATTCTGTGGGCGACGGTGGTTGCATTCATCATCGATCGTCGCTTGGACAAGGCAGCCATCGCCTTTGTGGTGGCGTCGGTGTTGTCGTTCTTTGGATTCATCCACTCCCCGGCCTTGGTCTTTGGTACGGCAACGATGAGCTTCCCCTATGCAGTGGGATATTTGCTGGCTGCAGTGATTTGTTATGCCATCCATCTTGGTCACAAGAAAATCATGGATGTGCCTCGCCGGTATGACTACGTCTAAGGAGGCAGTAGTATGGATGTCAAATGTGTACGTGTTCTGAGAAGCTATGAGAATGCCAAGGACTCAGAAAGAGTCATCTATATTGATGAAGCCGCCCGGTATGCCTTGATCAAGCAGTGGGGCGATTCAGTGATGGTCAGAGGCCGCAGGGATGTAAAGAATGTACAAATCAAGGCGCTGAAAGAGCTTGACCAGGATGGGTTCATTGCCAGGGCCAGTCAGGCACTGATCGATGAGCTGTACATCGAGTACGGCGAAGAGGTGTTGTTGATTTGATGAATAAGACACAGTTGAAAAAGCTAATAGATGTAGCGAGCGGCAGGATTCCTGCCGACTTGGTCATCAAGCATTGCAAGGTTGTGAATGTCTATAGCGGTACGATCTGCGAAGGTGATATCGCCGTCTCTGATGGGATTATCGCCGGTGTCGGACGCTATGAGGGCGCGACTGAGATTGATGCACAGGGGCGGTATGCCGCCCCTGGGTTCATCGACAGCCACATTCACATCGAGTCCTCCTATGTTACACCCGAGGAGATGGGCAGGTTGGTGGTGCCCTATGGGACCACCACCATCATCGCCGATCCCCATGAGATGGTGAATGTCTGCGGCCTGGATGGTTTGTCCTTCATGCTTGATGCAGCCTCGGAGACGGCCTTGGATATTCGCTTTATGATTCCCTCCTGCGTCCCGGCAACCCCGTTCGAGCATGCAGGGGCGGTCATTGATGCGGCTGCCATGCAAGGTCCCATACTCGATGAGCGGATTCTGGGGGTTGGTGAGTTCATGGACTTTCCCGGGGTCATCAATGCCGAGAGTGGAGCCTTGGACAAGTTGCTGTTGGCACGCAGGATGGGCAAGCTTGTAGACGGGCATTCCCCAGGAGTTTCGGGCAAGGCGCTCAACGCCTATGCCTGTACCTTGATCCACACCGACCACGAGTGTTCCACCATCGAGGAGATGCGCGAACGCATCGAACGCGGCATGTATGTGCTGCTTCGAGAGGGTTCTGCATGCCACGAGTTGACTCATTTGCTCAAGGGCGTTACCTCAGCCAACAGCAGGCGTTGCCTGCTGTGCAGTGATGATCGCCAGCCGAAAACCATTTTGGAAAAAGGCCATTTGGATGAGCATCTGAGAATTCTTGTAGCTGCGGGCATCGATCCGATTGTCGCCGTTCAGATGGCCACTCTCAATGCCGCCGAGTGTTTCCGTCTTTTCGACAGGGGAGCGATAGCTCCCGGCCTGCGGGCGGATATCGTGTTGCTGGATGACCTGAAGCATTTCAAGGCGGATGCGGTGTTCATCGAGGGACGGTTGGTTGCAAGGGGTGGGAGGTATCTGCTTCCAGTGACTCGTCACAGCATCGAGCAGGTGAGGGGAAGTTTCCACGTCAAGGATTTCTCGGTGGAGAAGTTGAAGCTGAAACTCACAAGCGATGATGTCAATACCATCGACATCCTTCCCGGCGGGGTGGTGACCGCCAAGGGGAAGGCCAAGGTGAAGCGTGATGGTCAAGGATGCTTTCTGTATGATGCATCCCAGGACGTGGTCAAGGTGGCAGTGGTTGAGCGCCACCAATCGACCGGCAATGTCGCGGTTGCCTTGCTTCGTGGCTATGGCATCACTGAAGGGGCTGTGGCGATCTCAATCGCCCACGATTCCCACAACATCATCGTCGTGGGGGTGGATGATGAGGATATGGCTCTAGCAGTCCAGTCCCTGATCGCCCAGAGCGGAGGGATGGTGCTGGTAAAAAATCGAGAAGTCATTGCCTCCATGCCGATGCCCGTCGGGGGAATCATGAGTGACCAAAGCGGAGAGTGGGTCGACCGGAAGCTGAGTGAAATCCATGAAACGGCATACAAAGAATTGCACATCAAGGAGGATGTAGAGCCGATCATGACGCTCTGCTTCATGTCCCTTGCTGTCATCCCCGAAATTAAGCTTACCGATATGGGTTTGTTCGATGTGACGACATTCTCGTTTATTTCTGTAGAAGCATAGTGTGTGCGGGGCGAAAAAGCACTCCTTTCGCCCCGCCTTTCCAAACCCTACAAATAATCCCAATCACTGAGCGTTATCTCCAGGTTGTCATAATCAGGCAGCCAATATTGGAACAGGGGATAGCCGTCCTCGTCATATGCCTCGATCGAAAGGATGATCATTTCTTTTGGTTGGAAAAACGACTGGAGGTACGGCCATCTGGTCAAATCGATGAGCAAGCCAGCGCCGCTTGGAAGGGTTCTGCCTTCCAAAAGCTCTGCGCTGTAATTCAGATCTGTTTCCATTTCCGGGGTGAGGATATACAGCTCAACAAGCGTATAAGAACTGTCATTGAGTACCTTCAAGCTGTTTCGGCTTTGTTTGTTTTGCAGATGTCCGGAAAGAATGTCTATTTGAAGCGTGCTCCCATCCACTCTCCATTCGTGGGAGAAAGCCTGTCCATTTTCTGCTGCAGCGTCTACGCTCAACAGGGCCCCGTACCGATAGAGGATGATGGATTTCAAATCCGGATGGTCGGAGAATGGTATGTCTCTTGATTCCCCCTGTTTCAGGGCTGTTTTGCCGAGCAGGTTCTTCCCATGCGCTCCCACCGCCCGCATATCGGAACTGGAAATGTCCAAATAGGTCAAAGTCATGCCCGTATGATTGGAGACAGTGAAAAAGGCAGGCTCGGGAGCGCTAAAAGCCATTACCGGCTCATCGGGAATGTCGATGAACACAATCGAGCCCTCATCCGGCTTGATGACATTTCCCTTTGCATCAAGAAAAACGAAGGTGGTGTTCCACCAGTCGTACGTGTCCGGGCCTTTTGTGTACTCAGGCCCCTCCTTGACCAGGACTGCAACCCGGCCGCCATCCTGATAGGTGAGCAGTCCCATCTGGACAGCAGCGCTGCCTATGCTTGAATCCCAATCGAACTCTCCCATGCCGTAGACCGGCTTCTCATATCCGTCTGGTGGCAGCTCAAAGGTCAGGATTTCAGAATACCTGCCTCTATACGCCTCCAGGGTGGTTTCCCAGGTGATGGGTATGGCTGGCAGCGAGACCGATACGAGGAAGGCGGCGATAGAGACAAGCAACAGTCGATGCTTCATAGGCTTCTCTCCTCGCTTCTACTATAGCCATTGTTTTACGATTCCAGAAAGGTCATGCCAGCCTCAATTCTGCCAGGATTCCGAAGCTTATTACTTTTTGTATGTTTCATTGGTTGTCAACCAATACAAAGCTTGCATATCCCGATGCTGAAATCTACAATCATGGGCGAGGTGAACGAATGGGTAAACGAAGAAAAGGCTGGTTCAAACGACTATTGAAGAGAATGTTTCTGCTCATTGTGCTTGTTTTGGCTTGCAGTGCGGTGCTCCATGCCACCTACTTCAGGCACCAGCGGGACAAGGTGGAGCCCTATGGGCAGCTTGTGCCTGTTTTTGACGGCACCATGCATCTGACGTCGATGGGACAGGGCGAACAGGTTGTAGTTCTTCTGCCGGGGATGGGAGTAGCCCTTCCGTCAGCCGACTTCGGCCCTCTGATGAGAGAACTTGGAAAGAAGTATACCGCAGTTTGTGTCGAGTATTTTGGTGTGGGCTTCAGCAGTCAATCCCAACGAGCCCGTACCAGCGCCAATTATGTAGAGGAGATTCGAACGGCCTTGAAACAGGCCGGCTATACGGCTCCCTATGTCCTGGCGGCTCATTCAATCTCCAGTCTGTATAGTGAATATTATGCCTCCGTGTATCCAGATGAAGTGAAAGCCATTGTTTCCCTGGACGGAACCTCTTCGGATTACTATGAAAAGACTCCGGGTTTTGTAGCGGCACTGCTTCCGATAGCAAAGCTTCAACAGAACCTGGGCGTTACCGACGTGCTTGGTCCCTTGGTGACCAACCGCAAGGAAGTCTTGGCGTTGGGGTACACAGAAAAGGAAATCGACGACATGTTGCTGTTTTCCGGATTCTCGATCAACGACACCCTGCTTGAGCAAATTGCCCAGGGCACTGAATTCGTTGCCCAGACCAAGGCCCTTGCCTATCCCCCGCAGGTTCCCTACTTCAAGGTCATTTCACGACAGACGTATGAAACGCCCATCAAGCAGCTTCCCATGACACCACAGGAGTACCAGATGCAGCACCTCAAGAGAATTGGTCCACAGGCCGAATATGAGGTGCTTGAGGGAACGCATTTCATTTATCAGACCAATTCCGAAAGGATAGCCCGAATAGTGGATGAGGTGCTGAAAAAGTAAGAAGAGGATGGCCTCACGGTTTGCTTGCAAACTCTTTCGCTTCCTGAAGCACCTGCTCAAGCAGGATGAACACCCCATCCAACGTCTCTTGGGGCGGCAGGTTTCCGTTCTCCAGGTTTTGCTGCAGATTGGCACAGAGTTTTTGCGCCTTTAATGCACCTATCGTCCCGCAACTGCCTTTTGCCTTGTGGGCGAGTTCTGCGCCGCTATGAAGATCCTGCTCCTCAATGGCTTTTTTCAAGCTGGGAATCAACTGCTCAAGCTCGGATATGAAGGAAGAGAGTACTCTCAGGTAGAGGTTTTTGTCTCCACCCACACTGAATATGCCGCGTTCAAAATCTATTCTGGGCCTTCTTTGGTGATAAGCAAGAGCCAGAACT
>JAAZAT010000083.1 GCA_012514185.1 Spirochaetales bacterium | reverse complement strand
GTGTCTTCTTTTTGGACGAAGATCAACGGGTAACCGCACAGGATTATGGTGATAGAGAACGTATTCTTTACTGGGCAAAGCAGTATGGAGCACAGGTGCAGGAAGGGGAGCTCGTCTCACAATTCCGATGCAACGGATCGGATGGTTACCTGTCATGGCTTGATTATGTTTTGGGAATCCAGAAAGAGACAGCCAATCCAACACTGGAAGGAATCGAGTACGATTTTCGAGTACTCAATGACCCCATCGAGCTAAGAAGGCTCATTGAGGAGAAGAACTGTATTGACAATAAAGCTCGTTTGGTAGCCGGATACTGTTGGGAGTGGATCAGCAAGAATGGTTCGAATACCGAGAATGACATCGTTCTTGGTGACTTTGCCATGCGTTGGAACCTCAGCAGCGATCCGACCTTTGCCATCTCCAAAAGTTCCATCGACCAGGTTGGGTGCATCCATACCACCCAAGGTCTGGAATTTTCCTATGTCGGGGTCATCATCGGCGATGATCTGCGTTTTGAAAAAGGACAAGTCATTACCGACTTCACCAAGCGGACAAAGAGTGATAAGTCCCTGCATGGCCTGATCGGCAAAGTAAGAAAAGGCGACATACAAGCAACCAAGGATGTGGACATCATCATCCGTAATACCTACAGGACTCTGATGAGTCGTGGTATGAAGGGTTGCTATGTGTATTGCACCGATAAGGCTTTGGCTCAGTTTCTCAGGACCAGAATAGATGGGTATGCCTTCGAAGAGAGTGGAGTGCTGGCAGCGGAGGAGCCGAGATGAAAGCATTTGTCGGGGTGACCGACTATGAGTGGTATCAGAGGTTGTCTTCCCAAGCCTATGACGAAGTGAACTTCTGGAAACCAGGTGGCAGTACCAATTTCAAGGCGCTTGAACCAGGGGAGCTCTTCTTGTTCAAGCTCCATGCCCCGCTGAATTACATTGTCGGTGGCGCTTACTTCGTGCGGTTCCATATTCTTCCAAGCTTTCTTGCCTGGGAAGCTTTTGGACAGAAGAATGGTACGCGGAGCTTCGAGGAGCTGGAGAATCGTATCGCTAAATATCGAAAGACCACCGATTCAAATCCTCAGATTGGGTGCATCATTCTCGGTTCTCCCTTCTTCTTTCCCGAATCTGATTGGATACCGGCGCCATCTGATTGGGGCAAGAGCATCGTGCAAGGTAAAACGTATGATTCGGATAGCCCAATTGGAAACGCTTTGCTGGATGCTGTGTTTGAGAGAATCAGAAAGCCTTATGAGAGAGAATCAGTAGGTAAGGAAGAAGGAGCCAGAGAGGGCTTGACTCTGGCAAAATACCGCATCGGGCAAGGAACCTTCCGTGTCATGGTTACCGAGGCCTATCATAGAAGGTGCGCCATCAGCGGGGAGAAGACGCTTCCCGTACTCGATGCCGCCCACATCGTTCCCTTCAATGAAAAGGGTAGTTACTCAGTGCAGAACGGATTACTTCTCAGAAAGGATATCCACACGCTCTATGACAAAGGATACCTGACAGTCACTCCCTGCTACCATGTGGAAATCAGTTCCCGTCTGAAACAGGACTACGGGAACGGAAAGATTTATTATGCCTACCACGGACAGGAACTTCCAAATCTGCCGAGTAATCCAAATGAGAGACCATTAAAAGAGTACCTTATGTGGCATGCAGAGCACGTATATAGATAAGCAAACTTTGATAGCCTTGATTGATTTCAATTGGCATTTCGGAATTTCTCTCAAGAGGCCAAATCCGATTTGCTCATGCCAAGTTCCTGTAGACAATGATACCATGCAAGCAAAATAGAATCCGATTAACCTTAACCTTACAGATGCCGATTGAAGCAAGACTTCAGAATCGTTGCATCTGTATAGCAGATGTGCGAAGATGAGGCCGGTGGTGAAGAGGAATGATTTGTGATGAGTAAGCATGACGGCCTTTACAATAAACTCTTTACACAGAAAGTGTTTGAAGCATTTCTGTCCAAGAAGGGTCATGCTGTATATCATGCTCTGGCTGAAGCTGATCTTCAGCATCCCCATCTATTGAGCAATGGTGAGATTATTCACGAGCTCTATACCCGGATGTCCAAGTGCTACCGGAATGAGTATTTCTACCAGAACACATTGCTCAATACCTTGCTGCTTGGAAAGCATAGCGTACGCACTACAACAGCGTTGAGCCAGGTTCCAATTGGAAAGGCCGTTGCGGATTTCATCCTCATCAATGGAAAAGCGGTGGTGTATGAGATCAAGTCGGACCTGGATTCGCTGGATAAGTTGGAGAGTCAGATAGAGGCCTATTACCATGCGATCGACCATGTCTGTGTGGTTGCTCCCGAGTCTTCCTTTTCGAAGTTGAACACCATGTTCTCAAACAGTCCGGTGGGCGTCTATGTCCTGACAAAGCGAAATACCATCAGTGCAAAACAGAAAAAAGAACCTGTTGCCGATTCAAGTAAACTTTCTCATCAAGCCTTGTTCAAGCTGCTTCGAAAGCGCGAATATGAGCATATCGTTCACACCTATTATGGGTTCCTACCTGAAGCAACCCCGGTCTTCTGGCATGAAGCATGTGAAGCGTTATTTTCCAAGATTCCTCTGGATCAAGCATATGCAATGGTACTGAAAACGCTGAAACAGCGTGTATCCATACAGAAGGAACAGATAGAAGCCGTCCCTTATTCCTTGCGTTCCCTTGCTTATTTTTCCAAGGAAACGAATCTAAACACTCTATCCCTGCAATCCTTTCTGACACAGCGATACCGGATGTCCTTGGGCGACAATTTTCTAGATTTGTAGAGGTATATATTCAGTCCCAATCAAAAAGTGATAATAAGAAACTTGCATGATTATTGTGCATCCACAACAGCCTCTTCTCTGCATTTCCAAAGAGCCATTGGATGGTTTTTTAGCCTTTCTACTATGATTGGATCGTCAAAAAGTAGCTCTGGCACATACTGCTTTTGAGAGAAGGCAGACCAAAAAGCGAATTCATCGGGTGTTGGTACAAGGGCCTCTTGTAAAAATTCCACAACAGTTCCATAAGCTTGCTTGGCATCAAACCACGTACCATGACGTAAAACTGGTACGAGATCGGTTTTGATTCGTTGTTGTGTTATCGACAGAGCATTCTCGAAGTTGAATTGTTCTGGTACCTTGTCGGACCCTACTGCGCAGTAGAACATCACACATTTTCTTAATAAGGATTCTTGGGATTTCTTGATAAATCCCTTTTGTATCATCATAAATATGTCAAACAAATCTCTTGGTGCCGCGCGATTGATCATAGCGACAATTTTTGAAGCATAAATTTCTATCGGATCAAGACAAAGCGTAGCCAGTTCCTGTTCAGTCCATGGTAATACTATATTTCTTACTACTGGTGAAAGAATGTGGCAGCGAAGCATGTAATTAATCTCAACTTTAATATTATCCTTCATGCCTCCAGCATTCTGATACTCAAAAACAAAGGAATCCAGAGCATGATAAGTTTTTGACTTGATTCCAAGTGTATATCCTGCAGCACTCATATACTTTTTTATCCGTTCTGTAAGGATTTCCCGTGATTTCATCATCTCATCACGCGAGAGATTGCGAGAAAAATCCAAATCGATATCAACAGATAGTCGAGGCAAGTCAAGAATTATCAAGTTAAGAGCGGTTCCTCCCTTGAGTGCTAATAACTCAGTTAAAAATGAGTCAGAATGAATCCATTTCAACACATCTGCCAACCGGCATATTTTCTCAAATGTATCTCTGACAAACCCCAACTCCCGTGCTTGTCTGCCTAATGCCATACGATCATATTGCATCATAATCTGTCACTCCTTTTGCAATAAGCGTAAGCACATCAGCAGGTGCGTAGATGTTCCAATTCTTGTGGAATACAAAGTCCTTCGATCGGTTGTACAAATAAGACTTCCCGGTAGGGAGATACTTCCTGCAATTCTCGAAAAACGAACTGGATAATTGGAGTGACTGAGCGAATGCAGAGAGAATTAACCCTGTTTTTTGGTACAAGAATCCATTGTCGTACTCTTCCAAGCAAGAGAGAAGCTGTGATTCATCCAATGCAGGAATCAGCTGGAGGCATCGTAACAGTTCTTCCAATCCTCCGATTTTCTCAAATCTCTCAATGCTTTCAATGACAGTTCGTTCGAGTGATGAAACTCGAACTCCCTTTGGTCCTTGTTGTATGTGACTGATGATTTTCGGACTAACCCGCCGATAGGTAATACCATCAAATTGAAAATCATGAAAGCGACTCAAGCTTGTTATATATACGTCATAGAACACTTGGTTCGCATATCCGTAATATTCAAACGCGCTGTGGTACGAAACGACTGCATCCTCACTGATATGGGAGGCAATTTCATAGCGGGTAGGAACTGGCTGTCCTGTCTCCATACTGATTGCAACATAAAGATTCTTCCGGACGCTTTGGATATATCCTTTTTCCCTATATGCCCGGCTAAGAGCATTTGCGGCCTCACTACTGCCGGTAATGGACTTCAGATCTTCTAGACTAAAGCATCCAAGAGATACCAACTCAGGATAGTACTTCATACATTACCTCATCGTATTGGAATTATTACACGAAAGTGTAGTAAAATCTATAGTATCGTGTAATATTAACTACAAACGCTCTTATATGAATCTCTTGCTATCAGCTATGAAGTGGCTTTTCATCTACTTGGACAGCAGACATCCCACGAATAGGCTATAACCATGACGTTCAAACTTGGCCCTTGTATCATGAAACACCCCTCAGAAGACTTGCTGCACCCTCTCTTCATCCCGATCGATGCACACCCTGTTTCGTCCTGTTCGCTTTGCTGTATAGGTGGCCTTATCCGCTCGATCGATTACCTTCTCGTAGTTTCTAACCATTTCACCGCCGCAGTAAGCCACGCCAATGCTGACGGTGATATGATCCACATCCATTTCCGAGTCTTTTACGGCGATCCGAAGGTCTTCAGCTAGAGAAAACAACTCCTCTTCATCATACTCATAAGCTATTGCAACGAATTCCTCACCGCCATAGCGATAGAACTGCAACCGAAAGGTCTGCGCGAATTGTATCAGTAATTCACCAAAACGACTCAAGCATCGATCGCCGGCGGCGTGACCATGCTTGTCGTTGAATTCCTTGAAATGATCGATATCAAGCATCAGGACTCCGGTGGGTTTCCTTGATTCAGTTGTTTCAAGATATGCCAGCGTTTCATACAATTTTCGGCGGTTGAAGAGCCCTGTCAGAACATCGGTCTCCTTTTCAATGATGAGCAGGCGGTGCGCATCAAAACTTTGCAGACGTATCCATACCATGTTGTTCCCAAGAAAACAACCGAGAAGGGCAAAGCAAAGGCAATTGACTGTTTCATCGAGCACGTATCGGGGTTTCAAGTAAAACGCCAGGGCTGAATGCGTCACAAGCCAGAAAGCCACAAACAAATTCATGCGAAAAGGGCGGTCTATGAAACTGAGCGGCATTATGCAGAATACACCCAGCAGGATTGTCGCACGCATCTCAGGCGTGTGAATTACGCTGAGGTAGATAGCCAATAGGGTTAAAATGGAAAAGCTGGAATACAGCCCCAAAAGCGTATGCTTTTTCATAGCAGGCAACTTGAATAGAAGGAACATTACCAAATAGAGCGATACGGTCAGCAGATAGGCGGAAACGGCTGCTTTCTTGGTGTTGTTGAATGGCACGGTCAACAGCAGCAGCGGTATCATCAATACTCCCATCAGCAACAGCATGGATAGTATTTTGCCGTTATACTCTTCGATGTCCATAGAGTTGGCAGATGCAAGGTGCTGGTAGGTTTTCTTATGGTTCCTTAAACTATTCGGCCGTTTCTCCATCGTCTCCACCTCGGTCGGTTTGCAACAGATATGCCAACCCGATTTACAAATCCCAAATCGAAACTCAGGTAAGTTGTAACATGACAGACCGCTTAGGACAATATAAAAGTGGGAAGCAACATTGAACCACTGCAGTGATGATTTGGGATCTTTTACCATGTCAGGACGAGGAGTGACAGCCGTAGCGGCTTTTTGGATGAATCTATCTTGAGAAAGTCCTGTCTTGGAAAATGTATACTATACGGGACAGTAAATACTCCTCAACCCTTGTCCTTATGTCGCGGATATTACATACTATTCGGGACATAATGGAGATGGAACCATATGAAAGGGTATTCTAAGCAAATACAAGAACGAATCAGAAAAGCTGACGATGGGACTGTATTTGTAAGTTCTGATTTTGTTGACATTACCGAGAGCGAAACCATTCGGAGGAATTTGGGTAGGTTAGCCCAAGTTGGTACCTTGAGAAGAATTTTACCGGGCGTGTATGAAAAACCGAAGTACAGCAAACTTCTCGGTGAGTATGTTGCAGCAAGTCCGGATTCAGTTGCAAAAGCAATAGCACGCAACTACCATTGGACCATTGCTCCTTGTGCAAATACTGCACTGAATGTGTTGGGATTGTCTACACAGGTTCCTGTTGTATGGTCCTACATCAGCGACGGACCTTATAAGACATTTACTTGGGACTCCCAGACAATACAATTCAAGCATCGAACAAACAAGGAAATCACAGGTCTCTCTTATACCACAATTCTTGTTATTCAAGCTCTTAAAGCGCTTGGTAAAGCAAATGTTACGCATGCAATTGTTCGTGAGCTTGAAGCAAAACTGACAGAAACAGAGAAAGCTACTATGTTGGATGAAGCCAAGCAATCAACAAGCTGGGTATATAAAGTCATCCGGCAAATATCCAAAGGCGGTAGTATGGATAATGAGGACAGTAGCAAGGCTTTCGGAACATGATCGGCGTGATTTATTTAGAAATACGGCAGAAAAGTTGTCATTACATGATTCTTTAGTCGAAATGGATTTTTGGGTGTGTTTTACGTTGGATTATCTATTTCAGCGATCACCATGGAGAGATGTCATTGCCTTCAAAGGTGGTACTAGTTTATCGAAAGCTTTTCATCTTATCAGTAGGTTCTCCGAGGACATCGATTTGATTTTAGATTGGCGTGTACTTGGATATGCAAGCAATGAACCATGGGCTAGACGGTCGCATAGCAAACAAGTTTCTTTCAACAAGGAAGCTAATACCCGCGCGGAGATTTTTCTTGCAGACGTCTTTTGCCCGACAAGTAAGGCTCAACTCTCACAGGAACTCGACCGTGAGGCGAATCTCTTCATTGATGGGGAGGACAAGCAGACAGTAGTTTTTTCGTATCCTCACGTAGTACACAATACGGCAACCTCGCAGTCTATCCGTCTAGAAGTCGGGGCTTTAGCAGCGTGGTCTCCTGTGAAAAAAGTTGAGATCGAGTCTTATGCCGGAAAATTCTATCCTGCCCTTTTCAAGCAAAAGGCTACACCTATCCTTACAGTCTCACCTGAGAGGACGTTTTGGGAAAAGGCAACAATTCTTCATCATGAGGCTAATAGGCCGAGTCATCTTCAAATACCGGAACGTTATTCACGACATTATTATGATCTCTATCGTATGTCGATGACATTCATTAAGGATACAGCGTTTACCAATCTTAACCTGCTGGAAAAAGTAGTGGAGTTTAAGATGAAATTCTATCCCCGGGCTTGGGCGATGTATGAAAATGCAATTCCAGAAACAATTAAGCTGGTACCGCCAAAATACAGGTTTGCCGTATTGCAGGCGGATTACATGCGTATGAAAGATATGCTTTTTGGAGAAATTCCGAACTTTGACACTGTCATTGCGGCTATCAATACGTTGGAAAACGAAATTCACGCTCTGGCATAGGCAGCTAGACTCTTACATCTGATAATTCATTCATTTGGTATTAGCAAGGGCTATACATACTCTCCGGTTGCATAGCCCCCAGTAAAATCAGAAGTCAGATCTGAATCTGCACAATACCGGAGAGTACGATCAAGTGCAGCACGACCTGCTCGATCCAGGTGAACCACTCGGCGCCGCTGATGCGACCGAAGTCGATGGTCAAGAAATCGAGAATGACAATCAGGGCGACCCAGAAGATCAGGATGGCCAGATAGGCAAGCTTGGCAATTTTGTCTGGAATGAGCTTGCTGAATTGCCGGGCTCCCAGAAACAGGCCGCTGATCAGCTGCAACGTGGATATCACATAGAGCAGCAGCTCGTTGTCCCCGCCGAACATGTTGGACAGCTCGCGGGATATCTGGCTTCCCAACCCGCGTCCCGAAGAGAATCCGATGAGGCCCATCGCCACAAAAAGCAGGGCAATGAGAATTTGCAATACATTCTTCGACGCAACAACCTGCAGTGATGCCTTGGGATCTTTTGCCATGTCAGGACTCCTTGTTTTGCCTCAGTGTACTCTCACGGAGGTGTGGAGTAAAGTCCGTGGCAACAGGTCACGGTAATTCATACCAAACTACTTGACGATTGTAAAATAAAATTGTATGCTACAGATATAGCAATACAACATTGTTAAGGAGTAAGAACATGAATGTACCAAAGATTGGAATTATCATAAGCAGTACCAGAGCCGCAAGAGTTGGACAGCAGGCAGCAGAATACGTAGCATCGATTGCAAAGAAGCGCACCGATCTCGCCTTTGAACTTGTTGACCTTCGCGACTACCCCATGCCGTTCTTTGATGAAGTCGCCTCAAACGCCTACGTTCCCTCGACCAATGAAGTCGCCCAGAAATGGCAGAAAAAGATCGCCAGCCTTGACGGATTCATCTTCGTCACCGCTGAGTACAACAACAGCATCACTGCAGCCTTGAAGAACGCCCTTGACTACGCATACCCCGAGTGGAACCGCAAGGCAGCGGCATACTTCTCCTACGGCTCGGCAGGCGGTGCACGTGCGGTGCAGCACCTCCGTGACATCTGTGTCGAACTTCAGATGGCACCGGTGAGGCAGTCGGTACTGATTATGGGAAATGACTTCTATCCGATCATGAACGGACAGAAGCAGGTCAAGGACCTTCCCAATCTTGAGCCCCAGGTCACCAACATGCTTGATCAGCTCTCCTGGTGGGCGCATGCACTGAAGAGTGCCCGCGAGAGCAAGTAATATATCGATATCCAGTAACTGAATAAACGTTGGGAGGAAGAGGCCGTCGGCTTCTTCCTCTCTTTCTGTTCAGCGTGTTTCACTTGGGATCACCAAGCGCTCAATACTGTCGAGGGCGACATACAGAGTCAAGCCAAGCAGGCTGAGCAGGACGATGCCTGCGTACATGCCGACATACTGGGCCATCACCCAGTTGTTCATAATGTAATACCCAAGACCATAGGAGGCTGCATAGTTCTCACTGATGAACAGCACCGAAAGCGAAATGCCCAAGGTGATGCGCAGCGATGAGAAAATCCGAGGCAGGATGAAAGGCCAAAGAATATCCTTCAGGATTTGGGTTTGGGTGAGATGGTATGCCTGGGCAAGCTGCAAATACTGGACATTGATTTCCTTCACCCCGTCACGGATGGTTACAGAGGCTGGAAAGAATATGATCACGGCAATGAGCATGATCTTGGACAAGTCCCCGATGCCGAAAAGCACCATGAAGACCGGAAGGAAGGCAATCTTGGGCAGGGGGTAGAGCAGGTAGAGCACCGGCGAGATGAGCTGGTCGAGCTTCTGTGTCCGTCCGGCAAGCATGCCGGTGGGAATGGCGAAGAACAAGGCCAGAGCCATGCCCATGGCAATCCGGTAGAGGGAGAAGAGCACATGCAGGTACGGCTTGGCGGACTGCATGCTGAAAATCAGATGCAACAAGACCTCATGCGGGTAGGGGATGATCGGGGCCTGCATCAAAAGCGCGAGCAGGTACCAGGTGACGAGCACAACCAAAGAGCCGCGCAGGTACTTCATCGGCTGCCTCCCAACTGGGAACGCAAGATTCTCTGCAGTTCAAATGCTTCTTTCTTGATGCGCAGGTCACAGAGCCCGTGATAAGGATTCGTTGTCTCAAAAGCGATTCCGTTTTCTGTCATCACCACGATGCGCGAACCCATGAAAACCGCCTCGGCGATGCTGTGGGTGACTAGCACCAAGGTGATGCCGTGCTTGCCCACGTAGGCCTTCAGCTCATCCTGCAGCCGCTCCCTCGTCTGTTCATCCAAGGAAGCGAATGGTTCATCCAGCAGAAGAAGGCCGGGTTTACGGATCAAGCTGCGGGCGAGGGCGACACGCTGCCGCTCCCCGCCGCTGAGCTGCTTGGGATAGCTGGTCATCTTCTCCTTGAGGCCCACCAAAGCAAGCAACGCCTCTGCCTCGCCCTTCATCTGCTTGGAAAGACCGAGCAGCACATTGTCAATTGCCCTCTTGTACGGCAGCAGGCGGTCCTGCTGGAACATGATCGCGCACTCACCCTCTGTGGTGATGGTCCCCCCATTCAGGGGCAGCAAGGAGGCGATTGCGTAGAGCAAACTGGTCTTGCCGCAGCCGCTTTTGCCGATGATACTCACCATTTCGCCCTTCTTCACTTCCAGACTGAAGTCTGAGAATGCGACCTTCGAGCCGTAGAGCAGCCGGGCATCATGAATACTCAGCATTACAGGCCCTCGATGAAGCGGGAGTCGAGCATGTCGGCAGGAGAGAACTCATACCGTTGGTTGGTCACCGATTCAGTCCAAGCCATGATCTCCTGCATGAAGGAGGTGCCGGGAAGCCTGGGAGCCTGATAATCGGGCAGGTGAATCGAATCCCGAATTTCGGATGGAAGGTTCGGGATGTACTG
>JAAZAT010000105.1 GCA_012514185.1 Spirochaetales bacterium | reverse complement strand
TCGGCCAGCATGGGCATGGCCTTGGATATCCTGTTCTTGGTCGCTTCATCTATCATGCAGATAGTATACCACAACAGGTACAAAATAGCTATAAATAAAGGATTAATAAATTAACAAATCCTAAGCTTATCGACCATGAGTCGCCTTTGAATAGCATCAATCTGACCGAGATTGTGCATCTTCCATTTGATGGCAGGAAGATCTTGGATGTGAGGTACGCTGAAGTAGGACCAATCTGGATGGCCTTCCTTAAAATCAATGAGGAACTGCTTGTCCCGTACATCAAATAGGGCATGTACAATCCGAATCAATTCGGCTCTTGTCTCCATCAGATCCGTCAGAGCAATCGGATCGGTCGTCATACCAACAAAGTCGGTCTCATAGGTTTGCTTGATATCAAGTAAGTTTGGATTGAGAATTTCAACAATCCTCCGATTATGCGAGAGTAGATACACGATGAAAGCTTCCTTCATTCTGGCAGAGATTCCCTCTCCCTCGAGTAACCCCTTGATATCATAGAGGTCCCTTGGATGCTGCCTATCCAGCGCAGCCATAATTTTTCCTGCAAACAAATCCTCAAACGATACCACCGGTATTTCAGCAAATCCAAATATCTCCTCAGCAGCCTTAGTTATCCTCATCACAGTAGGCTCAAATACTGTCCCCCGCAATACTGGTGACAATTCTACTTTTACAACTGCCCGCCCCGCTTCGATGAACAATCGGTTAATATAATCAGTGTGGTTCAATGAAGAGTATGTGATTTTGGCACTGGGAATCCGTGCAATTACAGTATCACCTATTCCCTTGAGATTCCGGGTCATCGTATCGAGCGATGGTGCCCGCTCCCCTATCGGCACGTACACCAAATCGATATCAACAGAAAGACGTGGCATATTCCGGTAGAACAAATTGATTGCAGTCCCCCCTTTCAGAGCGAAACATGGATGCTCTCCCACCAAAGGCAGAATACGAACCAATAGTTCAACTTGCCTAAAATAGGGGTTCTTGTTGTCCATCCTGGATCTCCTTGGGTACGGTGATTAAGAACTGTGCATCAAGAGTACCCCCGCTTACTATCTGACGTTTTCCAGCCCCCAGATTGATCCGGGATATGTCGATATGCTTATACCAGGGGTGACCTATGGTCCTGGCAAGCCAAAGAAACAATCGCTTCGTTTGTATATTGCCACAAGCTTCCAAGAGTGACTGCAAAAGCATAGGCCGCAGGTTGGCAGCTCCTTCCAACATTAATTTTGCTTGCAGGATATCTTCGCGTGTCTCAAGAGTGCTAGCCAATTCGATAAACGCACGTTCAGCGGATGAATACGGTATCGGCCAATCCCATGTCCCGAACGGGACATCAAGTAGCCCAACCGAATCATCTGAAAACAGATTGCGTTTCATCTTGATGAAGCCAGGACCGATCTCCACCTTCTCCACCCATGACGGAAGGCTCCGGGCACTGTACAATTTAATACGCTGTGCAACACCAAGCTTCAAGGTATGCTCGTACCCGTGATAACTCAAGGCAGTCAAGTGTCCGACATGAACATCATGACCGAGTACTATCAGCGAGTACACAACCTGTTGCCATTTCAGCGGCGGCCCTGGTTTTCTGTAGAGACCATGCACCAAGGCTTCAATTTTGCCGGAGCGGAGGTAATAATCCACGGCACTAGATTCTATCCCCTGTCTGCCAAACCATGCTCTATCAACGAGCAATCCTTCCTGCATACTTGAATCCAGTGCAGCCATACAGCCTCCAGTTCGTTATATGTTATAATTCCATACATATACTCTGTATTATGTTCGATATATAAACTGAAGTCAAGTTTATCTTTTTGTAGTTTTTCATACCATATGTATGTATATTTTTACTATAATAAACTACGTCAGCTACACACAGCGGTATTTTGATAAGATACAAACCGTCGGCACCAGGTAAGGATTCTAAAAGGAAATGGTCAGTTTTTATGTGTTTTGAGCCTAAAAGTCAAGCTGATATTTGGGTCGCTGTTCCGAAAAGGATACCCCGGAATGATCCGGGGTGCAGTTCCAAAAAACCACAAGTCTGATCAGAAATGGTCAGCCTTTGCACTTTTTTAAACTCACTATAGCAACTATGTTGTAAATGTTGCATATCTGTTTCATATTTGCAACATTACTGTTG
>JAAZAT010000279.1 GCA_012514185.1 Spirochaetales bacterium | reverse complement strand
TGCTTTATGTTCAGGCATTGCGAAGTTCCTCCTCAAGGCGTGTAAAAGCAGCCATAGCCTCTTCATAGAGTCCCTTGTTCGGAACTCCGTGGTGCCAGGACGCTACGTTCTCCATCGCCTTCACGCCTTTGCCTTTGATGGTATGGGCGATGATCAACGTTGGTTTTTCCGACTTCAGGGGCGTGGACGTCAAGGCTTGAACAACCTCATCCATGGCATTGCCGTCGATCTCCTTGACCTCCCAACCAAAGCTCTCCCATCGGGCGGCCAGCGGCTCCAAGCTCATGACATCTTCGGTCGAGCCCGAAATCTGCAGATGGTTGCGATCGATGATCGCCACCAGGTTGTCCAACTTGTAGTGGCCTGCCGCCATAGCAGCTTCCCACACCGAGCCTTCGGCCTGTTCGCCGTCACCCATAAGGGTGAAGACGCGATTGGTCTTGCGGTCTTTTTTTAGTCCAATGGCCATCCCCACGGAAATGGACAATCCGTGTCCAAGTGCTCCTGTATTCATCTCGATGCCGGGAATTTTGTTGTTTGGGTGGCCGATGAGGCGGCTTTTGAATCTGCTGAAGGTTTCCAGTTCCTCTAGTGGAAAGAATCCACGTTTAGCCAGGACGGCAAGATACCCTTCGACGCAGTGACCCTTGGAGAGGATGAAATAGTCCCGCCCCTCCCAGGAGGGGTTGGACGGGTCCAGCTTGAGCACGTGGAAAAAGAGAGCGGTCATAATATCGGCGGAGGACAAGGCCCCGCCGGTATGGCCTGTCTTTGCATGATAAATCATCGATAGCAGGGCCTTGCGTGTCTGCACGGCTTGCATCTTGAGTTCTTGTAGTGTCATCTGGTTCCTCATTTACTGCATCGAGGGGACATCTTCACCCCTGAGGTAGGCTTTCACATCCTCCTCAATCGGATCATAGAAGTCCGGTTCCACGTTGATGTACTTGCAAGCTTCATACAGGACGGGAACGATGTTCTGATGGATGCCTACACAGTGGTGGATGTACGGTCCGGTGACAATCTTATGCTCAAGCCTCTTGATGTTCTCCACCTCGATCCACAAGTAGGTTCCCATGCACTTCGGACCGCTGGTTCCTTCTGCGGTACCGAGCAGGAGGGAGTAGTGTCCATTGTCCCCATCGAATCGACACAGTGTGACCTTTCCACTTTTTGCTTCAGCAGTCAGACTTCCTGGATGGTCGAAGGCCAGCGGATAGCCGAGGATCGGCTTTTCCTTGGCGACCGAGACCGGCCAGGGCCCGCAGTGCTGCAAGAGTTCGCCGTTGGGAATGTCGGGGTGTCTGATGGTCCAGTCGGCAAAGAAGGAACGATTCCTACCCATTCCTGCGGCTTCCACCAACAAGGCGGTAATGGCACCATGAATGTCGGTCTCACACACTACCGGAATTCCTTCATCGTTCATCAGAGCGTTGGCTGCGCAAGGCATAATGCCCAATTCAGACTGCAAGGCGTTCCAGCACTGGATGGCAACAGCCTGACACCCATAGTGGGAAGCCAGCTTGGTCATAGCCACTTTCAGAGCTGCAACAACTTCCAGTTGCTCGTCTGTGACTTGGATGATCATGCTCTTTTTTACATAAGCAATCACTTTCTTGATTTCTTCACGATCCGATTTTTGGCAATCTCTAATTGTTTGAATCAGTTCGGGCATGGGAATCGGGGCAAGCTGGACATTATACTTCTCCAAGAGCTCGCCTTCGTTGCACATGGTTGTGAGGAAATCGAAGGGGCGGGTGGATATCTGCAGGATTCTGATAGCCTTGAAGGTCTTGACGACGTTGCAGACGGCAAGGAAGTCACGAAGACCGCGCTCGAAGACGGGATCGTGTAATCTGCAATTGGTCATATAGGTGAAAGGAACCTGGAAGCGTCTGAGGACCTTGCCGGTTGCAAACAGTCCGCACTGGGTGTCTCGCAGTCTAACCCCGTCCGGTTCAGGCCGCTCATCGAGCGGGCCCCACAGCAGTACAGGCACTCCCATTTCTTTTGCCAGACGGGCGACTACATATTCGGTGCCGAAGTTGCAATGAGGAAGAAAGAGTCCATCGACTCCCTCAGCCTTGAACTTCTTGGCGATTTTCTGCATGTCCTGATCGTCATAAAGAAGGCCTTCTTCATTGATATCGGTGATATCGACAAAATCAATGCCAAGTTCAACGAGACGGTCGCGTGTAAGGTTGCGGTATTTGATTGCGTCAGGGGCACTGAAAATGCTTCTGCGGGTGGGGGCGTACCCCAATTTGATGGTAGGCATAGGACTCTCCTTGTAGGAAGTATCTCTTGGGTTCATGGTATGCCAAGTTTTTGTATTCGTCAATGAAAAAGATTTCGATTGTTTTCATTTGGTTTTCTTTTGTTTGCAATTAAAGTGGCATTCTCTAGCCAATCATCGCACCAAGAGCAAGAGAAATTCTGTTTTCAAGCCTTGGACTTGCGATATTTCGTTAGGATTCAAAAACAATCCTTTTCTTTTCATTTGTTTCCGAGTATGATACCAAAGGAATTCGATGAGAGGGTACAAGCATGTTTCAAGATCAACGGAGAGAGAAAATTCTGCAGTTGCTGCAGGAAAATGGTAGCTGCCGAGTACAAGAGCTCAAGGAGCTGTTCAAGGTATCGGAGCCCACCATACGTGGCGATTTAGAAAGCCTGGAGAAGAATGGCTTGATCACCCGCCAGCATGGGGGTGCCTTCATCAACTCTCTTGCTTCGGCAAATCTTCCGCTCACTCCGCCGCGCCGCGGCCATGAGGAAGAGAAGGCCAGGATTGGAAAAAAAGCGGCTGAATTTGTCAGCAACGGGGACAACATCATCCTCGATTCGGGGACAACGGTCACAGAAATGGTCAAGCATTTGGGAGACCGGACCAACCTTAATATTGTTACAAATGCCCTTAATATTGCCCTGCATCTGGGTATGGAGCCTTCAAATCGCGTTTTGGTGGTGGGTGGAGAGTTCAAACCCCCTACGCTCTCGCTTACAGGAGAGAAGGGGCTTCTCCTCTTTGAAAACCTCTATGTTGAAAAACTCTTCCTGGCAACCGGTGGCTTTAGTCTGGAGGCCGGTCTTACCTATCCATCCTTCAGCGACATCGCCCTCAAGCGTGCCATGATTGCATCAGCAAAGACGGTCTACTTGCTTGCAGATTCCAGCAAACTCGAGAAAGTTCAGTTTGCTTCGCTTGGGTGTGTAGACAAGATCAAGTACTTGCTTACCGACAGCGGTATCGACAGCGAGTATGCAAAACGCCTGAGAAATGCAGGGATCAATGTGATCATCTGCTAAGTTGTTTCCAAACACTGCCGGACACCTTCGATTTTTCGGAGGTGTTTTTCGTTTGCCCAGCATGGGCAATAACTAGGTGGTGAAAGTCCACTGTGGGTGCGGTACTACCAAGGGGTAGAACCACTAGCTCAAGGCAAGTGCAAGCATGTGAGTGCTTGTGTGAAGGAAGC
>JAAZAT010000313.1 GCA_012514185.1 Spirochaetales bacterium | reverse complement strand
TGAATAAATACTACCATATACACAGAACACAAGGAGTGAGTTGGTATGAATGGTACGATTATTCTCATCGTAGTATTGTACATGCTCTTGATGCTGGCTATTGGCTACTACTCTTCCAAGAAGATTAGTTCCAACACCGACTTCATGGTGGCAGGAAGAAGGTTGGGTCCCCTGTTGATGGCGGGAACCCTTGCAGCAACGGAAATCGGAGGAGGCAGCTCGCTTGGCGTTGTTGCCAATGCGTATGGTTCCTGGGGTATGAGTGCTTCCTGGTATATCATCGCCATGGGTATTGCATTCATGATCCTGATTCCTCTTGCTCCGAAGTTCAGATCCTCTTCGGTCAAGACGGTCCCCGAGTATTTCAGAAGAAGGTATGACAAGTTCTCAGGCGGCTTCAGTGCCATTGTCATGATGGCAGCCCTAGTCGGCTTGACCGCAGGCCAGTTCAAGGCTTCAGCTTCCATCCTGGAAGTCATGCTGGGTTTGGATTATACCACCAGCTTGATCATTGTCACGTTGGTCATCACCGTCTATGCGGTAATGGGCGGCCTTTGGTCGGTGACGCTGACCGACTTCGTCCAGGTATTCCTCATCGTCTTTGGAATGGCAATTGCCATTCCGTTTGCTTTGAAGCTGGCCGGAGGTTGGGCGACCGTCAAACAGACCATTCCAGCCGAACACCTCAGCCTTACCAAGGGAATCGGCGGCTGGGGGCAGATTGCAGGCTTTGTAATCATGTATGTAGCCACATTCTCCGTCGGCCAGGAAGCAGTCTCGCGCTACTATGCCGCCCGTGACGGCAAGGCAGCCATCCAAGGGTCCATTCTTGCCGCAGTCGTAAACTTCGTTTTCGCTTTCATTCCCGTTGTTCTTGGCCTGACCATGCTCAGCCTGTTCAACCAGAATCTGCTTGAGCCGGGTGTAGTCGATGCGCTGAAGAACAACTCCCGCTATGCCCTGCCGGCGTTGGCTGTGGCATCCATGCCCGCCGTGGTCACCGGTATTCTGTTTTCAGGCATCATCAGTGCCACGATGAGCTCGGCTGACAGCGACCTCTTGGGAGCCGGCTCGATTTTCGGCAACGACCTGTACAAGATTTTCATCCGCAAGGGAGCCAAGGACAAGGAAGTCATGCTGGTAACCAAGATCACCATGGTGATCGTCGCCCTTTTCAGCCTCATCACAGCACTGTATGCTAATAATATTCTCACTCTTCTGGCCTTCTCCTTCACCCTCCGGGCTGCAGGGACGTTCGTCCCGTACGTTATGGGTCACTTCTGGAAGAAAGCCTCCAGCGCTGGAAGCATTGCATCGATTTTGATCGGCAGCATTGTCTTCTTCTTGATGGATACCAAGGTCCTTC
Source organism: Spirochaetales bacterium (assembly GCA_012514185.1). GTDB lineage: Bacteria > Spirochaetota > Spirochaetia > Sphaerochaetales > Sphaerochaetaceae > Sphaerochaeta. The sequence goes on along the minus strand of JAAZAT010000313.1, from coordinate 2,589 downwards.
CTTCCATCCCGAAGGTGAACAACATCATTCCCGCGCTTCTGATCAGCCTCATTGCATTCTATGTCTTCTCCTTGATCATGCCTCCCAAGAACGAGACAGTCGATCTCTTGTACGAAGAGGATTGATACCTCCGTCATACAGCAGGAGAGCCGCCGTTCTTTTCGAACGACGGCTCTCTTTGTATCAGGCAACAGCTGCTGGATTTACATCGTGATCCAGTGCTGCTTGGGTACCGGGTTGGCACCTTCCCAGATGATCTGGCGGAAGTGGACGGGATCGGTATTTCCTTCGGTATTGATGAAGAGCACCTGGCTCTCCTTGTTCAAACCCAAGGCATCCTTGAGCTCCTTGAGCTCGGGATACTGCATGATCGAAGCGAAGGCTCCCAAGGTGACCGCCCCGCTCTCCCCGCTGATGATGAACGGATCGCCGTTGAGCGGGGTTGCATACATTCTCATGCCTTTGGCGGCAACATAGTCGGGCACCTTGATGAAGGCGTCGGCATTCTCTTTCAAGATTTCCCATGCAATGGGGCTGGGGTCGCCGCAGGCGAGACCTGCCATGATGGTGTCTAGAGCACCGGTGACCGTATGGGGCTTCCCGTCATTGGCAAGAGCGCTTTCATAAATACAGGGTGCCTTGTCAGGCTCGACAACGATGCACTTCGGGGCATCCTGCCCGAACAGGGCATGGTAGAACCCGATCACCGAGGCAGCGAGAGCCCCGACGCCCGCCTGAATGAAGAGATGCGTCGGCTTGACAATGCCGACACCGCTGAACTGCTCCTGGGCTTCTGCAAGCAGGGTGAGATAGCCCTGCATGATCCAGGTCGGGATTTCTGTGTAGTTGTCCCAGCTGGTATCACTGATGATCGTCCAGCCATTCTTCTCTGCATCAAGAGCAACCTGGCGCACGGCATCGTCGTAGTTGCCGTCGACGATGACTACTTTGGCCCCGTTGCTCTTGATCGCATCGATACGCCGTACGCTGGTTTCAGAGTGAACATAAATGACACACTTGAATCCAAGGCGCTTTGCCGCCCATGCAATACCACGGCCATGGTTGCCGTCGGTGGCACTTGCGAAGGTGAGGTTCCCCACCTTTTCTTTGACCTCCTCGCTGGCGAGGTAGGCGAACGGTGTATCCTCCCCGAGGATGCCCAATTGCTTTTGCAGGTATCGATACAGGGCGAAGGATCCTCCGAGCACCTTGAAGCTGTTGAGCTGCAGGCGGCTGGACTCATCCTTGGTCCAGATGCCTCCCACTCCGAACATGGTGGCAAGATTGGGCAGTCCTTGCAGCGGGCTCATCCGATACCCGGGTATCTGCCTATGGAACCGTCGTGAGCAATGCGCGTGCTCCATGGAAAAGAGCTTCGTAGCCAACTCGACGTTTTTCTCGCGTGGCTCACGAACAATGTAGGAAATTTCCTGCTGTGTACCAATCATATAATCCTCCAATTGGAAAATTGCTTATTACGAATATTTTTACCCTATTTATCTACCAATATCATCAATTATTCAAGACCTTATTACCGATATGATGAATTTTTTAGAAGGATATCAAAAAACGTGAAGACTGTCCAATCGTGTAGGTCAGAACCGATATCTCGCACCGATTTATGCAAGAAAGGTAACCGTGAGCCTTTCAATGAAGGGAACCTCATCAACATCATAAAACACTCCATACCCAAATGATACGGGAACTGAAAAATGACCGAGGAAAACCGGCTCAACACCGAAGCCGCCGCCGATTCCAAAGGAAGGCACGTATCCATATCGCCCGGTGAGGCTGTCTACACTTGCAAAACCCCTGTGGTTCAAACCGGCAAACCAATAGAGGTCGCTTGAAAACCAATCTTGATACGCAGCAGAGAAGAATGTATGTTGATACTCCACCCCTACGCTGTAATCGAGATAGGAATTGCCGCTGAGATACAAGCCAACCGTAGTCTGCAATGCCGACGTTTCGTTACATTTCTGGAAGAAGCTCAAGCCGTCGGCTGATAGTTGACCGACCTGAGCCCCGATGCCGCGTATGTTTGTTGAAGCGGGTAAAGCGGAGACCCCGAATACCAAGAGCACAAGAAGGATCAGAAGAGCTTTCCGGTATTTCATATCACCAGTGTAAAAGCTCCTCATCACCGAGAGCAAGATGACGACCTTACTGCACAATGCGATATTGTTGATTGGTTACCGTAAATTCCACGTCTCCCCGCTTCAAGCCTTCACTTTGTAGGATTTGATGGTCTGCGGTGAAGAAGAGTGCCTCGACATCTTCAAAGGAGTTGATCAAAGCCATGCCCTTCTCATATCCCAACGCATAGACGCTGGTGGAAAGGGCATCGGCAAGCAGGGAGCTGTGGGTGATGATGCTGGCGCTGGTGAAGTCCGATTCAACCGGATAGCCGGTGGTCGTGTCCAGGATGTGGTGGTAGGTCTCCCCTTCCAGGACAAGGAATCGTTCATAAGGTCCGCTGGTTACCAACGAGGTGTCTTCCATTTCCACGATAATCGCATAGGCCCCTCTGTCCTGTTCGGGGTCCTGCACCCCGATGCGCCACAGGCTTCCGTCGGGCTTGCGACCGAG
>JAAZAT010000055.1 GCA_012514185.1 Spirochaetales bacterium | reverse complement strand
GCCTTGCACGATTTGGCTCAAAGCTACCTGCAGCGGCTGCCGGCGGTCAAGACCATCGGGATCACCGGGAGCTGCGGGAAGAGTACAACCAAGGAGGCCCTGTCCAGGATTGCAGCGGTCTTGGGCCCAACTGCCAAGACGCCGGGGAACCTGAACAGCGAATACGGCCTTCCCTTGAGCATGTTTGCATTGCAGGAAAACTCCCGGTACGGAGTATTCGAGATGGGCATCGACCATGTAGGTGAGATGGACAGGATGGTCGGCACACTCAAGCCTTCGGTTGCGCTGCTTACCAACATCGGCATCTCCCACCTGGAAAAGATGGGAAGCCAGGAGGTGATCGCCGAGCAGAAAGCACGCATTTTCCATCCTGGCCTGGAAGCCGGGTTTGTCAGCAGCAACTGCTCCCATCTCGACTTGATCGAACGTGTTGCAGGGAGGAGTCTCGTCCGCTACGATGCCAACGAGATCTCTGCAATCGATCTCGGTCTCGACGGCTGGAAGCTGACCATCGAAGGTCATACCTTTGATGTGAAATCTGTAGGGCGTCACCTGCTTGAGGACGTGGTAGGGGCAATCAAGGTGGGGCGTTACTTGGGAGCAAGTGCACGTGATATTGCCGAGGCCTTACAGGGGTTTGAACCGATGCACGGCCGCTCCTTCGTCCATAGAAGCGAGGTAACCATCATCGACGACAGCTACAACGCAAGCCTCGATTCAACCAACAGCATTCTCACCTACTTGTCCGCTCTCAGCTGGCAGGGCTCGAAAAAGGTGGTGCTCGGGCCTATGAAGGAACTTGGTGCGCTCAGCGGGCAAGCCCATCGCATGGTTGCCCGTACGGTTGCCTCCTCGTCCTTCGACCAAACCTATTTGTATGGTGCGGAAATGGAGGAAGCCTCCCGGGAGTTGAGAAAGCTCGGATACCGCGGCACAGTAAGCTATACCCGGGATTTCGAGGAGCTTGAAAGCATGGTCCAGAAGCACAAGCGCAGGGGCGACTTGTTCTTGCTCAAGGCCTCCCGATCGGTCGCCATGGAGCGGCTCATTCCCTCGCTGCAAAGGAGGTCGCTCGGTTATGCCGTCTAGATACCCCATGCTCTTGTTCTCCTCCTTTCTTGCGACCTTCGTGCTATCGAAGGTCCTGTTGTCTGTAATCGGACGGAGCAAGGTTGCGATCAAGCCGGAGCTGCTGGGAACCCAGGCCAAGAAGCAGGGCACCCCGGTGATCGGGGGAATCTCTTTCTGCATGGGAACGCTGTTCGCCTCCTTCCTTGACCCTGCACTGCTCGAGAGCGGGGTTTTCCATCCCCTGATGGCTCTCTTGCTTTTTGCCCTCATCGGGTTCATCGATGATCATATGAAAAGTCGTTCCAGCAACGGCGACGGCCTTTCAAGTCCTTCCAAGCTCGCCTTGCAATGTGCGGCGGCAATGGTGATGCTGTTCCTCCTTCACAACGGAAAGTTGCTTGACACCTACGTGGACATCGGTCACTTCGGTCTTGAGCTGGGAGTGTGGTACTATGGTTTTGCCTGCATCTACCTGTTGTATTTTGTCAATGCGGTGAACATCACTGACGGACTTGATGCCCTGGCGGCAGGATCTGTCATGCCGCTGCTGGTACTGCTTCTGCTGCTTTCCCATCGCAATGGAATGGTTGCTTCCCCGGCCTTGTCGGGCTCGTTGCTCGCCTTCCTGATTTTCAACAAGAAACCCGCCAAGTACTTCATGGGCGACTGCGGCAGTCATGCCTTGGGCGGCTACATTGCAGTTTCGGCCCTGTTGATGGGCTGCGAGGTGGTGATGTTTCTTGCCGGCGGGCTTTTCTTGGTTGAATTGGCCACCAGCCTGATTCAGATCATTTCCATCAGACGGTTTGGGCGCAAGGTGTTTACCATTGCCCCTTTGCATCATGCCTATGAGCAGAAAGGAGTGGCCGAGGGGCGGATTGTTTTTTCCTTCATCCTCGTCTCCTGGGCCTTCGCCCTGCTCTCACTCTTGATAAGCAGGTGATGTGATGGATATACGACGCGAATTTGATGATTGGCAGAACCATGAGCAAGGACTGGATGTGATGGGAGGAAGCTTGAGCGCTTTCACCTTCCTGTGCATCATCGTGCTCATCACCACCTTGGGGCTGGTCATGCTCTACAGTGCTTCATACAATGAAGCCCTGATCCACAATCTTCCCCACTACTATTTCTTTTCACGCCAGTTGATGTTCGTGTTGCTCGCCCTGGCTGCTTCGCTTGTCATCCGCTTCATTCCCCTCTCATTTCTCAAGGCATTGAGCTATCCGGTCCTGGTTGTTTCGATCCTGCTGCTTCTCATGACGCTTTTCACCCCGTTCGGACAGGAGAGGCTGGGCTCGCGCAGGTGGTTGCAGATCGGCTCGCTTCCTTCTTTGCAGCCCTCGGAGTTTGCCAAGATCGCCATCATTCTTTTTTATGCCACCTACCATCAAAAGGACCGCAGCACCGAGTCCTCCATCCGTCGCTTCGGAGTCCCGATTCTGGTGAGCCTGGTCATCACCGCCTTGATTTTCGCCCAACGGGACTACTCTTCGGCCTTGCTGTTTCTTGCCCTCTGTTTTGCCCTCCTGCTTGCCAGCGGTTTCAAGCTTGGTCATCTGCTTGTTTTGCTCTCCTTCCTTGCAGCCCCCGCCTTGGTCGCCATGTTCAGTCAGAGTTATCGGGTGAAACGGGTTTTCTCCTTCCTGTTCCCCTCCCTCGACCCTGCCGGCATGAATTATCAGGTATCGAATAGCCTGAAAGCCATCAGGGCGGGGGGCCTGTTCGGGGTGGGGTTGGGCAATGGGCAATACAAGCTCGGCCTGCTCCCTGAAGTGCAGAGCGATTTTATTTTCGCATCCATCTGTGAAGAAATCGGTTTTGTCGGTGCTTCGTTCATCCTCGTTCTCTTTGCCATGATAGCCATCTTGGGATACAACGCTGCAAGCCGGATGGAAAGCCGGGACCGGTTTACCAGCATCAGCGCGTATGGCCTGACCAGCATGATCCTCTTTCAGGCCATCCTCAACCTTGCGGTTGTGACCGCCCTGCTGCCGCCGACCGGAATACCCTTGCCTTTCTTCAGCCAAGGCGGCACCAACCTTCTGGTTGTTCTCTGCAGCAGTGTCTTGCTCTATAGGATCTTGTTGATCAGCAGCGGAAAGATACCTCTTGAGAAAAGTTCCCTGAAACGTGAAGAGCGGAAGGCCATCCTATTTCCTGATGCGGGGAGCCTGTCATGAAACGGGTGTCGATCAAGGTGAAACTGACCTTGCTCATCCTGGTAGCAGCCGTCATCCTTGGTTTGTTGCTTCTCCGATCGATACCCGCCTTCAATCTTCGTAACATCCAGATTACGGTAGAGGGCGGCAGCGCTGAGGTTCCCATCGAGGCGAAGCAGCAGTTGGCTTCACTGGTGGGTGTTTCGCTGTTCTCCATCAACATGATGAAACATAAAAGAGAGCTTACGGACATCACCGGAATAGAACGAGCGGACCTCCGGCGAAAACTTCCCTTCACTTTGCAGGCTGCTTTGCATCTCTTTGATGCGTCAGCGGTGATCAAGGAAGAGGATGGGGGGCAGGCCTATTTGGTTGAGGATCTTCATTTGAGGAAGCTGCATCCTGATGATGTAGAGGCTTGGCAGAAAGTCGCCGTAACCATCGAGGTGCCCGCTTCCTATGCACAGATGATGGCAATGTACTCGGTTGACGACTCGTTTCTCCAAGTCATGCAGCTGGCGACCTCGCTTGAGGGAAAAACCACCTTGATAACTAAGATAAAATACGATAATAATAGTAGTAACAGCTTTGGAAAGATGGTTCTTGAACTCTCGTCCCTGAATGCCCAAATTTGGGTGAGGGAGCCTGTAGGGGCACCGCAAATACGTGCGGCTGTCTCGTTGGTCCTGCAGGACCAAGAAGATTCCCTCTCTTTCCTCAGCTCGGAAGCCAGGCGTTACGACCTCTATCGTGAAGGTTTGGTACGCAGGTGGTGAGACCGACCAGAAGGGGGTTGCTGTAATGGCTGGTGAAAAGATGTTGATGGGATTGGATATCGGCTCAAGCCGGACCAGATGCGTAATCGGCTCGGTGAGCCGGGACGGCCAACTGATGGTCGACAGCATCTGCGAACATCCGAGCGAAGGAGTTCGTGCCGGTTCCATCGTCAATATTGAACAGACTTTGAAGACCATCCAGACCGTGATCAACGAGGCCGAGCTCCAAGCCGGGGCGGAGATGAACGAGGTGATCATCGGTATCGGTGGAGAAAATATCGTCGGGATTGCCAGCACCGGAGTGGTGGGCATCAACAGCAAGGATCAGGAGATCAAGCGGGAAGACATCTTCAGGAGCCTTGAAGTAGCCCGGGCCTTCGAGCTTCCCCAGGATCGGGAAATTCTTCATACCCTGGTCCAGGATTTTCAGATCGATGGCCAGATGGGCATCAAGGATCCAATTGATATGCTCGGCCACCGGCTGGAGAGCCGGGTGCTCATCGTCACCGCGGCCTCTTCCATCTGCCAGAATGAACGGAAGTGCATCCAGCGTTCCGGCTTGACCGTGCAGCGCTTGGTGCTTCAGAGCCTTGCCGACTCGGAAGTCGTGCTCAGCAGTGAAGAGAAAGAGATGGGGACGATTCTTATCAACATCGGCAGCGGCATCACCAATATGATTGCCTATTCCAACGGGGCTCCGGTGTATACGGGAGGCGTCAACCTCGGAGGTGAGGCGGTAACCAACGACATCGCCTATATTTTGAACAAGACAAGGGCTGCCGCTGAACAGATCAAGTGCGAAAGCGGCCACAGTTACGTTCCTTCGGTTTCCAGCGATGAAATGATACTTATCCCGCAGGTCGGCGGTCTTCCCGCCATCAAGATGCCGAAGAAGGAACTGAGCAAGGTAATCGAACCCCGCATGGCTGAGATCTTCTCTCGCTTGCAGAGCGACTTGGAGAAAGCCCAGATCCAGGGCTCGTTCGGTGGAGGGGTGGTGCTTGTCGGCGGCGGTTCCCTGCTCAGCGGGGTCACCGAACTTGCCAGTGAAATTTTCCGCCTCCCCGCCCGCCTTGGGTTTCCCGAGGCCATCGGGGGGTTGGACCGAAGCTATATAAGCCCCCAGTACACTACGGTTCTGGGTTTGCTCAAAAGCGAAGCCCGAAAGGTGCGTGAGACGGGAACTTCAACCCGCTCGCGCAAGGAACGGGTGCACCGAAAAGAGGGTGGGGCCGCCTCCAAGCTCCGTGGATTTTTCAGGACTTTGTTTTAACTGAAGCCGGAAGGCAAAGGAATACGCTATGGATTTTGGAATGTTTGAAGTAGAGGATATGGTTCAGGACGAGCAGGCCACCTCTACGATCATCAAAGTAGTCGGCGTGGGTGGGGCTGGCGGCAATGCGGTGAATCGTATGATCGCCAGCGGCTTGAAAAAGGTGCATTTTGTTACCATGAATACCGATATGCAGGCCCTTCAGCGTTCCAACGCCCAGATCAGGATTCCTATCGGCAAGGAACTGACCGGCGGCTTGGGTGCGGGAGGCGTGCCTGAGGTGGGGGAGAAGGCTGCCCAGGAGAGCAAAGAGGACATCCGTCGCGAGATTGAGAATGCCGACATGGTGTTCATCACCGCCGGCATGGGAGGGGGAACCGGCACCGGTGCCGCCCCGATCGTTGCGGAAATCGCAAAGAGTTGCAACGCCCTGACCGTGGCTGTGGTCACCACCCCCTTCGCATTTGAAGGCAAGAAGAAGCTGATGCTCGCCCAGGCGGGAATCGAGAAGCTGCGCAAGCAGGTCGATACCCTGATCATCATTCCCAATCAGTACCTGCTGAAGGTGGTGGAGAACAATACCCCGATCAAGCAAGCCTTCCTCATGGCCGACGAAGTGCTGTATATGGGTGTTCAGGGCATCAGTGAACTCATCACGGAACCCGGAGAGATCAACATTGACTTTGCAGACGTACGCACCGTCATGAAAGGCAAGGGTGATGCTTTGATGGGAATCGGCTTCGGCGAGGGGGCGAACCGTGCGGTGGATGCAGCCAGGCAGGCCATCAGCAATCCGCTTCTGGAAAATGCCAGCATCGAGGGGGCCAAAAGCGTATTGGTCAACCTTGCCGGCAGTGACTCCCTCACCCTGCAGGAGTATCAGGATGTGGTGGAACTGGTCACCGAACGGTGTGCAGATGATGCATTGATCATCGCCGGCCAGGCGTTCAACCCAGAGCTCGGGGACCGCATCAAGGTGACCGTGGTCGCAACCGGGTTCGAGCGGAAGGAGGATGTCGTAGGTGCAGAGCTTGCAGACATGGACATGGTAAAACGTCGATATGCCAGTGCAAAACGGGAAGAGGGCAAGAGCGAGGAGCCATCCCAGCCTGCAAAGAAGAGCGAACAGCAGAGCGAAGTCGCCTCCATTCAGGTGAACCGGTGGCAGGATTTGCAGAAGCAGCTCGGCAAGGGACCGAACACCAATGCAAATGATTACACCATCCCCGCAGTTCTTCGTTACTCACGCAATAAAGCGGATGACAATTGACCATGAGCAATGCATCAGACTTGCTCTTGATCGACGATTATTCAGATTATCTGGTCATGCAGCGTCGCCTTTCCGAGGCGACGCAGTCTGTATATACCCATGAAGTCGCACTTTTTCTGGCTTCTGGAGTCGATTATGAACACGTGGGCACAACGCACATTGAGTCCTACCTTGTAGAACAGGTGCAACTTCGCCGTCTGAGCGAGCGAAGTGTTGCCAAGATGGTATCGGCATTGCGATCATTCTTTTCGTTTCTGCAGTTGAGCAAGATCAGGGAAGACAATCCGGTGTTGATGATCAAGCGGGGACGGCAGCAGCAGAACCTTCCCCAGGTGGCGAGCATCGCCCAGGTGGATGAGCTGCTTGACAGCATCGATACCGCCGATGCTCTTGGATTCCGCGATCGAACGCTGTTTGAGCTCATCTACTCGTGCGGACTGCGGATCAGCGAGGCATGCGACTTGGAAGTCTCCGATTACCAGAGGACAAGCATCCGTGTCGTAGGAAAGCGGCACAAGATCCGCATCATCCCCGTCGGAGAGGTCGCCCGCAGCTGGGTGGATGCATATCTGAAGGACGTTCGACAGCACCTGATTGGAATGCGTGGTTCGACCAAGGCGTTGTTTGTGGGAAGGCGGGGACGCAAGTTGACCAGGCAAGCCATCTACAAACGATTCATCGCCTACTGCGATGCAATCGGGCTCGATGCAAAGGTGCATACCCTCCGTCATAGCTTTGCCACCCATCTCCTCGAAGGCGGCGCCGATCTGAGGAGCGTGCAGGAACTTCTCGGACACAGCGATATCCAGACCACCCAAATGTATACCCATGTCGATACCAGGCAGTTGCAACAAGCATATGAGCAGTTTCATGCCGATGTCGAGGATGGGCACCAGAGATGAGTGTATTGTTCATCCTATGTCCCATCATCGCCTTT
>JAAZAT010000040.1 GCA_012514185.1 Spirochaetales bacterium | reverse complement strand
TCCATCGAGGATGCCTATTTTGTTGATGACCACGAACTGAACATCCAGCGTGCTCGAATGTTCGGTCTTGCAAGCCTGCTCTATGCAGACAAAACGGGAAGATTTGCTTCCGAGCGCCTTGCTGCGGCTTTCTCTTCTGTACTATAGGGCGCCTAGCTCGTCTCGGAACTGAGTCGGAGTCTTGGTTGTGAAGCGCTTGAAAATCTTGGCGAAATAGCCGGGGGTGGGGAAGCCGCAGCTGGTGGCGATCTCTCCGATGTTCTTCTTCGGATCCTTCATCAGCTCAACCGACTTGTTCACCCTCCATGCATTGAGGTACTGCAGGAAGTTGAGCCCCGTCACCTCCTTGAACAGGCGCGAGAGGTGGCTTTCAGACAGTTCAAGATAGGAAGCAGCCTCCTGCAGGCCGACCGGGTTTGCATAGTTGTCGGCGATGAATGCGATGGTGGCATCGATGACATGGTTGTTCACGTTGCGAGGCAGGGCGATCAACTCGCCGGTTGAGCTTGCACCTTTTTTCAGCTGCTCGAAATCCTTATCCTCTTCCTGGATTTTTTTTACCAGGGATGCAAGCGTCTCTTCCAGCTCCTCGTCATCGATGGGTTTAAGCAGGTAGTCGAACACCCCCAGCCGTATGGCCTGCTTCATGTAGCTGAAGTCGGTATGGCCGGTCAGGATGATGGCATGGTTGATCGGGCAGTGGCTGAGCATGGTAAGCCCGTCCTGGGCGGGAAGGCGGATGTCGGTGATGACGATATCCGGTTCGACCCGTTTGATCAGCTGTTCCCCCTCCAGGCCGTCGGCGGCGGTCCCCACCAATTCCAAGCCCAGCAGTTCCCAGCGGATGGAGGACACAATTTCCTCACGGACGATTTGCTCATCTTCAACAAATACTACGCTATAACTCATTGTCTAGTTCCTCTCTTGTATGTCGTCCGGGAAGGATATGTTCACCGTCGTACCTTCACCTACCTTGCTGGTCAGCGAGAAGGTCATCTGTTTACCGTAGGTAAGGAACAATCTTCTATATACATTGTATACACCAACATGTGTCGAGTTGGCAAGTTCATCGAGGTTGTCAGGTAGTGTTCCCGCAGCAAATCCTACGCCGTTGTCCTCTATGGTGATGAAAATACGCCCGGAGAGCCTGACGACCCGCACCGAAAGCTTCCACTCGCCGACCTTCGGCTCAAGACCGTGGATGATGGCATTCTCCACCAGCGGCTGGATGATCAACTTGGGTGTCTTGACGGCGGCACAGCCGGGGTCGAGGTAGGTCTGCACTTTCAGCTTCGAGCCGAACCGCAGCTGTTGGATGGTCAGGTAGGAGTCGATCAAGGCCATGCTCTCTTCAAGGGTGCATTGGCTCTCGTGGTTGTCGATCGAGGAACGCAGCAGCTTTCCCAGCTTCACCGTGATGGTGTAGATGTCCTGCTCTCCATGCAGCCGTGCGAGGGCTTTGATGGTGTTCAGCGTATTGAACAGGAAGTGGGGATTCATCTGGCTCTCCAGTGCCTTGCGTTCAGCTTCGCTGAGTTTCTCTTGCTCCTCACGGGTGAGATCAAGCAGGCTGACAATTTGCTTGACCATGATGTTGAAGGAGTGTTCAAGCTGGGCGAGCTCCCAAATCCTGCTCTTGACCTCCTTGGTCTGCAGGTTTCCCCGTTCCACCTCTCCCATGCGAAAGGCCAGGTTACGGATCGGCCTTGCGATGGAGCGTGAGAACAGGAAGGACAGCCCCATCGCCAAAATGGTTCCCACCGCCATGGTGAGGCCGAATGCCGAGAGCAGGCGGTCCATGCTCTCCTGGAAAGGGGCCGCACTGACACTTCCGGCCAGATACAGGGAGGTGCCCTGCACAGCGGTGATGGAGACGATCGAGGTGCCGGTGTGCATCGTTCTTCTGGAGTAATCGCCCTTGAGTTGGGAAAGGGAAGGAAATTTGTCGAAGGTTCCGAAGTGTTCGGTATGCACCAGGCTGGTTGCATAAAAGTCCCGGTTGTCGATCAAGAGCACGTCGCTGAGCATTCGCTCGGTATTGACCATGCTGCTGAGGGCTTCGGCATAGATGTCGATGACCAAATATCCGAGGTTCGTCCCTTCGCTGTCGTAAATCCGCCGGAGGATCGAGGCGACCACCTGCCTGCCGTTCTCCGCCATCCTATGGCTCCTGATGCTGATGATGCTGGCCGTCGGAGAGAGGTTTGCATTCTGGCTGATGATTGAGTTCATATCCCAATCGTTGCCGTGGTACCGCAGATCGTAGACATCGGGAAAGGTGTGGGTGCTGATCCTCACCCTGCCGGTATTGCTGACGATGTTTGCGCTGGCAAGATAGGTATCCCCGCGCATGACGCTGAACAGCAGCTGGTAGAGGTCCCTGCTCTCATTTGAGTTGGATTCGAGCCTGTCCTCCTCCATGATGTGTACGATCAATGGATGTGTCGAGAGTTGGTACGCCTTGTGCCGATAGGCTTCCAGGACTACGGAAATCTTGGCTGCATCGGCGGTGGCCAGGTTCATCGTTTGCTCGGTGAGATACCTCTCTTGGTTTCTTTCCCCGATTAGTGCATAATATGCAAAAAAGAGACCGAGCGGTACGACGAGGACGATCAGAAAGTAAATCAGCAGTCTTCCGAAGAGCGTTCGTTTTCTCCAGAAGTTGGGTGTTCCATTCATGGATTCAGTGTATCTGTTCGGGGGAGTGAGAGCAAGAACCTCTACTCATAGGAATTTTCACTGCATAAACATACTGTTTTTTGTATAAAGGGTTGACAGAAATCCCAAAAGAGAGCTACAAACAAGAAACGGCCCATCGCCGCTCATTGAGGAGAGTATCGTGAACGCGTTCACCAAGCAGGTGCAGGCAATGCACCGGACACCAGAGAGGAAATGGAAAATGCAGGACTGCTCTCAGTTCTGTTTTGGCACATCCGATGCTTCACATGCCGCTCTATCCCTGCTTCTTGTACGCACCATCCTCCTCCCCCTCATCTCACTCATCACCCTCCTGATTATCGTAGTAAGCCTAATTATTCTCTGACCACGGCTGCAGAGCAAAATACCTGCATGGACCGTGGACGAAGAGCCCCCAATTGAAGCCTGGGGAGCAATCGCTTATACCCAAGCATCATACGAAGGAGAGAAACATTATATGAATACTACAGAAAACCGCTACACACTGGCCATCCTGGTAAACAACCAACCCGGTGTTTTGATGCGCGTCGTTTCCCTGTTCTCCCGAAGAGGCTACAATATCGACAGCTTGTCGGTCGGTGAGACGGAAAATGAGGAAGTCAGCCGAATCACCATCGTGGTCAGCGGCGACCGCCCGGTCGTCGAGCAGATCAAGAAGCAGGTGGGCAAGCTCATCGACGTCAAGCGGGTGTATGAGATGACCCAGACGCGGAGCCTGCAACGCGAGCTGGTCATGGTAAAGGTCTCAACCGAGGGTGAAAGCCGCTCGCAGGTGGTGGAGCTTGCCCAGATTTTCAAGGCGAAGATCATCGATGTCACCGCTTCCACCGTCTCCCTCGAGATGACCGGAAGCCTGGATAAAATTCAATCCTTCCTCGATCTGATGATGCCCTTCGGCATTGTGGAGCTGGCAAGGACCGGTATTACCGCCCTCGAACGTGGCTCGAGAGCCCTCAGCTCGATCAGCTACAGCGAGGACGACGAAGTTTGAACGCAACGCCCCAGGGGCGCTTACCATAACAAGGCCGGTGGGCCGAAGGAAAGGAAGCAATGAGCACAATGTATTATGATTCACAGGCAGATCTCCAAAAGCTTGATGGAAAGAAGGTTGCCATCATCGGATACGGCAGCC
>JAAZAT010000037.1 GCA_012514185.1 Spirochaetales bacterium | reverse complement strand
TGGGCGTACGGTAAAAGCCTTGTAATAATTCTCCAACGTATATGCGGAAGGAAACCAAGTAAGTGAAAAAATGTCTCTCTCATACTTGAAGGAGTTCAAGAGTTGCCAGAAGAATGGAAATCCAATAAGCACAATGAAAAAAACAGCAAAGAGATAAAAAGAGAAGATAGTGGATTTGCGGATTACTTTCATCGAGTTCCTCTCCTTCCTGCATCGATTTTGTTTTTAATGACATCAGTAAAGAAGAGCGCAATGACACAGGTGAGCAGCAAGGTGAACGTTGCAAGTGCAGAACCATACCCATAATTGCCTGCATCAAAATAGGTACGCATCGTATACATGGTCAGTGACTCGGTAGCATATCCAGGTCCGCCGTTTGTCAATGCAACGATGACGGTAAAGACTTTGAAGGAAGAGATTATTCGAAATAGGATTGCTGTAGCCAGAACCGGCTTCAACAAGGGAAGGGTTATACGGAAATACCGCTTCAAGGCATTGGCTCCATCGATTTCCGCTGCTTCCATCAATGAGGCGGGAATTGTTTGAAGACCGGCCAGGATCAAGAGGGATACGTAGGGTGCTGTCTTCCAAATATCTGAAAGAATGAGTATGAACCGAGCTGTGCCGTCCTGGCTGAGCCAAGGAATGAAAGAATCCAACAAGCCGGTACTCATCAGGATTTGGTTGAATACCCCATATTGGTCGTGAACCATGAATTTCCACATGAAGCCGCTGACCATGGTCGGAATAGCCCAGGGGATCAGCACTACCACACGCAATACTCCCTGTCCCTTGATGGGGAGATTCATCATCTGAGCAAATAGAAGGCCCAATACCACCTCAAACCCTACAGTGAGGATGGTGAAACCTAAGGTAAACAGCAATGCTCCAAAGAATCGAGTATCAGAAAACATTCTGATGTAGTTTTCCAAGCCGATGAAGGTTTTGGTGGGTCCTGTCTGGAGACGGAACCGAAACATGCTGATGAGTATGGTACGGAGAACCGGATATACTCCAAAAATTGCGAAAATGAGGATCGTCGGTGTTAAGCACAGATATCCAAATTGTTTTCGTGAAAGTGTTTTCATGTTAGCTCCAAAGCAAGAGAAAGCCTCCTCCCTAGAGAGAGGAGGCCCGAATCTCTCATTATTTTCCAACGTTCATCATTGCTTTCTGTGCATCTGCAAGTGCTTGTGAAGGAGATTTGCTTTGTTTCATTGCATTTTGTACCTCTGCTGAGAGGATTGCTGAAATTTCTGCATAGTATGGGGACTGGGGTCTGGCGACGGCACTTTCTAGGATGGAAGGAAATTGGCTGTAATACGGATACTTCGCCAAGATATCTGCATCAGCATACAATGATCGTCGAGCAGGCAGGTATGAGTCATTCAATGCATGCAGTTTCTGTGCATATTCACTTGCGTAGAACTTCATGAATTTGATGGCTGCATCCTTTTGTTTTGAGTTTTTATTCAAGAAGAGCTGCCATCCTCCCACGACGCTCTTGCCCGCTGTTCCTTGTGGACCCTTCGGTAAAGGAGCGACGCCCAATTTTCCTGCTACCTGTGATTTTGTTGCATCCTGCCCCATCGCATATGCTTTCGGCCAAGCCCGCATAAATACCTGCTTGCCTTGGAACATGGAGGCTCTTGCATCGCCGCTTCCATAGGAAAGGACTCCTTCCGGCATCAATCGATTCTTGTATGCATCGACCATGATGCTGAGAATCTCAACATTCTGCGGTGAGTTTATGCGAATTGATCCATCGGATCCAATTACTTCGCCGTTG
>JAAZAT010000133.1 GCA_012514185.1 Spirochaetales bacterium | reverse complement strand
TGACATTCAGTGGTGGTCCCGCCTGACATTTGGGAATCCCAATCTTCTGACGGGAATCCCATTTGTCCCAATGACGATTGCTTTATATGGAATTCCTCAAGTCGTAAGAGTGATGAAAGCTTCTGCCGGTGCAACAGTCGCTATTCCCGAATCAAAGAAGAAACGATTAAGACTAATGCCGATAATCAAGCGGAATCTCCTCAATATTCTCAAATGGGGATTGATGGGTGTAGGTATCGGGGCGGTTCCCGGAGTCGGAGAAAACATTGCAGCATGGGTAGCTTATGATGACGCCAAAAAGCATCATCCTGATGGGAAGGATTTTGGGACAGGTGTATATGAAGGGGTAATGGCTCCGGAGACCGCCAACAACGCAGCAATCGGTGGTGCCATCATTCCACTTGTCAGCCTCGGGATTCCGGGAAGTCCTCCAGCAGCAATGTTGCTTGGTGCCTTTATGATGCATGGGATGAAAGTGGGGCCTTTGTTGAGCATGGAAAGCCCAGAACTCATACCGCATATCGGTGCAATCCTACTTTGGGGTACGGTATTCTTGTATATCTGTGGAATTTTGATAATGAAGCCTATGACATCTATTCTCAAAGTGTCACAAAAAGTACTGATGCCTGTAGTTACTGTATTCTGTATCGTCGGAGTGTATGCCTACAACAACAATTCCTTTCACTTGGTGTTGGTTTTTGTTTTCAGCATTGTTGCCTACTTATTTGATAAGATGAAATTTTCCTCTGCATCGTTCATCCTGGGCTTGATCCTCGGAAATATGGCTGATTCATATTTCCGCAGAGCTTTGTTCATCAGTGATGGAAACGTGTTTTCATTGATCAATAGACCAATTAGCCTTTTCATGTTTTTAACCTGTGTTTGGACAATTGCAAAACAATTCGGTTTTTCACCGAAGAATATCTTGAACAAGATCAAGCCAAGGACAAAGAACTGATTTGATTATTATGTCAGGATTGTTGGATGTACTGAATCGGGGAGTATACAGAGCGTCGTACTCTGACTGGAGTGTAAGATGGATTATGAAAAGTCTCATGAACGTGAGATTAATATACCGTATGGTGGTGGACACATAAGTGCCCATGTGGATGGACGGAGAGTTGAATGGCTCATAGATGAGATTGAACATGCTCCCATAGATTTCGAAACCGAACTGAGACATGCACTGGAAAATCCAGTCGGCAGCGAATCATTATCTCAATTGATTACTGATAAAAAACCGAATTCGGTGTTGATATTAATTGATGACAACACAAGGGCAACTCCTCAGAGTATGATCCTCCCTATATTGACGGAGACGCTCCTTGATCTGGGAGTGAAGAGTGAGAACATCACAATCATGGTTTGTCTAGGTACCCATAGACCTCTCTCCAATAGAGAGCTTTGCGAACGCGTCGGGAAGAGAATCTACGATACATTCAGGTGTCTCAATCTGTCGCAAGACTCTGATGATTTCATTGATTATGGAGTTACAGCATCCGGTACTCCTATTGAAGTGAGCAAGGAGTACATGAGGTATGACTTTAAAATCGCAGTGGGTAACATCATTCCTCATATGTACGCGGGATGGGCTGGTGGCGCCAAGATGGTACAACCTGGTGTGACAAGCGCATTGACGACAGCAAGAACCCATCTGCTTGCAGCCCATTCAATAAACAATATCCTTGGAGAAGTGGAGAATCCCATTAGGCATGAGATGGAGGAAATCGCCGTAAGGACTGGTTTGGACTTCATCGTAAACACGGTCATAGATAATTTTAATACGGTCGTGGCGATAATTGCAGGGGATGTGGTCGCAGCCCACAGGAGTGGAGTTGCAATAGCGAAACCCATTTTTACACATGAAATCGAACGGAGAGTTCCGATTGTTATTGCTGGAGCTCACCCAGCTGATCGTGACCTCTGGCAAGGTTTCAAACCGTTGCACAATTGTGGGCTGGCAGTTGAAGATGGGGGAGTCTTGATATTGGTAATCGAGGCTCCTGAAGGTATCGCGTTCGATCATCCACAATTGGTTGCGTTGGGGACACGGCCCATCGACGATGTCTTGCATATGCTTTCGGATCATGAGATTAAGGATGAGGTTGCTGCAGCAACATATATGGCATACCGCGCAACGAAAGATCGTGTCGCCATCATTTTGGTCAGTGATGGAATCAGCGAGGAAGAAGCACTCAAGATTGGAGCGTATTCGGTAAAGACAATTCAAGAGGCTATCAACATTGCGGAAATGCTGGTTGGCAGGGATAAGATTGGCATCATTCCATATGGGGCAGACATAATCATCAAGGTAAAGAACGCATAGAGTGCTTCAACACCAAAAGAGTTTGCGCTGATTGTAAGGGCCAATTTTTCTTTCTAGGTTGAGCCCCTCAATCGTTGCTACAGTAATTTCTGCAATCGAAAGTACTTCAGTTCCCATCTTTACATGACCGCCGTACAGTCGATCTTTACCGGAAGCGACAATATGGAAATGAGGGGCCCCGTTCATGACAGTTCCCGAGAG
>JAAZAT010000257.1 GCA_012514185.1 Spirochaetales bacterium | reverse complement strand
TTCACAGGATTTGGTGAATTGGGAAATCCTGACCTATGCCATTGCACAACCTCCAGGGTCTCGATACGAGCAGGTACAGCCCGGTTGCGGGGTATGGGCTCCATCAATCCGATTTCATGACAATCAATTCTGGATTTTCTTCCCCATGCCGGATGAAGGACTGTTTGTGACCACCGCTGCTAAAGCGGAGGGACCCTGGTGCGAGCCTTGGCTGTTGCAGGCAGGCAAGGGACTTATCGATCCTTGTCCTCTCTGGGATGACGATGGAAGAGCCTATCTGATTTTTGCCTATGCTGAATCGAGGTGTGGTTTGAAGCACAAACTGCATATCCGTCCGATGAGCTGCGATGAGAAAACGTTGCTTGGCCCCGGAAAGATAGTCTTTGATGGGACAGTCTCCCATCCTACGGTTGAGGGGCCGAAACTCTATAAGATCGGTGAATACTATTATGTGAGCGCTCCGGCGGGAGGGGTTGCTTACGGGTGGCAGCTCGTTATGCGATCCAAGCAGATCTACGGACCGTATTCTGAGCCAAGGGTAGTGCTGCAACAAAGCGGAAGTTGTGTGAATGGTCCACACCAAGGAACCTTTGTCGATGATGTCGGAGGTAATTGGTGGTTCCTCCATTTCCAGGAGTATCAACCATATGGCCGCATTTGCCATCTGCAGCCTGTTCGTTGGGAGGATGGTTGGCCTCTTGTCGGGGCATGTACGGAGGCGACCTATCCTAGCGGAATTCCTGTATTGCAGCATCAGAAGCCCCAGGGTGGTGGAACGTCGTGCATTCCGCAGACTTCAGATGCATTTGAAGCTTCTCAGCTTGGGCTGCAATGGGCGTTTCAGGCCAAGCCCGACCCCTCTTGGTATAGTCTTGAAGCCAATCCGCATAGGCTTCGCCTGCATGCTGTGCATTGTGGAAAGCCGAATCTTGCTGCTGCTTCCCATGTCTTGGTGCAAAAAACACCTTGCAGTGCATTCTTGGTGAAGACCGAAGTACAACTGTATGCACAGTCTTCCGATATAGAGACAGGGCTTGCCGTAATTGGGTTTAGCACCGCCTCCTTGCTTCTGCGATACCATGCAGGCGGGTATCAGGTGGGTCTGAGACTTGGCAATGACTTGGTTCTTGCAACCGATGTCCCTGCTTCGTCGGTGACCATGGTACTTGGTTTTTCCACTGGAGGCCTTTGCAGGTTCGGATACATGCAGGATGGGACGGTCGTTTGGTTTGGCCCATCATTTCGAGCGTCGGAGGGCAGGTGGATTGGCACCCGTATCGGCATCTTCTGTTCCTGGCATGGACCTGTTCCGTGTGAAGGCTTTGCCGATTTCAAATACTTCCGGTTTGAGACCCTGCCATCCGTTGAGTGAGGTATGTCCATGAAAGCGTACGCATCTGCATATTTGGATAGAATCGATGAGGTGATAGCCAAGGGGCTTTTTCGAGTTTTCAAGGAAGCCGCGGCTGTTGCCTATTCGCAAAAGGACATTCGGTTCACCTATCGGGCTCCCTGTATTTAGGCCTTCGTTCTCAAGTGGCCTGATTCTTAAAACATCAGCATTGACTCTCTTGGGTTTACGAGTCCGTATATGTCTGGACATGTGCGCCATGTAGAGATCCTGGGATCTGAACAGAGAGTTTTCCACAAGAGAGAGCCCAATGCTCTGGTGGTAAACCCATCCGAGAAGTTCAGCAGCCCTTATCCGGTCTGTTTGAAAATCGTGATAGAGTAATAGGTTATTGCTTTCCACAATGAACCATGATCTGCAAGGGTTGCTGATATCACTTATTCAGGGAATTGCGGATGCAATTCCCTGAATGTTGAGATGTGATAAGTAATAAGTCTCCTGCCAAGCGAGCACCTGGCAGGGAGGCTGTGATTAGAAGTACCGAACTGCTCTGATATGTGTCGCAGCAGGTTTGTCCCAAACATAGTTATTCAAATTAGTATCAAAATAAACTGCATGATAAAATGGCTCAGGGTCCCACCCACATTGCGTAGACTCCGAAGAACTCATGTATGTAGACCAATTCGAGGTATCGAAATTGCCGATAAGAAGCTTGTTGTTTCGCAGTTGC
>JAAZAT010000201.1 GCA_012514185.1 Spirochaetales bacterium | reverse complement strand
CCGTTGGGTGCCCAGTTTCTTGAGCAGGCTGGTGACGAAAGCCTCCTGCAGGGAGAATATGTCAAGTTCGGATTCGTCCACCTGCGTCTTTTGCATGTAAAAAGCGAGATAGGAGTCGAATAAGGTGAGCAAGGATGAGGGCTTTTGTCCTGTCGCCTCACAAAGCTTGGGCATCCACATGCCTGCCTGGCCTTGGGTAAAGAAGAGGTCGCACGCTTTCTTCAGCTGCATTGCTTTCTTCAGGTCCTCTTTGCTGAAGGTAGGGGAGTGGAGAATGGTATATGGGGCTTCGTTCATGCTTGCAATACCGAAGGATGCTGCTTGGTCGGCGACCAAGGTGCCGGGAAGCAGTGAGAGAGGGAAAATGTCGAGGTTGCTTGGCTTGAGCAGCATGGCATAGTCCAGGCTTTTGGTGAAGGATGCCAGACTGTCATGAGGCAGGCCGATGATGAGGTCCAAGCCGAAAGCGATGCCCCGCTGGTTGAGCAGCTGGATTTTCTTGGCGAACCGATCGGCATCGAAGGTGCGGTTTGCTTCTTTCAGGACGGCCTTGTCGATGGACTGCAGTCCTATCTGCAAGGAGCAATCGATTCGTGCAAAAGCATCGGCAAGCGCAGAGTCAAGCAATTCGGCCCTCACTTCAAAGACAAAATGGATGGGAGCCTGCTTTGCTTCAAGCATGGCCAGGATGGCAAGGGTCCGCTTCTTGTCCATGTTGAACGTCGGGTCGAGGACATAGACCTCTCCTACCTCGTGAGCGATCAGATACTCGAGTTCGGCTTCAAGCCGTTCGAGGCTGAAGTGACGCACACTTCGCTCTCCCCGTGATTCAAAGCAAAAAGAACAGTGAAACGGGCAGCCGCGGGTCATCTCCCACAGCACCGAAGCCCCGGGTTTGAGAAACGGGTCGGCCAAGGTGCTGAGAAGCGGGCTGGCAAGGAGATCGAGTGCGGGACCGGCTGCCGTATGAGAAAGGTTTGGTTTCCTTCCTTCCTTGATTTGGATGATGGCGTCCACCACGGTCTCCTCACCCTCGCCAAGGACGAGGAAATCGTAGAGGCCCACGTCGAAGGAGGCTGGATTTGCCGTGGCCTCCGGTCCGCCGGCAAAGAGGTGGAAGGAAGAAAATGAGCCCTTCAGTGTGTGGGAAAACGTTTCCATCCAACCCCTGTTCCACAGATATACTGAAAGCCCCACGACATCGTTGGTTTGCAGGGATAGCGAGGCGGCAGCTTCCACAGGATCGTCTGCGAGGGTAAAGGCATGGTGGATGCACCGCTGTCCTTCCAGCCGGGCAAGAATGGCGCTTTGGATGCACAAAGCCCCAAGGGGGTAGCTGAGATTGCCCTCTTCGAGGCAGCAGGAAATCAGGTGTATGGTCATGGCTTCGATAGTAGCCGGCATGGCAATCTCTTGCAACCGGGCGACCGCTGTGTCTATAGTAAGGTATGAAACGAGTGGTACTCAGCCTGTTGCTTTTCTGCACGCTGCCCCTTTTTGCGGCACCATTGAAGATTGACCTGCTGGCAGCCCATCCCAATCAGTTGCATCTAGCGTGGAATGCTGTAGCCGCAGCAGATTATTACGATGTCTATGTGGATGGCAAGCCCGTAACGCGGGTGCGTACTGAGAGCGTCATAGTAGGTTCAAACGAGGAGCCTTTGGAAAGCCATCGAAGGTACGAAGTCCTTGTCGCCGCACGCAGGTCGGGCAATATCGATATCGCGGCGGCCAAGGTCCAGTGTGAAACCTCAGGTTGGGAGGGCCGTTACCGCTGGGTGAACCTTACCGACAAAGACAACAAGGGGAAGTGCAAACAGCTGGACTTTTTGGTTTCCTATACCAAGCCTTATTACACCATCCAAGGTTTGTACGATCGTCCGTATACGATTTTTCCCTTGTTGGCCAACGACCGCATCAATGAAGAAATTCCCTTTGAGGGTGAAAGCGAACTGCAGCAAGCCTACCGGGCCAACGCCGAAGTTTTCAATACAACAAATTTTAAACCTTCTGTTTGGAGTGTAACCTCCATTGAGTACGGCATCGGTCGGTATACGGTGGAGGTTCGGACCAAGGTCGGTTCCCTCTCTTTCAAGACGAAGTCCACGTATCGGTTCATCCTTTCCCCTAAAGGGGAAAAGGAACTGCACTTCGAAACAAAGGGCGACGGACTTGCTTCGTGGGGACTGTTCACATCCCCCAATCCCGGACAGAAAGGGGTGTTTGTCTGCGCCTTCATTCCCTAGTCCGATTGGAAAGTATGCGTTGACAAAAGCTGAAGGCGGCAGTATATGTGTTAACCTAAGACAGAGGGTCTTCAGGAGAAGAATGCATGGATGATGCCAATACGTTGATCATTGTTGAGTCGCCCACCAAGGCGAAAACAATTACAAAATTCCTTCCTTCCAATTGCAAGGTTGTCGCAAGCAAAGGACATATCAGGGACCTTCCGGAGGACCGGATGGCCATCGATGTCGAGCGTGATTTTGCATGCGACTACGAGGTGGTGGCAGGAAAGGAGTCCTTGATCAAGGAGCTCAAGAGCAGTCTGAAGAAGGCCGACCGACTCTTATTGGCAACTGATGAGGACCGTGAGGGAGAGAGTATTTCCTGGCATTTGCTCGAAGTTCTCAAGCCGAAAATCCCGTTCCAACGGATGGTGTTCCACGAGATTACCAAAGGTGCGATCACCAAGGCGCTCGAAGGCGGCAGACCTCTGGATGAGAACTTGGTCCAGGCTCAGGAAGGACGGCGCATTGTCGATCGCCTGTATGGCTACACACTCTCTCCGACCTTATGGAAAAAGCTCTCCAACAAGAAACTTTCCGCCGGGCGTGTGCAATCAGTCGGGCTACGCTTGACTGTCCAGCGTGAGCGCGAACGGCTTGTATTCCAGCAAAGCACCTATTATGATGCCAAAGCACAATTGCTGGCTGCCCACAAGCAGGGTTTTGAAGCCAAGCTGACAGCCTATCAGGGGCAACGGTTGGCGAACAGCAAGGATTTCGATTCGGTGACCGGCCACTACAAGGCAAAGGATACGGTTCTCAAGCTTTCCAAGGAGCAGGCCCTTTCCATTGTGAAGGAACTGAGAAGCGAGCAGTTCACGGTGCAGGACATCCAGAGAAAACCCTTTGTCACCCGACCCAGCATCCCGTTCACCACCAGCACCCTCCAGCAGGATGCGATCAAGAAACTGCACATCAGTGCTTCCGATACGATGCGCATCGCCCAGAAACTCTATGAGAACGGCTTCATCACCTATATGCGAACCGACAGTCCTTCTTTGAGTGCTGAGGGTACCAACGCGGCAAGGCATCTGGTTGACGAGCTTTATGGCAAGGAGTACTTGTCCCCGTCTCCCCGCTATTTTGCCGCAAAGAGCGCCGGTGCACAGGAAGCCCACGAAGCGATCAGGCCGGCTGGGGATTCCTTCCTTCTCCCCTCCCAGACGCATCTGGCCGGCAAGGAGCTGGCTTTGTATGAGTTGATTTGGAAACGTACGCTTGCAAGCCAGATGGCTGAAGCGAAAAAAGCCACCACCACGGTCACCCTGCAAGCCGGCAACGGCACGTTTACCGCAACAGGGACCGAAATTGTATTCCCGGGTTTCCTGAGGGCATATGTGGAAGGATCGGATGATCCTGATGCCGCATTGGAGGACAAGGAGACGTTGCTGCCCGCCATGAAGGTCGGTCAAGCCTGTCCGCTCGAGAGCCTTGAGGAAGTGGAGCACCAGACCAAGAGCCCTGCACGCTATACCGAAGCTTCCCTTGTACAGGAGCTGGAGAAACGAGGTATCGGACGACCCTCGACCTATGCCACGATCATCAAGACTTTGCTCGATCGTCGATACGTGGTAAAGGAGGGCCCCGCCCTAGCACCAACCTTCATCGGGTTTGCCGTCTGCCAGTTTTTGGAGACCAACTTCTCCCAGTTCGTCGACTATGACTTTACTTCCATGATGGAAGATGGCTTGGATAAGATCGCTTCGGGCGAACTTGACAAGAAATCCTTTCTCTATTCCTTCTATTGTGGTGACAACGGCCTGCAGAACCAGAATGTCCTGCAGTTGCAACAGGACAACAAGGTTCTATCCAAAACGCTGCAACTGCCGCATATCAGCAATGACAACCCCGTCATGATCGGTCCGTACGGCGCCTATGTCATCGACCCCAACGGTGCATTCATCTCCCTTCCTCCCACCTGGATCCCCGGCAACGTCACCGACGAGGACGTGAAGACCCTCCTTGCAAACGGCAAGGAGAAGCAAGAACCGGTAAGCTTGGGAAACGGTGCTGTCAATGGTGAGGCGGTAAAGGTGATGAATGGAAGGTTCGGCCCTTACTGGCAGGAAGGTGACGGCAAGGACGCCAAGCGGGCGAGTATTCCCAAGTGGGTGCAGGAGGCAGGCAGGGCTCAAGACCTTGAACTGGCAAACCGGTATCTCAGTCTTCCCCGAAATTTAGGGAAGGATGAAGAGGGCAATGAAGTGCTCGCCTTCAAGGGCAAGTACGGCCCCTACATCGCCTGCAAGAATAAAACCCGGAATCTGAAGAAGACCGACCATGACCAGCAGCTCTTTTCAATCACCTTGGAAGAGGCCCTCGCCCTGCTCTCCCAAGAAGTGGAAAAGGGAAAAAGCAAGGGCGGTTCGAGAATGGCCAAGGCTTCCACGGTCAAGAATCTTGGGGAGTTTGAGGGTGATGCGGTTGCCTTGGCTACCGGACGGTATGGCTTCTACCTGAAGGCGGGCAAGGATAATGTTGCACTGCCCAATGAGTACAAGAAAGATGAAGAGAAAGCCCTTTCTCTTACGCTCGCTGAAGCTGTAGAGCTCATCCGCACCAAGCGTGCGAAGGATTGATGGTACCCAATCATGGCAAAATTCATGGGCAGAAGAGCCCCGGCTATCAAAGTGGAGACCATCTCGGCAGATAATGCACTGGATGTGCTTTCTTCTGAATTCCGTCTGGGAAAGGAGAAGATTGCAAGTATTCTCCGAAGTGTCGGGATTACGGTGGAGGGTGCGAAGGCTGCGAGCGAACTGCCTCTGTACCGGGAGGTCATTGCATGCAAGCTCGGTGAATGCTCCCGATTCGCAGCAGCCGATGATGCGTACCTTGAGATGTTGGATGAGCAGCTGCGCTCGTTTGACGAGATCTATGTAGACACCGCCCCGATCATCCAATTGGATTATTTTCTTTATTTTGTCACCAACGCAGAACCTATCCTCAAGCGCAGGAAAAAGAAGCTGCTCATCCTTGAGAAGACGATGGAGGAGTTGCACGGCCTGAAGGACAATCCTGAGAAGGATTTGGAGGTGCGGGTGCGTGCCACCATCCGTCCCGACCTGATCCGCCAACTCGCCAAGCGCGGAATCGTGCGCATCGGGGATACCGGCAGCACCGGTATTGCAGATGATCATCTGGTCTCCCTGTTCCGCCAAGTCGGGGTGAACAAGAGCCTGTTGCTGATCACCCAGGATCGGGGGCTGAGCGAGCGGATCGTCCGTCTTGCCCAAGAGCTGGAGAAGCAGCCCAAGGTTGCCAAGGCTCTTCCTTGGTGGAAAAAGGTGTTCAGGAGAGAGGAAGAGCTTTCCGGGCATGAGCATCATATGGTTGTGTGCAAGCTCGTGGAAGAGGGAAAACTCAAGCGTTGTTACATTTGTCCTGAATGCAATGAGAGCTACTACGACGACCTCCACGATTGCGAAGGTTTGGTTCTGTGCGGCCGTTGCTACCTTGATCTGAAGGAGCAGGAAGCCAGGCAAGTCGAGGTGAACAAGAAGAAACGTGAAGCAGAGCTGAAGGCGGAGGAAGAGCGTCAGCGAAAACTCGAAGAAGAAGAAAAACGGCTTGAGGCGGAACGCAGCAAGCAGACTGTCGCCCAAAGGCTGGAACAACAACGAAAGAAATTGTTGAAGATCGGCCTGATAGCACTCCCCATTGTGCTCCTGTTGCTGATCCTGCTCCTCCTGATTCTCCTATGAACCTGAAATGCCTGCCATCGAGCAGGCGGTCTTGCTCAAGAGGCTTGCAACAATCCACTAATTCCTGTACATTACCAGTGGTAATTACCATTGGTAATGTACAGGGAGGTTATGATGACCATTCGCAGTTTCTTGATCCTTTTTCTCGGCATCGTTTGCATGGTGTTTCTGTTCAGTGGATGCATGTCGGTCAAGCCGCATGCAGTCAAGGCCCAATCATATTTCAAGAATTTGGAACACGTGAGAGCGCCTGCAATCTATGACAGGGCATACGATGGCGGGTTCTACCCTCTGTTCCAGACTACATTTGATGATATTGAAGCCTTGATGCTCGTCGACCTTGCCGATGATCCGCTGTACAAGTCCATCGAAGTGCAGAAATTTTTACTGGAAGGCAGGGATGCGTGGGTCGTCATCACCGAACGCAAGGACGGCAGGATCGACTATTACTATGAAGAGCCGGACTTGATGGATGAAGAGCGCAAAGCCTCGGTATCGACCTTGCTCAATCAGCCGTACTTCCATCAGACGTCCTTGCAGGCTTCCCTGGAGGTTGCCGAGCATGGCCTCTCCACCCAGGCCTCCTTTGTCGACTATGAGAATCGGAGCATAGAACTTTCCATCAGGGAAAACCGGACAGACTCCAAGCCGACGGCCATGCTGGCCCCGGTGTCGGTGCATGCAGAGAATCCAACCTCCTTTCCGATGGTGTTTCTGGATGAGTTCAACATGGTAGCCAAGAAGGGAACCCGGGTGGAGGTTGTGATCGACAAGCAAAAGCGGAAAGGTGTGACACTGCCAATCATTGTGGAAGGCAAGCGGGTCTACTACAGCCGGTATGCAAGCGATGTGGTGGCTGCCGACCTCCTGAATTCAGGACAGTACGTTCTCGAGCGGGAGCACCTGATGGAAGGCACGCCATCGGTTGTAAGTGGGAATGCAACCTACCACCTTGCATGGGAACATGGATATCCGCACATCAGGCAGGTGCAATTCACCCATCACGACAGCTCGGTGACGATGGATTTTGCACCCGCCCTGCCCGAGATCCGCCATATGAAACAGGATACGGCGGTGGAAGGCCGATTCATCCTCACAGTCAACTCAGTCGATGGGGTGATCGGGGGGTCTTATAGGGTCTCCACCTTTGGGGAAGCATTGAAATTGGAAGTGCACCCCCTGACCAGCTGGCAGCCCCCGTTCATGGGAAAGAAGTGGGTATCCACCTTCCTGCATACTGCAACTTTGAAGCAGGATGGATCGGATTTGCTGATCGATGCCCGGTGGGAACGGCTATGAAAACAACAACCATAGGCCGGCAGGCTTTCATTGATGAGGTGCTTCGCCTGTTGGATGAGGGGGTGCCGACACGGGAACTGACCTTGCGCAGGGTTGCCAAGGCTTTGGGCTGCGCCCACACCAATGCCTACAACTGGTTCAAATCCCAGCAGGATTTGCTCTGGTTCGCCCTTGGTTCCGCCTTGGAGCGTTTGCTTTCCTGTACACCGGAAGAGCAGATGCCCTTGTTATCGGAACCCGGCAACCTGATCGAACGATATGTAGGGTTCGTTCTGCAGCATCCGGCATGGTTTCGCCTCATCTGGATGGAAGAGCTCTCTTCTGAGATGCCCGTCGAACTTGAACCGATTCTGGCAATGCCTTCACAAATCATGGCTCGATGGCTCAAAAGGTCTGCTCCGGCTCACCTGAGCGATGAAGATGTCACGGCGGTAGGGTATTTGCTCTTCTCTTTCATGCACGGCAGGCTCTGCCTGTCGGTCACCAACAGGATGAGTGATAAAGAACAGCTAAGTCTTGCGCAGGATATCGCCGACACAGCAAGAATGCTGTTATACGGGTCTTGCTTCCCTTGACGTGAGGTGGATCGGGTGTAAAATGAAGATATGAATGATAGCTTCACTTTTTCACCTAAAGGACTCAAACGAAAACAACAACTCTTTGAGACAGCGCTGTCGGTGTTCTCCGAATACGGGTACCGCAAGACCAGCATGGAAGACATTGCTCTTCGCATGCAGGTCGCCGTCGGTACCCTGTATCGGTATGTACAAGACAAGCAGGACCTCTACATCCAGTGTGTCGCCTATGCCTTCGAGCAGTGGCAAACCTATGCTCTCCAGCAGGCGAAGGCCCAGGAGCACCCGCTTGAAAGCTTCAGGGCCCTGTGCATGGCTGCATTCTCCTACATGCAGAAGGAGCCCAGGCTCAGAAGAATCCTGGCAAGCGATCCATCGCTCTTTCCCGTGCTGGATGGCTCCGATCCTTTTGCCCGAATCAATGACAAGTCCATACAGTTGTTGGCTTCAGTCATCCAGAAGGCAGTGGATGAGAAGGTGTTCCAGGTGGAGGATGTCCAGCTTGCCGCCCGGATCCTGTTCTCGTTGTATCGACTCTCGATCGAGCGAGCCTATGTTGAAGAGTCGGGCAGTGAGGAGAGGCGATTCACCCAGAGCTTGGATTTGGTATTGCACGGGCTGTTGGCCCGTACACCGCATAAGGAGGAATGAGCATATGGATGAGAAGCTTGAGTACTTGAGCGCAAGGTGGAGGGATGAGGGGCTGAAACTGCTTGTAAGCGAGATCGACCCCGCGAAGATGCACAACGTGACCACTTCGATGGTGGACATCTATGAGAACGGACCCGAGGGGAAGGAGTATTTTCTCTATTTGAAGTGTGAGGATGGCAAGGTTGTTGCGTTTGAGACCGGCGAGTTGCCAGCCCCTGAAGCAGAATTCATTATTCGGGGCCCCTACTCGGTTTTTGCCTCGATCACCCGCGGGGAGCTGAGCAGTACCCGGGCCCTGATGACCGGAAAGCTCCGCCTCAAAGGCAATATGGCAAAGGCTGTCCGGCTGGCCCCGCTTGCCGATCGGGTCAATAAGGTCCTGAGCATGATTCCGACCGACTACAGGGAGGTGTGAGCATGGCAAACAGATTGGACCAAACAAGCCCGTATTATATCGATAATCGCAAGCGGGTGGCGGATTTGCAGAAGGCTATGGAAAGAGAAGGCTTGGATGCGTATCTGGGAACCAGACCCAGAACGCTGAGTTTCCTGTTGGATGCCTTCATCCCCTGGCGCAGTTATGTTGTTGTTCCCCGCAAGGGAGAGCCGATTCTCCACACCTTCATCGTCGATGCAACAAGAGTGGGTGATGAGACCTGGCTCTCAACTGACAATGTGCGTGCCTATGCTCCGATGGGAGGTCAGGATCCGGTAAGCCTGATCGCCGCCTGCCTGACCGAGGAGCTCGGGATCGAGCGGGGAAGGCTGGGCGTCGAGGACGGGATAGCAACCTATACCGCCGAAGGCAATCTCAGCCATTATGAATATACGCAACTTGAAGCCGCATTGCCGGGCTGGACACTTGTCAACGCCCATCATCTGGTTGATGAGCTTTCCATCATCAAGGATGCTCCTACGGTGGCTCGCTTTCGCGAAGCCTCACGCATCGTCGATGTCGGGCAGAGGGCGGTGTTTGAAGCGCTCAGCGACGGCGGATGGAAGCATCTGACCGAGACAGTGGTCGGCGGTATTGCCGCGTTGGCGATGCGCAAGGAAGGTTCGGTGTCGGAGTGGAACTTTGCCGGACTCAATGAGATTTCAAGCGGGTATCGCACAGCCCTCGGTGCTTGCACGCCTCCGACTACCAAGGCGCTGGCGGCCGGAGAGCCGCTGATGGTGGACCTGCATTCGATGTTCCACCTCGCCTTGGGTGATCATTCGCACAACTATCTGATCGGGCCGGCAACCAAACGGCAACGCCGTCATGCAGACAACTTTGTTGATTTGGTGCAGACCGTACTCGATCATTACAGGGAAGGAGCAACGCCCTCATCGCTTGCCCAGGTCATGATGGACAGGGCTGAGAGCTTGGATTGTTCAGATTTCCTGCTTCCCGGCTGCGAGCACGGCATCGGATTGTTCGGTGATGAGTGGAGGATCGGGCATGCCATGGAAGGTCCGTTCCCCTATTGGACGAACCCCGACCATGTCTATCAGGAAGGGGAGATGGTCATCTGTGCGATGCAGTACGCAAGCATGGAGGAGGGGATAGGATTCCGCTACGAGAACCCGATTCTCATCGGCAAGAGAGGCTGCGAGCCCCTGTCCAAGCACCCGCTGGTCATTGAGGAGATTTTCTAGGCATAAAAAAATGAGAGGTTGTGTGAACAACCTCTCAAACGTGCCCCTGGCGCGATTCGAACGCACGACCCCTTCCTTAGGAGGGAAGTGCTCTATCCAGCTGAGCTACAGGAGCAAATGCAGAATCGATAGTACCGTAAATGGAAATGGGTTGCAAGGGGAGGGAGTGAAAACTTCTTCCCCTTGTTGCTGTATTGCTTATTTCTTCTTCAACAGGTCCCTGATTTCGGTAAGCAGGACAATGTCGGCGGGAGTAACCGGAGCCGGAGCGGGCGTTGCAGCAGCTTTGGCTTGCTCTTCGGCTTTTTTCTTTGCCTCGAGGCGGTCGCGAAGTCCGTTGATCGTCCTGACCAGCATGAACACCACAAAGGCGATGATCAGAAAATCGATGACTTTCTGGATGAAGGCTCCGTACATGATGGCGACTTCAGCAGACTGCTCGGTAGCTTCGGCAATGACTATCTTCAAATCAACGAAGCTGACTCCTCCGAGAATGAGGCCGATGAAAGGCATCAGGATATCCTTTACCAGTGAATTCACGATGGCGGTGAAGGCACCGCCGATAATGATACCGACTGCCAAATCAATAACATTGCCACGGGTGATGAATTTCTTGAATTCTGCGAACATGTTGCGTTTCTCTGCCATACCTTCCTCCTCGGATGAAAACTGAAACAAGTATAGCACGATGGCGGAACACGTGGGTAGAATTCAGAGCTTGCAGTGAGTGATATATGAGGGCCGAAAGGCTCCTCGGGTGTTGATACCCGGAAAATTTTCAAATTGCAGTGTTTAAATATTGCATAAATATACTTGTTATTGTATAACCAAGTAAATGTTTCGATAGTTTACTGTCGGGCATCATTTGGAGGTACCAAAGATGAAGAAAAGCCTGTTTGTTCTCTTGGCCATCTTGGCCGTATTGTCCTTTCCTGCATTTGCACAGGGCGGTGGTGAATCAGCCAGCCCGAAAATCGGCTTCATGGGTCCCATGAGCGGAGACTACGCCAACTACGGCGTGTTGAGCAACAACTCAGCCATGCTTGCTGTCGAACAGTTCAACGCCAAGGGAGGTTTTGGTGGAAAACTTCCTGTCGTGCTTGTCACTGAAGACTCCGAAGGAAGAGTCGAGAAGGGTCTTTCCTCCATTGAGAAGCTCTCCTCCTCCGATAAGATTGTCGGTCTGATCGGTCCTGTTCTCACCGGAACAAGTTTTGCAGTCGGTGAACGCGTACAAAACGAAGGTATTGTCATGATCAGCCCGTCAGCCACCCATGCAGACATCACCAATATCGGTGACTATGTATTCCGCACCGTCGTATCTGACGGCCTCCAGGGCGAGGTGGCAGGTCATTATTTCTATGACAAGCTTGGGTATCGCACCATCGGCGTCCTGTATGCGAAGAACGACTACAGCCAGGGCTTGTATGAAGGCATGTCTGCTGCTTTTGAGGCAGCTGGCGGCAAGGTTACCATCGCCGAGGCTTTCAACGTCGGTGATAAGGATTTTAAAACCCAGTTGACAAGAATTCGTTCTGCCAACCCCCAGGCCATCTACATCCCCAACTATACTGCTGAGATGGCTCAGATTCTTGAGCAGGCTTCCCAGCTTGGCATGAAGATTCCGTTCCTCTCCTGCGACGGATTCTCCAACCCCGACATTTACAAGCTTGCTGGTGAATTCACCAATGGTGTCATCTATGTCGGTCCTGCAAAAGTAAAAGAGAGTCCTGCTTTCAGTACCTTTGTTTCGCAGTATACTGCAAAGTATGGTGTAGGTCCTGATAGTTTTGCCACCAATGCCTATGACGGAACCAACATCCTGCTCGCAGCCATGGACAAGGTTTATAAGGCCAGTGGCAAGTTCGACCGCAAGGCGATCCGTGATGCAGTTGCTGCAACCAAGGATTACCCCGGTGTAAGCGGAATCGTCAATTTTGCAGAAAACGGCGACTTGGTTGCCTATCAGGGACTGTACAAGGTCAACAAGACTACTCCCGAGTATCTTGGAACCTTTACGGTGGTCGATGGCAAGCTCGTCCAGATTGACTAAGGTCTAAAAGTATTCCCGGTCTTGCGGGAAATGGGAGGGCCGGTGTTGTTTACACCGGTCTTTTCATGTTATCGTACTGTTCAGTTCTCGTACGAAGGAGAGAGCATCGTGGGAATTGCTGAATTCTTCCAACATTTGATGAATGGCCTGACGCTCGGGGGCATATACGCCCTTATCGCCCTTGGATATACGATGGTGTACGGCATTCTAAAATTTATCAACTTCGCCCATGGTGACGTCCTGATGGTAGGCGCGTACGTAGGGTTGTTCCTCTTTGACCTGTTCAGGGGTTCTTCCCCGCTTGGCTTGTGGACGATCATTGCATTCTTTATAGCCATGATCATCAGCATGGCATTCAGTGCACTGCTGGGAATGTTCATTGAACGGGTGGCCTACAAGCCGCTTCGCAAAGCTACGCGCCTTGCCCCGCTTCTGAGTGCCATCGGTGTTTCCTTCATTCTCAGCAACAGTGCTGCTTGGATGTTCGGGACTCACTCCAGAAAATTCAATTATCCGTTTGACAACACTCCCCTTCATTTGGGAGATGTGGTGATAACCCCGCACCAGGTTCTTATCTTGGTAGTTTCGCTTGCAATGATGATCATCTTGAAATTGTTTATCGACCGGACCCGCATGGGCAAGGCGATGCGTGCCACCAGTCTCGACCAAGGAACGGCAATGTTGATGGGCATCAATGTTAACCGTATCATCAGCCTGACCTTTGCCATCGGCAGCGCCCTCGCAGCCGTCGGCGGTATTCTGATAGCCTTGGATTTCAAGGTATATGCAACCATGGGCACCATGACAGGCTTGAAAGCCTTCGTTGCAGCCGTCGTCGGTGGTATCGGCAATATCAGCGGTGCCATGTTCGGGGGCATTCTGCTGGGACTCTTGGAAACGTTCGGCGTCGCAATCTTCGGCATCCCCACCGGCTTGAAGGACACCATTGCCTTTGGTGTACTCATCATCATCCTGCTGGTCAAGCCTGAGGGTCTTTTCGGCAAGGTCGAAAAGGAGAAGGTATAATATGTTCAACTTCTTTTTGCTTATTCTGATATATTCAGGAATCTATGCCCTCATGGCTCTCGGCCAGAATATCATCACCGGGTACGGCGGGATGCTCAGCCTTACCCAGGCAGGGTTCTTTGCCATCGGAAGTTATGCAACAGCAATCCTGACGACTCGTTTTGGATGGAGCTTCTGGGGAACGCTTCCTGTGGCTTTCCTGTTGAGTGCACTCTTCGGGCTTCTTATCGGATTGCCAACCTTGCGCCTGAAGGGAGACTATCTTGCAATCGCAACACTTGGTTTTGGCGAGATTGTTCGGAATGTGCTCAACAACTGGGACAGCCTGACCAATGGTCCCATGGGCATCCAAAAGATTCCCATGCCGATTTTGTTCGGGTATACCATCAATCCATATAAAAAATACGCCTTCCTTATCATGATTTTCATCTTTGTGCTGATTGCGTATCTTTTGTTCCAACGTTTGGCTCGTTCCCGAATGGGCAGGGCCCTCACTGCAGTGCGCGAGGATGAGATTGCTGCGCAAGCTATGGGCATAAATATTACCAAGTACAAGGTGTATGCCTTCATATTGGGAGCTTCGGTTGCCGGTATCGCCGGCTCTCTCCAAGCAACATTCACCCTCTCGGTCACTCCTGGAACCTATACGTTCATGGTTTCCGTCATGGTGTTGTGCATGGTTGTCCTGGGCGGGATGGGAAACTTCAAGGCCTCGATCCTGGGCGCCTTCATCATTCAGCTTATCAGCTATTTCCCGCAACTTACCGGATTGTCGGGGAGTATCCCGGCACAATTCCAGCAGATTCTCTTTGGCCTCATCCTCGTGGTTATGATGATTTGGCGTCCTCAGGGAATTCTAGGAAGGGAGACTCGCCGGTATGGCGGGGCAGCTGGAAATGGCAAGGGAGGTGCACAATGATTCTCTTGGAAACTGAAGCATTGACCCGTGCCTACGGCGGTGTCATAGCTGTCAATAAAGTAGACTTTTCGGTTGAAGGCGGCTTGATCACCGGTCTCATCGGTCCGAACGGGGCGGGCAAGACAACCTTGTTCAACAACATCACCGGTCTCGACACCCCCTCGTCGGGCAAGGTCTTGTTCAACCAGAAAGATATCACCGGCTTTCCCGCTCACACGATTTGCAGGATGGGCATTGCCAGGACCTTCCAGAACATCCGTCTCTTCAAGGAACTGACGGTGGTGGAAAATGTGATGATCGGACGGCATTTCAAGACAGGGAAGAGTGAAACCAAGGGGCGCTTTTTCAATGCAATCAACAGCTACATCCGCCTCAAGGCCGAGGAAGAGCAGATCTACGAGAGGGCGAGTGACTGGTTGGATTTCTTCGATATGGGTTCGATGAAGAATGAGCTTGCCAAGAATCTTCCTTATGGGAGACAAAGGGAGCTCGAAATCGCCCGTGCATTGGCAACCGATCCCAAGCTGCTCTTCCTGGATGAGCCGGCTGCCGGCATGAATCCCCAGGAGACGGACCATCTGATGGCTACCATCCGCAAGATCAGGGATTTGGGTATCACCATCGTCCTGATCGAGCATGATATGAAGCTGGTGATGAACATTTGCGACACCATCACGGTTCTCAACTATGGACAGAAGCTTGCCCAGGGAACCCCTCGCCAGATCAAGCACGACCCGAGCGTCATTGAAGCCTATCTTGGAAAGGAAGAAGAATGAAAGAGTTGCTGACCATTGACGACATCTCCGTCTCCTACGGAAACATCAAGGCTTTGCAGCATGTCTCCATGCATGTCAATGAAGGTGACATCGTCTGTCTGATCGGTGCCAACGGCAGTGGGAAAAGTACGCTATTGAAAGCCATTGTCGGTCAGGAGCCTTTGGTAGGAGGCTCGATCACCTTTGATGGCGAGGAGATCTGCAGGGCGAAGGCTGCAGTGATCAAGGGTGAGAAACGAGGCAGGCATCTGACCACCGACCTTATTGCGGCCAAGGGGATTGCCTTGGTCCCGGAGGGCAGGCGGGTCTTTGCTGATATGACTGTTGAAGAGAATCTTGATATGGGTGCCTTCCTGGTGCGTGATGATGCGCTGATTGCAGAACGCAAGGAAGCGATGTATGACTTCTTCCCGATACTTGGCGCACGCAGACGGCAGAAAACCCGCTCACTCAGTGGTGGAGAGCAGCAGATGATGGCTATCGCCCGTGCCCTGATGAGCGGCCCCAGGCTCATACTGCTTGATGAGCCCGGACTGGGACTGGCGCCGTTGGTCATCGCTGACATTTTTGAAAAAATCGATATGATCAACAAGCAGGACAAGGTTACGGTGTTTCTCGTAGAACAGAATGCACGCATGGCCTTGAAAGCATCCACCGAGGGATATGTCATGGAGAACGGCAGGATAGTCTTGCATGATGCATCCTCTGCGTTGCTTGAGAATGAGCAGGTCAGAGCGGCGTATCTGGGCGAATAATGACTGGAAATTAGCGCTCTCTTGAATTATAGTGTGAGTAGAGCAGGTAGGAGATTCAAATGATTATCGAACGAAGAATGACGCGCAATCCTGTTACGGCTACTCCGGATATGTCCATTGCCGAAGCTTCGGCCTTGATGAAACAGGAAAAGGTCCACCGCCTCCCGGTTCTCGACAAGGACAAGAAGCTGGTTGGAATCATAACCGAAAAAGACATCCTGTACGCTTCTCCTTCGCCGGCCAGTAGTCTCTCCATCCATGAAATGGCCTATCTTCTGAGCAAGCTGACGGTCAAGAAACTTATGAGCAAGAATGTGGTGACCATCAGCAAGGATACCACCGTTGAGGAAGCAGCCCGCATGATGGTCGATCAGGACTTATCGAGCCTTCCGGTTCTTGAAGGCGACAAGCTGATTGGAATCGTCACAAAGAGCGATATGTTCAAGATTCTTCTTGAGCTGTTTGGAGCCCGTCATTTTGGA
Source organism: Spirochaetales bacterium (assembly GCA_012514185.1). GTDB lineage: Bacteria > Spirochaetota > Spirochaetia > Sphaerochaetales > Sphaerochaetaceae > Sphaerochaeta. Next base: position 9,581 of record JAAZAT010000201.1, on the reverse strand, counting down.
GTCAGGGTTTCCTTCATCGTTGAGGACAAACCAGGAACCATTGCAAAGATCAGCCAGGCCCTCAGTGAGCAGGGCATCGACATCATCACCTTCGGTACCTTCATGGGAACCGATCCGACCAACGCTATCTGTACCATCAAGGTGCAGGGAGCTCCGATCAGCAAGGTGGTGGAGATCATCAAGCCCTTTGTATCCCAGCTGCTTGATGTGAGGGAGGTTTGAGTGCCTAAGAAGAAAAAGAAGGCCTCGGAACAAAGCAAGACGGCTGGAAACAGCCGTCTCCCTGTTGAATCTGATGCCTACCACCCGTTTGAGGATATCAAATCGATTAAACCAAAGGTAATCAAGAAAGAGCAACCCAAGGTAATACAGAGTGCTGTCAGTGAACGCAAGGAGCCTTTGATCAAAGGCTATGATCCTAAGGCCAACTTTGGTGACATTCTCAAAAGCTGGGAAGCAACCGGAGAGCTTGACGGGGTGACCAAGCGAATGAAAAGTCACAGCAAGGTTCAGGTTGAGAAATCTTTTGCTGAGATTCTTGCCGAGTGGGAGGGTGAGAAAGCTGCGAAAAATGCTCCTGCAAACAAAGAGAGTGAGCCGATCAAGAAAAGCGAAAGCTATGTTCCAACCAAGGATTTCGGAGCTCTCTTGGATGCGTTCGAAGGAAAACAGGTTCCCAAGAAACGGAGCGTTGACGCTCGTCCTTCAGAGAAAGCCGTTTCAAAAACTCCTTTGGCACCCTCGCTTGAGGTTGAGCAGGCCCTTCAGGAAAAGGATGAGCTGGACAGCGAACGTGAGAGTTCGGTGAGCTGGTCTTTTGCTGACACCTATCGCAAATGGAATGAGATTGCTGACGAAAAGGCAGCAATCCAGAAGGCCCGCAAGGAGAAGAAGGAGCCCAAGGTCACCGAGCGAACCATCGGAGAGCTCAGGGCATTGGAACCAGAGGCAACCTTGGATCTGCATGGAATGACAGTACTTGAGGCGGAGAAAGCCACCTCTGATTTCCTGCGGGCCGCCAAGGATAAGCACCTGCTCAAGGTAGCCATCATCACCGGCAAAGGCCTGCACAATGACAAGGGCTACTCCCTGCTCAAGGAAGCAGCCCTCTCCCAGATACGATTGAGCAAGGTGGTGCGCGAAGCGTACACACCGAAAGCCATGCATGGTGGGAGCGGAGTGGTATGGGTTATCTTGAAAGCCGGTGAGTAGCGAGAGTTGAGTGCATGAAAGAGGCCGGGTTCCTTCCAGAATCCGGCCTTCCTTGATATGACGGGATTAGCGCTCGCGGTAGATGATGCGACCCTTGGTCAAATCATACGGGGAGAGTGCAACACGCACGGTATCACCAGGAACAATCCTGATATAGTGCTTGCGCATTTTGCCCGAAAGATGGGCAAGGATAACGTGCTGGTTCTGTAGTTCCACGCGGAACATCGTATTGGGAAGCGCTTCGCGAACGACGCCTTCTACTTCAATTGCTTCTTCTTTGGCCACAAATCCTCCAAATATCTGCTTGAACGCTAGGAAATTATATGCACTACCTTCATGCGTGTCAACCTGACACTACTTTACAAAGATGTCCCAGTAGCCCTTGATGAAGATGGCAAGGATGATTGCAGGCAAAATATATTTGAAATATACGCGAAGAGCAGAGGGGAACTTGAGCCCTTCCCCGCTGTCTGCTTCAGCAATGAATTTGTCCCATCCCCAACCATATTTCCAAGTGCAGTAGAGAGTAAAGATTAAGGAGCCGAGAGGCAGCAGTGTTGAGCTGACGATAAAATCCTCAAGGTCGAGGACTCCGGTGCCAGGACCGAGCGGTTGAAAGCCTGATAGCACGTTGAATCCGAGAACGCAGGGAATGCTCAACAAGGAGATTGCGACAACGTTGATCCAGGTTGCTTTCTTTCTGCTTACTCCCTTGGCATCGATCCAGAAGCTGACAATATTCTCAAAGACTGCGATGAGGGTGCTCAGGGCGGCAAAACTCATGAAGAGGAAGAAGAGGGTTCCCCAGAACCGACCGCCTGCCATTTGGTTGAAGATGTTGGGCAGGGTGATGAAAATCAGGGACGGACCGGCATCGGGCTGGACTCCGAAGGCGAAAGCCGCAGGGAAGATGATCAAGCCGCTGCAAAGGGCGACAAAGGTATCCAGGCTGATGATGCGCACCGCTTCACCGGTCAGGCGGTGTTGCTTGTCGATATAGGAGCCGAAGATGGCAATGCTGCCGATACCCAGGCTGAGGGTGAAGAACGCCTGCCCCATCGCGGCATACAAAGCCTCGAAGAAGTTGCTGCCAAGTCTTGCAAAGTCAGGGATAACGTAGAATTTCAACCCTTCCGATCCCCCTTTGAGGGTGAGGCTGTTTATTGCAAGGATAAGCATCAAGGCCAAGAGGCCGATCATCATGTACTTGGTGATTTTCTCAACACCGCTTTGCAGCCCTCTGGAGACTGGCAAAAAGCCAATGATTACTGCAACGATCATCCAGATGCTCATTTTTACAGGATTTTCGAGCATTCCGCCGAAGAAGGCACCGACTCCCGCAGCATCAAGACCGGCAAAATCTCCCTTGATCATGTGGAAAAAATACAAAAGCAGCCAACCGGTGATGGTGGTGTAGAACATCATCAGGGTGTAATTGCCGATGATTGCAAGTTTGCCATAGAGATGCCAAGGCTTTTTGGTGGGCGTCAAGGTATCGAGAGCCAAACCGATGTTCTTCTTGCTCGCCCTTCCGATTGCCAGTTCCATGACCATGACCGGAAGTCCGAGGATGATCAAAAACAGGATGTAAATGAGGACAAAAGCCGCTCCGCCATACCTGCCGGTGATAAAGGGAAATCTCCATACATTCCCAAGGCCTATGGCGCATCCAGCCGATAGGAGGATGAACCCTAGTCTGCTGGCCAATGTCTCACGTGCTTTTGTCTCTTTCATAACCGATTGCTCTCTCTTTTTTCGTGTGTTTGAAACTGTCTTGTAACAAGACAATCGAAGTATTGTAGTAGGATGACAGGAAAAATTGCAACAGAAATGTGCAAAGCAGGCAAAGTCCGTTGACAGAGGAGCCAAGCAGGGGCAAGATACGAGCTAAGAACTCAAGCAAGAGGTGAAAAGAATGGCCGACGTAAAAGCATTGCAAGCATATTTGCAACAGCATGAACAGGTTAATGAGGCAATGGTAGCCTATACAGCAGCCTTGCAGCAGATTGCGGATGTTGATTCTACCATCGCCGCCCGCATCGTCAACGAATTGCATGACCAGAGGACTCACTTGAAGCTGATAGCAAGTGAAAACTTCTCTTCCATCGCGAGCCAGCTAGCCATGGGCAACCTCTTGACCGACAAATACAGCGAAGGCTATGCCTATCACCGCTTTTATGCAGGTTGTGACAATGTCGATGCAATCGAAGCCATCGCCTGTGACTATGCCTGCAAGCTCTTCGGAGCCGAGCATGCCTATGTGCAACCGCACAGCGGAGCCGATGCCAACCTGGTCGCCTACTGGGCCATCCTCAACGCCCGCGTCCAGGTTCCGACTCTCGCCGAAATGGGGATAACCAATCCCAGCGAAATGAGCAGGGAGATGTGGAACCAGGTTCGTGAAAAGCTCGGCAATCAGAAGATTCTCGGCTTGGACTATTACAGCGGCGGACACCTCACCCATGGATACCGTCAGAATGTCTCAGCACAGATGTTTGATGCCTACAGCTATTCGGTGGATCGAGAAACCGGTTTGCTTGACTATGATGCAATCGAGCAGCAGGCACGAGAAATCAAGCCCTTGATCCTTCTGGCCGGCTACAGCGCCTATCCACGCAAGATCGACTTCAAGCGGATGGCGGAGATCGCCCATTCGGTCGGGGCTGTGTTCATGGTGGATATGGCCCATTTCGCCGGTTTGGTGGCAGGCAAGGTCTTTGTCGACCAATACAACCCTGTGCTCTGGGCGGATGTGGTCACTACAACCACCCACAAAACCCTGCGCGGTCCTCGAGGCGGCATGGTTCTCTGCAAAGCTGAATTTGCCGAGAGCGTCGACAAGGGTTGTCCGTTGGTGATCGGCGGACCGCTGCCGCATGTCATGGCTGCCAAGGCAGTAGCCTTCAAGGAAGCTCTGGACCCGTCTTTTGCAGCGTACGCCCAAGCCATTGTCAAGAACTCTGAAGCTCTGGCTGATGCCTGTATGAACGAAGGCATCACCGTAGCGACAGGGGGCTCGGACAATCATCTGATGCTCCTGGATGTGCGCTCCTTCGGCCTGAACGGCCGACAGGCGGAAACCGCCTTGCGCGAGTGTGGTGTAACCCTCAACCGCAATGCGCTTCCCTTCGATCCCAACGGGCCTTGGTACACCAGCGGTCTGAGAGTCGGAACTCCGGCGGTGACTACGTTGGGCATGGGTTCTGAACATATGAAGGAGATTGCCTCGATCATCGCCCTGGTGTTGAAGCACACCAAACCGGTAGTTCTTACCAAAGGTGAAAATGCCGGGCAGCAGAGCAAAGCCAAGGCAACAACGGAAGCGGCAGTGAAACAAAAGGCCCAAAGAAGGGTGCTTGCTCTCTTGGAAACATTCAAACTCTACCCAGAGCTGGATTTGGCTTTCCTTCAGAAGTACTTTCCTCTCGACAACGAGCAGAGGTGATGGTAGCATTGACGATGGTTGGAGGTTGTAAATGAGTAAGATTGTAGAGCGGCTTCGGTACAGCAAGGATCATGAGTGGGTCCGTCTTGAAGGCGAAAAGGCATATGTTGGAATTACCGACCATGCGCAGCATGAACTCGGAGAGATTGTGTTTGTAGAATTGCCTCCCATCGGGGAGCGCTATGGGAAGGGTGAGGAAATTTCGACTGTTGAAAGCGTCAAGGCCGCCTCTGCAATCCTCAATCCGATCGAAGGTGTAGTCAGCGAAGCAAATGAGGAGCTTGATGGTTCGCCTGAACTCATCAATGAGGACTGTTATCAGCATCACCTGTACGTCCTTCATTCATTCAGCAAAGAGGATTATGACGCATTGCTGGATGCAAAAGGCTACGAAGCGTACCTCGCTTCACTGTAAGGATCGTGTTTGCCGCCGCCGAACATGGCGGCGTTGTTCTGTCCAAGTACTGGGAGGCACCCATGATTTACCCGTATATTCCCCATACCGATGAGGACCGAAAGCACATGCTGAAGGCCATCGGTGTTGATTCATTGGACCAACTCTTTGATGGGTTGGGAGAAGATCTTCTGCTCGCTGATTCGGTTCCCATCAGTCATGGGAGAACCGAGGATGAGGTCCAACGAATGATTGATTCCATAGCCCAGCGCAACGTGAGGGGAATCCCGTTTCTCGGTTGCGGCTGCTATGACCACATCATTCCTGCGACGGTGAAGGCGCTCTCTTCGCTTCCCTCCTTCGTAACAGCCTATACACCGTATCAGGCTGAGATGAGCCAAGGTCTTTTGCAAGCCATCTACGAATTCCAGAGCATGGTGTGTGAAATCACCGGACTCGATGTCGCCAATGCGTCGCTGTACGATGGGGCGAATGCGGCCAGTGAAGCGGCATCGTTGATGATCGGCGCCAAACGCAAAGCCACCACCGTCTTGGTTTCCGAAACCTTGCATCCCTTCACGCTGCAGGTGCTCAAGACATGGGCGAAGGGAACCGCGCATACCATCCGGTTGATCGCCGAGAAGGATGGTGTGGTTGATCTATCCGATCTCGCCTCCTTGCTGGATGATGGCTGTGCCGGTTTGATCGTGCAAAGCCCGAACCGCTACGGACTTTTGGAAGACTATACCGATGTTGCCTCCCTTCTGCACGAGAGGGGCTGTCTCTTTGCCATCTCCAACGATCCTCTTTCGCTGGCCATGCAAAAGAGCCCGGCGGAATGGGGCGCCGATATCGGAATCGGCGACACCCAATCATTGGGTCTGTCTCTGGCATTCGGCGGCCCGTCCTGCGGGTATATGGCTGTCAAGGAAGCGCTTCTCAGGCGAATCCCGGGCCGCATCGTAGGAGCTACGGTCGACGGACAAGGACGAAGAGGCTATACGCTGACATTCCAGGCGCGCGAGCAGCACATCAAGCGTGAACGTGCTACAAGCAATGTCTGCTCCAACCAGGCGCTTGCAGCCTTGATGACCACGATACACCTCTCCTCCCTTGGCTGGGGCGGAATGGTTGAAGCCGCCAACCAGAGCTATGCAAAAGCCCATTATCTTGCCTATCATCTGGCACAACTGCCGGGGATCACCTTGATTTGGGACAAGCCGTTCTGGTGTGAGTTCCCCTTGGTGTTCTCCGATGCCAAGCGGATGCGCAAGTTCCTGCAGGAGCTGAGAAACGAAGGCATTTTTGCAGGAGTGAGGCTTTCTGCACTTACCCGCCAGGTCAAGGATGAACTGGTCCTCTTGGTGGCTGTAACCGAAAAGCGCAGTCGCGAAGAGCTGGAGATGTATCTGGCTGCTGCACGGAGGGTGATGAAATGAGCGAACCACTGTTGATTGATTTGTCAAAGAAGGGGAGGAAGGCATATTGCTTCCCTCCGTTGGACCTTCCCCGCGGCTTCGAGCAAGCTCTGCCCTCCCTGCCGCAGAATCTTGTACGCCAACAGGACGCCCGGCTTCCCGAGGTGGCCGAGCTGGATGTGGTGAGGCATTTCACCCGTCTTTCCAATCTGGTGCATGGTGTGGACAACGGAATGTATCCGCTGGGATCGTGCACGATGAAATACAATCCCAAGCTCTCCGAACATATCGCCGGCATGCGCGAATTCACCCAGATCCATCCCTTGCAGGATGTTTCCACCTCGCAAGGGTGCCTTTCGGTCATGTACAACCTGTTGGAGGACCTTTCCTCGATTACGGGAATGAGCTGGGGAACCCTTCAGCCGTGTGCCGGGGCCCATGGCGAGTATACCGGCCTCAAGATGATTCGCTCGTACTTTGTCAAGAAAGGGCAGAACCAACGCACCAAGGTGCTTATTCCCATCAGTGCCCATGGTACCAATCCGGCAAGTGCGGCCGTCAACGGCTTTGATGTGGTGCCGATCGCCAGTGATGGCGAGGGCATGGTCGATCTTGAGGATTTGGCTTCCAAGCTCGATGAAAACACAGCAGCCTTGATGCTGACCAATCCCAATACCCTGGGGCTCTTTGAGAAGCATATCCTGAGGATATCTGAAATGGTTCACGCAAGCGGAGCCTTGTTGTACTATGATGGGGCGAACCTGAATGCAATCATGGGTATGGCCACCCCGGGTGATATGGGTTTTGACGTGATTCATCTCAATTTGCACAAGACATTTTCCACTCCGCATGGAGGCGGCGGGCCGGGCAGCGGACCGGTGATGTGCAATGATGCCCTCCGTCCGTTCTTGCCGAAACCAGATATCGAATTGACCGACAGCGGGTATGTCTATCGTTGGGATGAGGAGGATTCAATTGGAAAGGTCAGCCTGTTCTGGGGCAATTTCCTGGTGCTGCTGCGAGCGTATGTGTACATCCTCAGGATGGGCAGCGAAGGCATCCGGGCAGCTGCCAGGCATGCAGTGCTCAATGCCAATTATGTGGCGGCCCGGCTTGAGCCGGCCTTTGAGATTCCTTATGGGAAACGATGCATGCATGAGTTCGTACTCAGCTGTGCGCATCTGAAAGAGCAGTACGGGGTCTCAGCCCAAGACGTGGCAAAAGCCTTGATTGATGAGGGCTATCATCCACCTACGATGTACTTCCCCTCGCTGGTAAGCGAAGCCTTGATGATTGAGCCGACGGAGAGCGAGAGCCTTGAGACCTTGGACGCATTTATCGATACGATGCTGGCGATTGCAGAGCGTGCAAAGACGGACCCGGAAAGCCTTCAGACAGCCCCCCATACCACCGTTGTGGGAAGACTGGACGAGGTGAGGGCGGTCAAGCAGCCTGATCTTCGATACTGATCGGTCTTCACTTTTTGCTTTGCAGACTCTTCATTCGTGGAGTATCCTTTAGGTATGAAGAGACTACTGATTCAAAACGGACTGCTTGTTGATACAGAATGGACCAGGCATGCAGACATCTTGGTGGAAGATTCGAAAATAGTGCGTATCGCTGCATCGATTGAAGCTTCAGAGGTTCCTGAGGGAACCGAAATCATACACGCCGAAGGCTTGTGTGTGTTGCCGGGAATCATCGATGCCCATACGCATTTCCACTTGGTAAGCCGGGGTACGGTTACCGCCGACTCTTTCGAAGAGGGCAGCCGATGTGCAGCCTACGGAGGGGTGACCTGCGTCATCGATTTCGCTGATGACGACAAGAAGGGAGATCTTGCCGCCTGCGCACAAGAGCGCATCGGTGCCATGCAGGCGCAAATGGCGGTAGACTTTTCCCTGCATCAAGGCCTTTACTCCTATCGTGAGGGGCTTGAACAAGAGCTTGCTGCCTTGAAAAAAGCCGGGGTGAAGGTGATCAAGATGTTCACCACCTACCGCAATGCAGGGTACCTGGTGGAAAAACGCGAGGAGCTGAAGGCGATTTTCTCCCTGTGCAAGAAGCTTGACCTTTTGGTGAGTGTCCATTGTGAAGACGATGCAACCATTCAAAAGGTTGAGGCTGAGCACACGGGAGACTACAATCCACCCGCCCACGCCCTGCTCAGGCCCAGTGAAGCGGAGGCCCGTGGCATCGATACGGTTGGCAGGGTTGCCTTGGAGCTGGATATGCCCCTGTATGTGGTGCATCTTTCCAGCAAGGCGGGACTGCAGAAGGTCCGCGAACTCAGGGCGAAAGGGCTCAGGGTGATTGTGGAGACCACCCCCCATTATCTGTTTCTGAATAAGGCAAAGCTTGAAGGACCTGATGGGGCATTGTATGTCATGACTCCCCCACTGAGAGGCGTTGAGGACAATGAGGCCCTGCAGGAGGCGGTGCTCAATGGGGAAATACAGATCATTGCCACCGATCACTGTTCGTTCACGGTAGAGCAGAAAATGGCAAGCAAGGATTGCAGGTCCATCCTGCCCGGCATCCCGGGAACCGAAGAGCTGCTGAGTCTTGTCTACTCCTTTGCCGCCAACAGCGGAAGAATCGGGGTGCAACAGGTGGTGAATCTACTTTCGACTGCGCCTGCGAAGGCTTTTGGTCTCTATCCGGGCAAGGGTGCGATCAGGGTGGGCAGTGATGCCGACTTGGTGTTGTTCGACCCAGATCATGCTTGGACGATCAGCAAGGCGACCACCCATTCAGAGAGCAAGTACACGCCCTACGAGGGCATGCAGGTACTAGGAAAACCCCTGATGACCTATCTGCGCGGTCGCCTGGTGATGGGAGACGGCATCTACCTTGGCATTCCAGGCAACGGAACCTTCGTACCTCAACGTGAAGTAGGGCGAGGAAAAACCATCATGCATTGATGGAATGATACATGAGCGGCAGCCGGACAGGTTGCCGCTCATTTCTCTCTCCCTTTCTGTTGCTCATTTCTCTCTCCCTTTCTTGTCACAAACAGTTGTTTTCACTACACTATCGGCGAGGTATAGCCATGATCAGAGGAATACTATTTGATATGGATGGGGTTCTCATCGACTCGGAACCGGTAATT
>JAAZAT010000206.1 GCA_012514185.1 Spirochaetales bacterium | reverse complement strand
TTGATCGCCAGCCTGTTCCTTGCGAACATCCTGACCCTGATCATCGCAGTGGGCATCATCCCCTTCTTGATCAAGATCCTGACCGTACCGGTGCGCATGTTGATCCCGATCATCACTGTCATCTGTGTGGTTGGCGGTTATAGTACCTCCAACTCGATGTACGGCGTAATCATCATGTTCCTCTCAGGTGTGTTCGGATATATCCTCGACCGAAACGGTTACGGTGTTGCACCGATGCTGCTTGCTTTCGTGCTTGCCCCGTTGCTTGAGTCGAATATGAGAAAAGCCTTCATCATCAGCAATGGAAAGCTTGACATCTTCTTTGATAAGCCGATTTCCGCCTTCCTGCTACTCGTTCTGTTAGTCATCGTGCTCACCCCTGTCGTCAAGTTTATCTTGAAGAAAGCAGGAGTGTTGAAAAAGTAACCATCCGACTTGTAGAAGTTGGAAACCAAAAGGGAATTCCAGGACAGAGGTCCTGAAAGAAACAAATAGGAGAAAAGACTATGAAAAAACTTGCTATTCTGCTTGGCGTTCTGCTGCTCGTAAGCATGTCAGTTTTCGCTGCCGGCCAGACTGAAGCTGCCGGTGCTGCAAAGACCTTCACCCCTTCCAAGAACATCGATTGGTATGTGACCAGCTCCCCCGGTGGCGGTTCTGATATTTTCACCCGGACCATCATGGATATCGCAGTGAACGAGAACCTGCTCAACGGCCAGAACGTTGTTGTCCAGTACAAGACCGACGGTGCCGGTGAGGTAGGCCGCCTCTTGGTTTCCCAGATCAAGGCCGGTGTACAGGCCGACCACACCCTGCTCACCTTCAACAGCGGCGACCTCATGCCGATGCTGAAGAACACCTCCAACCGCTTTGAGAACTTCCAGCCCATCGCTCACATGGCTGTTGACAAGCACCTGCTTTTCATCGGTGAGTACTCCAAGTACAAGAGCTTTGAGGAAGTATTGGCTGCCCTCAAGAGAGGCGAGAGAATCGTGCTTGGTGGTTCCAAGGGTGACGACATCGGATGCCACGCTGCCTTGATCAAGGAAATCGGCGTAACCGAGGACCAGTTCTCCTACATCGCCCACGACGCAACCAGCGGTGCCATCACCGCCATCCTGGGTGGACACTTCGATCTCTTGATCTCCAAGCCTGCGGCTGCTTCCCAGTATGTCGAAGCCGGCAAGATCAAGCCGATCTTGGCTCTTTCCACCAGCCGCTTCCCCGGCAACCTGAATTCCGCTCCCACCCTCAGTGAGTTCGGATACAAGAACGTCGAGGTTCCCAACTGGAGATCCATCGTAGCTCCGAAGTCCATGAGCGCTGAAGCAGTCGCCTACTGGACCGGCGTGTTCAAGAAAGTCTCTGAGACCGAGACCTGGAACAAGGGTTACATCGAGAAGCAGAAGCTGGTTCCCGATTACATGGATTCCGAGACCTTCAGGGCTTATGGTATGCAGTTCCAGAAGGATTACCTTGCTTCCATCGGGAAATAAGGGAAAAATGATGCATAGCAGCATCTGATGTTTTGAATGAGAAGGGATGGGGGAATAGTGTTGCTCTCATCCCTTCTGTACAACGTGGGAGGTGATAAGATGAAACGTGTTGCAATTGTCCATACGGTACGGCCGGTACTCGCAAGTTTTCCCCAGTTGCTGGAACAGGTGGTTGGACAGCCGCTGAAGATACATAATCTGCTGGATGAGTTTCTTGCATCCGATCCTGCGGAAATCGGGTACTTCTCTGTGGAGAATCGCAATCGTCTTTTCAATGACCTGAAGTCTTGTGAACTGACCAAGGCCGACCTGATTGTTGTCACGTGTTCCACTCTCACCCCCGCCGTACAGCTCATCCGCCCGTTCATCAATGTTCCCGTTGTTGCAATAGATGACGCCATGACCGAGCAGGCGGTCCGCATCGGGAAAAAGATCAAGGTGGTGGCAACCGCCATGAGCACCCTCAAGCCGACCATTGCAAAGCTGCAGCAGGAAGCGACTCTTGCCGGTGTGGAAATTGAGGTGGATGCCCAGGACCATGAACCTGCTTACACCGCAATGCGTGCGGGTGACATGGCCACCCACGACCGTCTGGTTCTTGAGATGATCCAAAAGGTCAAAGGCTTTGACTGCATTGTTCTCGCCCAGGCTTCCATGGGTCATCTGCAACAGCAGGCCCAGGAGATTGCAGGAGTTCCGGTGCTTGCCTCCCCGATACTCTGCTGCAAGAAAGTGAAACAGATGCTTGAGGAGATGTGACATGAAGGACAGTATCCACAACTACTGCGACCTTGGTATTGTGCTCTCGATGGCTTATCCTGACTGCCTCACAAGCGAGGACTCGTACAAGGCATCCCTGAAAAAAATACTGGTCGATCCTTTCTTTCAAGTAGTGGAACTTGGATCCTTGCCGTTTGCATCGCTGAAAGACGCAGTTCCGACCATGGTGGAAACCGCTCACTGCACTTCCACCTTCAGCGGTCATTCACTGCTTTTTTCTCGGAAATTGAATATCAACAGCTTGGATGAGCATGAACGGACACAAGCTGTTTCCGCCCTCAAGGAAGGCATCGATGAAGCATATGAGTTGGGATGCTCTGAGTTTCAGTTCCTTTCCCGCGGCTATGAAGCCGGAAAAGAACAGGCCTATCTCAAGGCTTTGATCGCAAGCACAAAAGAGATTTGTGCGTATGCCGAAAGCAAAGGGGCAATACCGGTGGTGCTGGAGGTTTTCGACCACACCATCGATAAGAAATCCTTGCTTGGACCTGCCTCCCTGGTCAGACAGTATGCACAGGCTGTGTGCAGCGAGTATGACAACTTCGGCATCATGATCGACTGTTCCCATATCCCGATGATCGGGGAGACCATCGATGAAGCCGTGGATCCGATAGTTCCCTACATCCGCCACGTACATGTAGGAAACACTTTGATCGGTGATCCAAATCATCCAAGCTATGGCGACTATCACCCGCGTTTCGGGTATCCCGGCAGCGAGAACGACACCGAGTATCTCGCTTCCTTTCTACAGAAGATGAAGGATATCGGATACCTGGCTGAAGGCAGCTCGAACATTCTCTCCTTTGAGGTGAAACCCCAAGCAGGGGAGGATGCCGACCTCGTTGTTGCCAATGCCAAACGGACGCTGACGGCTGCTTGGAGGAGCGTACAGTAATAATTGTATACTAAAAGTGTAAATGCTATTATATAGCAATGTATTTATTCGTGTTCATGACATTCTGAAATACCTTCAACTAACTATCTTATAAAAAATAACTAACAATTAATTGACAAGAAACAACTATAAGTTTAATGTATACAATATACAATTAATAGGAGATTTTCTATGAAAAACCGAATGGTTCTTGCTCTCGTGATCCTCCTGGTCGGAGCCTTCCTGTTTGCAAACGGAAGTGCTGAAACACAAAGCGCCCCTGCTTATCCCAACAAGACGATCCAGATGATCGTTCCCTATGGAGCCGGTGGTGGTGCCGACATTTCGGTTCGTCTGGTGACGAAGTACCTGGAGAAGGAACTCGGACAGAAGTTTGTCATCCAGAACGTAAGCGGTGGAAGTGGAACCATCGGTTTCACCCAGCTTGCCAATGCGAAGGCAGATGGCTACACCTTGGGATACTTCTCTTCAACCCAGACCAACGACGGCCTGTTGTTTGAGGGCATCAAGTACGACAACACTTCCTTCACCCCGATTTCCATGTATGCAAGCGATCCGCATATCGTCATCGCATCCAAATCCAGCGGAATCACCAACATGAAGCAGCTTATCGAAGCCGCAAAGAAGAATCCTGGTTCCCTGACCTTCGGTCTTGGCGGTGCTTGGACCAGTCATGACTTCCTCAGGATGAACCTCGAATCTGCAGCCGGCGTAACCTTCAAGCGCATGGTATTCCAAGGCGGTGCTGCTGCAGTGACTGCCGTTGCAGGAAACAACTGTTCTGTAGCAGTTCCGTTCGTCAGCGAGGCACTTGCACAGATTGAAGCCGGAAATGTGGTACCCATCGCCATCTCCAGCTCTGAGCGCTATGCACTAGCCAATCAGATTCCCACCATCAAGGAATCCGGTTTTGATTTCGAGCATACCATGTGGAGGGCATTTGTTGGTCCTGCAGGCTTGAGTGCAGATATTGTAAAGGTGCTTGATGCAGCCATCGGCAAGGTCATGAGCGATTCGGAGTTCTTGAAGGAAGCTCAGGCTGCAGGTATTTTCACCCGGTATATCGGCGGGTCTGAGTTTGCCGCGTTCTACGAGGAAAACCACCAGCTCTACAAGAAGCTTATTGAAACAGCTTTGAAATAAGTCGTCGATCATCCGCTGTTCCAGACAATCACCTGTCTGGAACAGCATATTGCATTCGGGAGTTCATATGAAAAAGCTTACAGGGAACCGAGTGTTCCTTCTTGTCAGTGCATTGGTACTGTTTGCATTCAGTACCCAGTTGTCAAAAATACCACAGGGAGCCAAAGAGTATCCTCTGGTCCTGTTGATCGTCAGTTTCATAACCGTTGTCTTGTTGTTCATCAAGCCTCAGCAACCTGAGGAAACGATAGGGAAAGAGAATGCCCTCAGAATCTTCATCTTTGCCATACTTACGGCGATCTCAATCTTCCTGCTCACCAAAATCGGATATATCCTTGCAACGTTGTCATTCGTATATGCCGGACTCTGGTATCTGAAATTGAAAAAGAATCTGGTGTTTTATCTTTTTCCAATCATCCTGACCCTCTCCATGTACTTCCTGTTTACCCGCGTCTTGTCGGTTATTCTTCCCATGGGGACCTGGTTCTCATTGACACTGTAGGAGTTGCATATGTGGGAAAATATACTTTTGGGTCTTCAGGGTGCCTTCACACTGGAGAACCTGTTGTTTGAATTCATTGGTGTTGTAATCGGCATTATCTTCGGTGCACTTCCCGGGTTCAGTGCAACCATGGGTGTTGCCGTCTTCGTGCCGTTCTCCTACGTCCTGGAACCAGGGGCTGCCATGTTGCTGCTCAGCGGTGTGTACTGTGGAGGTGTGTATGGCGGTTCCATTCCGGCTGTGCTCATCGGCATTCCCGGTACTCCTGCCAGCGTTCCGACCAGTTTTGAAGGAAGGGCATTGGTGAGGAAGGGCAGAAGTGGTGAAGCTTTGGCTACCGTCACGCTTGCTTCTGCATTCGGTGGGTTCATGTCAGCACTCGCCCTGTTGTTCTTTGCTCCCCTTCTTGCAATCGTAGCATTGAAAGTCGGTCCACCCGAACAGGTAATGATTGCAATTTTCGGCCTCAGTGTAGTTTCCATGCTGAGCGAAGGCAACATGCTCAAGGGTATATTTGTAGCCTTCATTTCCCTGCTGTTTGCAACCGTGGGTCAGGACCCCATGCTGGGTTTCCCTCGTTTCACTTTTGGTAATTTCATGCTCACCGGTGGTTTTGAAACCGTTTCAATCCTTATCGGCTTGTTCAGTCTCCCCGAAGTTTTCAAGATGCTGGAGAGTTCCAAAGAAGGACAGAAGGCATCCAAAGTCAGCAGAATGTACCTGAACTGGAAGGAAAATTTTGCAAACTGGTTCAACTATATTCGTTCTACCGTCATTGGAATCGTTATAGGCATCATTCCTGCCGCCGGTCCTGACATTGCTGCATTCCTCTCCTACAACGAAGCAAAGAAAGCCAGCAAGCATCCTGAATTGTACGGGGATGGTTCGACCGAGGGCATCATCGCAAGTGAAGCTGCCAACAACGGGGTGACCGGAGGTTCGCTCATTCCTCTTCTCACCTTGAGTATTCCGGGCAGCGCCCCTGCGGCAATCTTTTTGGGTGCCATGATCATTCATGGCCTCAGACCGGGTCCGCTCTTGTTCACCCAGCATGCTGCAACTGTCTACACCTTGCTGGTAGGCTTTGCGGTAGTGAACATCATGCTCTTCTTTGTCGGCTGGGTTTTCTGCCGGTTCGCAGGCAAGATCCTGGTCATTCCCAAGCAGATTCTGGCCGTCATCATCGTTGTATTGGCTTCAGTAGGCTCCTTCTCCATCCAACAGAGCATGATGGATGTAGTGACCATGTACGTGTCCGGAATCATCGGCTACTTCATGCTGAAGTACAACTATCCGCTCTCGCCGGTTGCCCTCGCACTGCTGCTTGGTCCGATGCTTGAGGAATCGCTTACCTTGACCAATACCATGTATTCCAACTTCTTCATGATTTTCACCAGACCTCTGACGGTTGTCTTCTTGCTGTTCATCATCGTCTCATTGTTCTGGCCCTTGATCAAGAAGCAGTTCAAGAAAAGGAAGGCGGTATGAGTTCAACCTTGTTTACATCGAAGCTGCTCTGGGGTCCCGAACTGGAAGCAAGAAACAACCAGATTGTTGAGATTGCCGATGGCCTGATCGTCTCGGTAAGGCCGGGCAGTCAAGAAGAGGCTGACCATATCCTCCCCTCAGGTCAGGTTCTCATGCCTGGCATGGTCGACTGTCACTCCCACCTTGCCTTGGATGCCCGCCTTCCCGGCCATCTGGGATTGATGGAGGACTCTGAGGCAAAGCAAACTATTCGTGCACTCAAGGTACTGCAAGACAACCTCAGGGCAGGTATCACCGGTCTTCGCAGTGTCGGCGACCGGTACTACTTGGATGTATTGCTCCGGGATATGATCGAACAGGGCTCTCTGGAAGGTCCTTGGTTGCAGGTGGCTGGAATCGGGATGAAGGGTCTGCATGGGCATGGCTATGTAGGCAAGAGCTTCAGCGGCAAGGAGGAGTTTCGTCGGCAAGCCAGGGAGAACATGTTCCACAAAACCGATTGGCTCAAGATTTTCATCACCGCGGGAGCCCCCCCGGCCAATGGGCATGTGAATTGTTTTCTTACCCGTGAAGAGGTGAGGACTGTTGTCGAGGAAGCTTCCTCCTGCGGCCTGAAGACCAGTGCCCACTGCATCGGAGGCCAGGGCTTGCGGTATTGCACCGAGGAAGGCATTGATGTCCTTGACCACTGCTATTGGGTCACCCAGGAGGATATCGAGCTCATCATACGACACGGGACAACGGTGTGTTTCACGCCGGGAGTCTTCATGGATGACACCCGCCTGCCTCTCTGTCCGCCGTCACATGTGCAAAGCGTACTGAGAACCCGTGATGAAGTGAAAAGAAGGCTTTCGGCCCTGGTTGCCGCCAAACCGAAGTTTGTCATCGGCAGCGATGCATACCATACCTACCTCTCTAAGGATATCGAATATATGGTAGAATTGGGCATGCAGCGCAAAGAAGCTCTCAAGGGCATCACCGTCTATGCAGGAGAGCTGATGGGAAAAAACATCGGAGTTCTGCAGGAAGGCTACGAAGCGGACCTGATTGCTGTTTCAGCCAACCCCCTGACCGAGCCCGGAGCCTTGGCGGATCCTGCCTTTGTGATGCGCAAGGGAGTCGTTGTTCGTTCTTAGGAGGTTGTAATGATGAAACTGGGCACCACCGATATCGAAGTTTCTCCCATCGCCCTGGGAACCTGGGCCATGGGGGGAGGGGACAGTTGGGGTGAAAGCGATCCCGCCCTTGCAATACAAACGGTACATCGTGCTCTCGAGCTTGGTATCAACTTCATCGACACAGCCC
>JAAZAT010000005.1 GCA_012514185.1 Spirochaetales bacterium | reverse complement strand
GCCAGCGGAGCCGGAAGCTGCACCGTGCGGCCGGAGCTTCTTTCAACCGGCCTTGCCATGCCCTCGATCAAGAAGGCGGTGCAGGACTTTGCCGATGATTGGCAGAAGGTATACGGCGATAAGACGCTGCTCGATCTCTAGGAAGTGAGGGCTTTGCCCACCGCTTTCTGCCAACCTTGGTAAAGCCTGTCACGTGTTGCTTTGTCCATGCCGGCATGATAGAGCGCCTTGGGCGGTCTGTTGAAGGCCTTCTGTTCATCCACTAGGCCCAGCTTGAGCGCTGCAAGCAACGCCGGTCCTTGACCGCTCAGTTCCTCAAGATTCGCCACACGCACTTCGCTTTGCAATATGTCGGCCTGGAACTGCATCAAGAATGAGTCATTGGTGGGCCCTCCATCAACTCTGAGGCTCTTGATATCCTTATGGCTGTGTTTCTGCATCAGAAAGACTATGTCGGCGATTTGATAGGCTATCGCTTCCTCGGCGGCTTTCACCAATTCAGCTTTTCCTGTACGACGGTCCAACCCGATGATCAAGGCTCTGGCATCTGCATCCCAATAGGGTGCTCCCAGACCGGAGAAAGCAGGTACCAGGTAGAGTCCTTCCACCGTCCTCGCCGATTGTGCCAGCTTGCCGGCTTCCTTTGCACTGGAGATGAGACCCAGGTCCTCGACCAAGTACGAGATGGTGGCTCCGCTGTAGTTGATGTTTCCTTCAAGGACATAGGTTGCCTTTCCATCGATGCCCCAGGCCATACTGGTGACCAGGTCATCACACAACACCGCCTCGGATCCTATGTTCATCATGATCGAGGAGCCGGTGCCATAGGTGGCCTTGGCCAATCCTTCCTGAAGGCAGCCTTGTGCAAACAAGGCTCCTTGGGAGTCTCCGAGCACCCCGCAGAGAGGAACACTTGCTTGCAGCAATCCTCCGATCGTGGTGTGAGCGAAGATTGCGTTGGAGTCGCACACCTCGGGCAGGCAATTGAGTGGGATGCCGAATAATTGGGCCACCTCACTGTCCCAATTCAGCTTCGTAAGGTGCAGCAGCTGGGTGCGCGATGCGTTGGAATAATCGGTTTTCACGACTTTCTCTTCACTGAGGTGGTGAAGAAGGAAGCTATCCATGGTGGAGAGTACCAGCTGTTGGTTCTCTGCAGCCTGCCTTACCTGTTCGACATGCTTCAGCAACCAAGAGAACTTGGCTGCGCTGAAGTAGGGAGAGAGGTGCAGTCCGGTATGGTTGTGGATCAAAGTCTTTTGATCAGTCAGATTATTGCAGATTTCCTGAGCTCGTCCGCACTGCCAGACGATGGCGTTGTATAGCGGCTTGCCGGTGGTTCGGTCCCAAGCCAAGGCTGTCTCCCTCTGGTTTGAGATTGAGACGGCCTTGATGCAATTACGGTCCACCCCGGTTTGGAGGAGCAGCTGTTCTGCTGCTTTGTAGACATTCGCTAGAATCTCGTCTGCATCGTGTTCCACCCATCCCTGGTCGTTGATGATCTGTCGATGGGCGATGTCGGCTCTTCCAATCAAAGCCGCATGTTGGTCAAACAGAAGGGCTTTGGTTGTAGAAGTGCTTTGGTCGAAACTGAGAATATACTGGTTCATCACCGCTTCCTTTGAAGAAGTTTTCTTGCTGACTCTGCTATTCCTTTTGCATCGAGGCCATACTCGCTAAACAGCTCAAGACTGGTTCCTGTCACCAAGTACTCATCGGGAAGTCCCAAGGTGGATACGGGAACTGGATGATTCGCGCAGACGATCTGGCTTACCGTAGCACCCAGACCTCCGTTGATGCTGTGTTCTTCCACAGTCAGGATGGCACCGGTTTCCCGGGCTGCCTTGATGATTGCTTCTTCATCAAACGGCTTGAGCGTGGCCATGTCCAGAACACGGGCTTCAATACCCTGAGTCTTGAGCAATGTTGCTGCTTCAAGCGCATGATACACCAGCTCTCCGCAGGCGACCAGGGTCAGGTCGGAGCCTTCTTTGAGCATATTGGCCTTGCCGAAGACAAAGGGCTTCATACCCAGTTCCTCAGTATAGATTACAGGAACTTTCTCCCTTCCGATACGAAAGAAGACGGCGTTTTTTGTCTGGGACACTGCCTGCAGGGCTGCTGCAGTTTGGATGGCATCACAGGGGATGATTACGGCAAGATCGGGGATGCAGCGCAGTGTGGCAATGTCGTGCAGGGTATGGTGGCTTGCTCCCAAGGCACCGTAACTGATCCCTCCGCTCACCCCTAAAATTTTTACATTCTGATGGGAGTAGGCGACATCTACCTTGATTTGCTCAAGGCTGCGGGCCGTCAGGAAGCATGCGGGCGCACAGACATAGGGTTTCTTTCCGACCACCGACAGCCCGGCTGCAACGCCAATTTCATTCTGTTCGGCGATTCCAATTTCCACAAACTGGTCGGGCAGTGTTTTTACATAGGTGTTCAACGAGCATGATC
>JAAZAT010000047.1 GCA_012514185.1 Spirochaetales bacterium | reverse complement strand
CGGGTGCATTCAGATCCGCACTTCAACGTGAAAGTTCTGCGTGAGGAGTATCAGCAAAAAGCGACATACAAAGGGCTGAAGGTGTACGACAAGACCCAATTCTTCACCCAATACCCTTATATTCAGCATCACTGGAGAAAATGGTCGGATTATCCATCTTGATGCTTTGATGTATGGATAAAGTAATTCTTGACAAACTGTTTGCCCCCTCATATTCTTGATGTAAGACATGTAACATCACAAATAAAATGAGGAGGAATCAACACATGGGAGACTATACTTTCAATACTGAGGTTCGGGTGAGACCCGAAAGAGCCTTGGCCTTTGAGAAAGAAATCTATATGGCTGGAGGGTTGTCTGCCAAGGATGCCGAAATTGTAGCCGAACATCTTGTTGAAGCCGATGAGCGAGGTGTGTATTCCCATGGTATCCAACGAAACCATATTCATATAAAAAGACTTGAGATGGGCGGAACCAGTAAAACTGGTGTTCCTTCCGTCATTCGCAGGCACGGAGCAACCGCTCTCGTCGATGGTGGTAATGCGATGGGATTCATAGGTGGTAAGTATGCGATGCAAGAAGCCATTGAAATCGCAAAACAGTATGGAACATCAACAGTATCCATTACGAATACGAATCATTTCGGAACTTGTGCATATTTTGTTCAAATGGCAGCTGACGCAGGACAAATCGGTATCATGTGGACTATCAACTGCGCCAACCATATGGCCCCTTGGGGGGGTGTAGAGCGTCAATTGGGCAACAATCCGTTTGGTGTAGGGATTCCATGTAAAACAAGACCTACCGTAATCCTCGATATGGCAACCAGCGTGGCAGCAAGAGGAAAAATCGTGATGGCTATGAAAACCCACACGCCAATTCCTGATACCTGGGCTTTGGATAAGGCTGGAAATCCGACAACTGATCCGGTCAAAGCGTATGAGGGTACCGTTCAACCATTCGGCGGATACAAAGGCTATGGGATGACTGTGATTAATGCGATGTTGGGTGCTGTTCTCAACAATTCCGCATTCGGACCTGCTGTGATTGATTTTTATGAAGAACCAGATAAGGTGCAAAACAATGGATTCCTGCTCCAGTGCATCGATATCAATGCCATCGACAACCTTGATGACTTCCTCCTTCGCATGGATGCAGCAGTTGACTACCTGAAAGGGGGGAAGAAGGCTGAGGGTGTTGATGAAATCTATTTGCCTGGAGAGATTGAGTACAACGCCCAGCAGATCGCGCTCAAGGAAGGCATCCGTTACCCCATCGAAGTAATCCAAGAGAACAATGAGCTTGCCAAGAGGCTCGGTGTCTCGATGAGACTGACTGACTGAGGTTTATTTCCTTCCCGCAGTTTACCTTTGATTCTAGGAGTTGTCGCAAAGTCGAGAGATGGAAGAGGCAACTCATTTTTTATTTATTTTTCTTAATAAGAATTAAAAAGTAAACAGATTGCAAGGTTGTCTCTGCCGTATCATAATTAGTTTAGCCCAAAGCTAGGAATAGCTCCCATACATAATAGGAATTTTTATAAGAATAACCGATTCAGATCCAACCTCTCCATTATGTTCAAACTTAGCATCAGGCCCCTGTCAAAGCCCTGTATGTAAGGAATTTCGTCTGCATCCATTCAACAGAGCTGTCCGAAGAATAGCCAAGCCTGTAGCTGTGGAAGGTTACTGATTTTCGATTTTTCCTCCTGTGTCATCCAGGATTAGTCCGGTCCGGTTTCTTTCTGTCAAGGAGTGTACAATAAAGTCATCGCAATTCTTACTTTTACGACGGCTCATTGTTCTGCTGACGGCCTAACAACTGAGTGGTTATGAAAATGGTTGAACATCCTTCTTTAAAACGGTCCGTGGACGTCCATGATATGCTCCCGCATAATGTCACGGGCAGCCTTCGCATCCTTGTTTTCAATCGCAGTGAGTATCCGTCGGTGGAATTCAATCGCTTTTTTTATTCTATGTTCTCTGATTGACACGTCATCATCACCCTTCAAGGATTTATACACAAAATCTTTGAATACGAAAATGATAGAATACATGGAAGTTTCAATG
>JAAZAT010000169.1 GCA_012514185.1 Spirochaetales bacterium | reverse complement strand
TTCCAGTCTTTTTGGACTGCCAAGGCTCGTTGTATGGATAGCTTCATGCAACCAAGCGTTGGTTAGATCCGGTGGCCACAGCAGGGTGGACACACCCGTTCCCATCCCGAACACGGAAGTTAAGCACCCTCACGCCGATGGTACTACGGTTAGCCGTGGGAGAGTAGGTAGCCGCCGGATCTTTTTATTTTTCTCTGTTTTGCCGGCTTTCTTTGACGTTGCCTTGGTAGAATGATACCATGGACGGACTACGTATAAGAAAGAGAGGTCATTTCATGATTACCGCACAAGACACCGACATTCTGAAGCAGATTCTACCCAAAATTGATTACACCGCTGCATTGACACCCGATGCAGGCAAAGAGGCAGTGCGCAAAGCCTGTGAAACGGCAAAGCAGTATAAGTTTGCCACGGTGTGCGTGTATCCAACCTGGACCAAATACGCCAGTACTTTGATGCAGGGAACCGGTATCGGCATCCTCATCGCAGTAGGATTCCCTCACGGGTCGACCAATACCGAGGGCAAGGTCAGCGAAGCGAGGCAGATTTGCATCGACGGGGCGACCGAGATCGACATGGTGATCAACATCGCGCGCCTTATCGAAGGTGACTACGAGTATGTCGAGTCCGATATACGAGCGGTTGTTGAAACTGCAAGACAGTACGGCGTCGGAGTAAAGACCATTCTGGAGACCGGCTATCTGAGTGATGCATTGAAGCGGAAAGCAATCGAGATCGCCATCAGTGCAGGTGCCGAGTATATCAAGACCTGCACCGGTTTCGGTCCGGGCAAGGCCAGCATCCATGACATCATGCTCATCAGCGAGGTTGCCAAGGGACGGATCAAGGTAAAGGCAAGCGGCGGGGTTGCCAGCTTGGAGGACCAGTGGGAGTTCATCAAGCTTGGGGCAAGCCGGGTTGCCGGTCGAGGCAATATCGTTGAGCAATTGCAAGAAATTGGAGTGTTCGGAGCGCTTTGAAGCGGTTTATTGTCTATAAGGGTCTGAAGGACCTTATGCTCATCTATCCCGTCTATACGCTCTTCTTTGAAGCAGCAGGGTTGCCACTGTATCAGGTATCCCTGCTGCTTGCTCTGTGGTCGCTCCCTGCGGTTGTTTTGGAAGTGCCCAGTGGGGTGCTTGCCGACCGGTGGAGCCGAAAATCCATGATTTTGCTCTCCTGCCTGCTCAAGGCGGTTTGTTTCCTCCTGTGGGCGGTCAATCCTGCTTTTCCTTTCTTTGCCTTTGGTTTCCTCTGCTGGGGCATCAGTGAAGCCTTCTCTTCCGGTGCCGAGGAGGCTCTGTTGTTTGAATCCCTGAAAAGCAAGGGCGAAGAAGGCCGGTTTGAACGCATCTATGGAAGAGCCATGGCCGCAGACAGCATTGCAGTTGCCATCTCCAGTTTCAGTGGAGGATATCTGGCTCACCTGCTGGGGTATCGTCTTGTGGTTCTTCTCTCTATGCTTGGCAGCCTCCTTACCTTTGCAGTTGCATTGGGTTTTCAAGACGTGAATCTGCAGCGGCAAACCCAGCCTTCCTTTGCAATAGTCAAGCAAGCCTTCACACACTTGGTGAAAAAAAGGGATGTCCTTGTTCTTGCGGCCTTGCTGGTCGTTCCCATCTCCCTTGCAGATATGTTGGATGAGTATGATGCGCTCATTGCGGCTTCCTATCAGGTCCCTCTGGCTTTTGTAGGTGTCTGGGTGGGAGGGAGGTACCTGCTCCAAGCCCTTGGTGCCGTTCTTGCCGAACATGTGAGTTCAAGAATGCTCAACGCAGGACGAATTGTTTGCTTGGTTGGAGGTTTTTTGCTTTTGGCAAGCAGGCTCATTCCTTCTATCGGCGGCCTCGTCTGCTACTTCCTCTTTTATTTGCTGCTCGCAACCTCTTCGGTGATCCAGGAGAACCGGATCCAGTTGAGCATCGAAGAACAGGGAAGAGCCACCGTGCAGTCGTTGATCAGTCTGGCGACCAACCTTCATGCACTCTTGGTCTTCACAGCCTTGGCACTGTTTGCATCGGTTTCAACCGTGGTTGGTGTAGTCGCCCTCTACTGCCTGATCAGCTGCATCGGGATCGGATGGTTGCTGCCGCAAAAGAGGAAGTTGCGATAGGGCACAATCTTTGTTCACAGATTCAAGCGTTTCCATAGTATACTTTTGAACTGTCAGCAAAGAGGGTGGCAATGACAACTCAAGATAAAAAGAATTTATGGATGTATCCGCTTGGAACCGTTGGTCGGGACATGGTGTATACCTTGTTCACGAACTATATCCTTACCTTTATTCTCTTCACCAGAACGTTGGACTCCTCCCATCTGGCTGCCATCACCGCAATCATGATTGCAGCACGGATCTTTGATGCGTTGAACGACCCCATCATGGGGAACATCATCGAACGCACCAGGACAAGGTGGGGCAAGTTCAAACCCTGGCTGCTGGTGGGAATCCTTTCCACCTCCTTGGTGGTGTTCGCAGCTTTCAACAACAACCTCCAGGGTTGGCCGTTCGTCTGGTTCTTCGGCGGTATTTACTTCATGTACAGCATCACGTATACCATGAACGACATCGCTTACTGGGGCATGGTCCCCGCCCTCTCTTCCGATGGACACTCGCGCAACCAGTTCACTTCCCGGGCGACGCTGTTTGCAGGAATCGGGGGAACCCTTGCCGCCATCCTCATTCCCATGCTTACAACCGGACCTCATGCCATTGGAGGAAATACGGCGACCGCCTACGGCATGGTTGCCTTGGCCATCTGCATACTTTCCCCGTTGTTTGCAAGCTTCACCCTTTTCGGGGTCAAGGAAAACAGAAGCGATATGGCAATGCCGCCGACTAGAATCAGCTTGAAAATGATCATCAAGACCATTGTGAGCAACGATCAGCTGCTCTGGATCTCCTTGATCTTCCTCATCCAGCAGGTTGGCAACGGCATTGTCCTGGGCGGGGTAGGCTCGACCTACATCTACTTTGAATTCGGATACAGCGGCGCCTTGTACTCCCTGTTTACCACAGTCGGCATGTCTGCTACAGCCTTCCTGATGATCTTTTATCCAGCAATCTCAAAAAAGATTCCCAGAAAGAAGCTGATGGCCATCATGCAGAAGGTATCGGCGGCGGGGTACTTTTTCATGCTCGCCGCCGGCCTCTTGATGGGTCCCACCACGACAAAGTTCATGATCATCACCATCGGATACATGCTGGCCAATTTCGGGCAGTACTGCTTCTACCTCATCATGATGATCTCGATCATCAATACGGTGGAGTACCATGAGTACACATTCGGTTCGAGAAATGAGGCGATCATCACCTCTCTCAGGCCTTTCCTTACCAAGTTCGCAAGTGCGTTGGTGGTGGCCATCACCTCCGCTTCCTACATGGTCTTCGGTGTCACCGGGTTTTCCAACCGTATCTCGGATATGGAGAACCAGACTGCGAGGAAGTTGATCTCCGAGGCTGAAAAGCTCTCTAACATCACTACGATTCTTCAGGAAGTCCAGAAGAGCCAAACCAAAGGGCTTCTTGTGGTCTTCACCGTGGTGCCCTTGGTCTTGATGTATCTCTCCTATCTGATTTATAAACGAAAGTATCGTCTGGATGAAGGTGAGTATGACAGGATTTGTGCCGAACTGGCGAAAAGGAAAGCAGCAAAGTGATGAAGCTTGTTCTGCGTATCGCAACCCCCATGAAAAAGCTTGAAAGCTACGACCGCTACCTTTTCATCGGGCCCCATCCTGATGACATCGAGATCGGGGCGGGATCTACTGCAGCCAAGTTGGTGAAAAGCGGGAAAACCGTTGCGTTTGTAATTGCTTTGGACGGCCGCTATGGTCTTGAGAACGCAAAGCCGGGTACAACCAGCGATGCATTGATAGAAATCAGGAAGCGGGAGGCGATAGCTTCGGCAGCTGCTTTGGGGGTTTCCGATGTCAGGTTTCTCGGTCTTTCTGATGGAGCCCGGTATGAAACAAAGGATTTGCTTCACTCACTTGCAAAAGCAATTGGAGACTTTGGTCCTGACGTTGTGTTTGCTCCCGACCCGAGCCTGATCAGCGAATGTCATCAAGATCACCTGAATGTGGGAGAGGCTGCCCGTCAGTTGGCGTTTTTCGCTCCCTTCGCCGAAATAATGCAGCACTATGATGCAAAGCCTGCCCCTGTAGCAGCCATTGCATACTACTATACAGCCCGTCCGAACACCTATGTGAGAACCGGGGGCTTTGTCAATGTTCAGCTTGCTTCAATCTTCGACCATCATCTCAGCCAATTCCCACCACAGAGAGCGGAGGCGGTCTCTGTGAGGCGATACCTGAAGCTGCGCTCGTTCTTCTTGGGTCTCCGTCGACTATCTCTGCATGCCGAGGCTTTCAGGATGCTCGACAGGACAAGGATGCACGTTGTCTCCGAAGCGGGCAGGTGACAGCCGCTTTTCAGCTTGAGTTCTAAAAGAAACATTATTTTCACAAACCCTCTGGACAGAAGCAATGAAAGCCCGTATAGTGCCATCTTGTCGGCCGGACGTGCCGGTTCGGGAAAAAGCGGAAAAGGGGAGAAAAGCCCTTGACTGAAAGGGCCTGAATCGGGTAAGTTGGTCGAGCGCCTCAGAGAGTGGGGTGCGGGAAGCAGGCTGGTGCCGGCTTACCCTGGAT
>JAAZAT010000032.1 GCA_012514185.1 Spirochaetales bacterium | reverse complement strand
CCGGCATTTCTTCAGGAATGTGTAAGAACCATGCCCAAGGGGATCAACCTCTTCTGGGCACCTGGCCTCTATGTGCCTGAAACTGAATTCCCCAAGTGGGTGCAGGCGTTCGGCAAGGAGCATATTTGGGGAAGGGACACTGAAGCCAATTCCATTACATCTACCATGGGAAGATTGTATCGTACGTTTGCATCCAACCTGTTGCGGTATGAGGATGAGGCAAACGAGCAAGTCATCGAAACAGACATCGCACAGCACCTTGGCAGTGTTTCCATGGGAGTCCATGGCATCAACGGCTTCATGTTTGAATGGTACGGACTATTTATGCATTTATTTGCTCATGGAAATTATGGTTGGGGTTCTACCATGGAGCCCGAGGAGTTCTTCCAGCAAGCCTGTCAGCTCAACTTCAAGTCTTTGGGCAAGAACGTGCTCTACGTAATGCAGAATATGCTTACCATTCATGAGAGCCAGATGCCGTTTTATACCACAGCGTTTCCTTTCCAAAAAAACAAAGTCAATGCAGGAGACATTCCTGCAATCCGGGAGGCGCAAGAAAAGCACCCGTGTTTGTTGCAAATGCTGACTGATCTGTATGATTCGTGCATGGTGGATACCCAACTTCGGCACTGGGCTCCTCACTTCGCGAAGTTGTTGAATGCCCAGAGAAGGAATGCTGTGATATATGAAATGGCCTTGGCTTCCTTGGAATATGAACAAGAGTCGGATCCCAAAATAAAGGATGCATTATTGGAGCAGATTCTTGCCTATAATGAAGAGGATTTTGCTATTGCCAAGTCGATGTTCTTTGATGTGAATCCTGTTGGAGAAACGGGCGTAAAAAGCTGCATGTTCCCCTATCATGAGATCAAGCGATTGATTCACAATCTTCGCAACCCCGATCATCCGGACACTGACATTATCTGCTCCGGTATTGAGGCTCTTGGCTGGCTCTGGTTGTAGAATAGGAGGAACAGATGGAATCCGAGGCATTGGTTGAAGTACGAAATTGTACCATGGTGTTTCCTGGTGTTACTGCATTGGATAACGTTGATTTTACCTTGCTCGCTGGTCAATGCCATGGCTTGGTGGGGGAGAATGGGGCTGGAAAATCAACTTTGTCCAAGTGTATCATCGGGGACTATCGGATGACAGCCGGAAAACTGTTCATCCAAGGAAAGCACATCCACATTCCCTCCTACTCGGTGCGCAAATCCCATGAAATGGGGATTGCCATCGTACATCAAGAGTTTCAATTGATGGGGGACTTAAGTGGTCTGGAGAACATCTTCATCGGGCGGTATGAGAAAAAAGGCCCGCTGATCGACTGGAAACAGCTACAGGCGCGGGGGGAGGAGCTTCTTTCGTATTTGCAGTGCGATGTAGATTTGAAAGTGAAGGTCAAACATCTGCGTACGGCGGAAAAGCAGATTATCCAACTTGCGAAAGCGATGCTGGATAATCCCAAGGTCCTGATTCTGGATGAGCTGACTGCAGTTCTACAGGAGGAGGGTATCCAGAATATTTTCCGCATCATCAACCTGCTGAAGGAACGAGGAATCGGCATCATCTACATATCTCACCGGTTGGATGAAATCTTTCAGTGCTGTGATCGTTACACGGTTCTCTGTGATGGCAAGTTCATCAACAGTGGGGATGTAAAAGACATCAACAAGCAGCAACTGGTGAAGATGATCATAGGCCGTGAACTGAAGAATGTGTATCCACCGAAGAACCAAGTGTTTGGTGAGACTTTGTTGGAGGTTCGTCATCTTTGTGCACCGAAGGCCTTCAGTGATGTGTCGCTGGAGGTGAAGGCGGGGCAGGTGGTAGGCATATCGGGTTTGCTGGGAGCAGGGAAAACCGAGTTGATTCACGCTATATACGGCAATCATCCAATAGTCAGCGGGGAGGTATTGGTGCGGGGGAAGGCCGTTCATCTGAAGAGTCCCAGGCACGCCATCAGGGCAGGGTTGGGAGTGGTTCCCGATGAGCGCAGGATACTGGGATTGAATATGCTTTACTCCATCAAGGACAACACCATTCTTGCCTCCATGGGAAAATTTCGCAAGTGGAAGGTATTCCAAGATCATGGGAAGGAAGCAAAAGCAGCCTTTGATATAAATAAAAGGCTGAATCTCCGGTATTACTCGCTTTGGCAGTTGGTAAGCAAATTGTCGGGAGGTAATCAACAGAAGGTGGTGTTAGCCAAGTGGATGTTGCGTGACTGCGATATTTTTCTTTTGGACGAACCTACCAGAGGGATCGATATTGGCGCAAAATTTGAAATTTATGCTCTGATCAACGAGCTTGCCAAGGCCGGGAAGGCTGTAATTCTTGTGTCCCCGGAGTTGGAAGAGATCATAGGACTCTCCAACAAGGTATATATACTGTACGAGGGGAAGGTGATGGACGTGGTCGAAGGCGAGCATATTACACAAGAAGTAATCATCCATGATTTGTTAGGAGTAAAAGAGATATGAGCGTAGCAAAGGAATTTATCGAGAAGAACAACCGTTTTCGAGGAGGTTTCAAATCGTTCTTTCATGAATGGATGATTTTATTCCTGTTCATCATCTTGTTTGCAATCTGCAGCATCAGTTCGGCCAAGTTCCGTACTACCGACAATATCATGAATATTTTCCGTCAAGCCTCGTTCATATCGATCATTGCCTTGGGTGAATTCTTTGTTGTACTTATTGCAAACATGGATATGTCAATTACCTCCATCATCGGAATGACATCCATTTTCTTTGCAGGAATGGTGGTAAATGCTGGAATTCCGATGTTTTGGGCTGTGGTGATTGTTTTTGCACTTGCCATATTGGTTGGGATCATAAATGGTGCACTGACTGTGTATGGCCATATGCCGTCATTTATTGCGACTTTGACGGTAATGAATATCATCAAGGGGATATATTTCATCTACTCCAAAGGGTTGCCAATTTCAGGCCTTCCCGAAAGTTTCAATTTTCTTGGGGCGGGATATCTCGGCTTCATACCTTTTCCCGTCATTCTGTTGCTTATTGTAGCGATAACACTCCACATATTCAGCCAACACACTGAGCTGGGAAGAAGTTTCTATGCCGTAGGTGGTAATAGCGAGGCAAGCAAGCTTTCCGGAATAAATGTTAAGTTCATCGGTATCCTGGCGTTTGTATTCAGCGCTGTCCTTTCCTGTATTGGCGCTTTGGGCCTTACGTCAAAGACACTGAGCGGCAATGTCGGTATTGGTGAGAACCTGCTTTTTGATGTTATGACCATAGTTGTGTTAGGTGGTACATCGCTTACAGGCGGGAGAGGGAAGATTTTCGGTGTTGTGATAGGAGCTCTTTTTCTGCAGGTGATTTCCAACATCATGATTCTGATGAGTATCAACAGTTACTGGCAATGGGTTGTGAAAGGAATCATTCTCATCGTAGTTGTCTTGATTGATTCGAATTCAAAACACGATTGACCATCGTACAAGCTTTGTTCTATCAGGTCCCTCCAGAGCAACCGAGAGGGACTTTTTTATGCAGGATACAGGGATAAAAGACAGGATGAATAAAAAGAAATATCTTGATAGGAAAATACTATTTTCATGCCTATTGCATTTCTCAATCGGTTTTGAAATGGGTGGATTCCAGACAGTTCTGCGCACGATGGCTGAGTTCTTCTCTCTTGAGAGAATCGATAGTGGATTTTTGGTTTCTGCACAATATGTCGGTATTATTCTCATGCCGGCCTTGATCGGGCGAATTGCCGATCGAGTCGGCAAGAAGCGCACACTTGTGGTTTTTATGCTTGTGTTCAGCATAGGGGCTTTTATGGTAGGCGTTTCATCATGGCTTGGTATTACTGTCCTGGGCCTCTTGTTCATTGGATCGGGCTATGGGGTTGCAGAGAGTGTCTCCACTGCCCTGCTAGGTGATCACTATAAAGAAAACGCGGATCGGTACATCAATCTCAGCCAGGCATTCCTGTGCATTGGTGCTGTTGCCGCTCCGTTGGTTTCATCGCTGACCTTTTTCTTGTGGCGTTGGGTTTTTCTATCTAGTAGTGCAGTCTGTCTCGTTTCATTGGTTCTCTTGCTCTCCGAGACAGGTTTTACAAAAGTAATGCATACAAGTGACGCTCTTTTGTTGGACAAGTCTTTAATTCAATCCAATCTATTCAGATTATTCTTCATCACAATGTTACTCTATGTTGGGATGGAAAATGGGTTCGGGTATGTTGTAGAAACCTATTTTTATGATTCATTTCGCTCTTCTTGGGGTGCTTACGCAATATCCCTGTATTGGAGTGCCATGGCCCTTTCCCGGTTGCTCAGCAGTACAGTTTCCAGCAATCTTTATGTACAGTTGAAAATCAGGTTCATAGCAATAACCTTGGTGTACGTAGTGCTTGTTTTGAGTCCGTCCCCGGTACTTTCTCTCATCCTTTGTGCTCTTATTGGTTTCAGTTATGGCCCGATTTG